>JAZKZI010000050.1:0-70983 GCA_045612585.1 Christensenellaceae bacterium | reverse complement strand
CCTGCATTACCTATATTATAAATCCAACCGCAATCAAGAAGTTGATTTAAAATAGGTTGACAATCCATATATGCAAGCCAGTTGTTTGACGAACAACACATATCTAGAACTGTGTTTTCTGACAGCGGAACTTCCATCTTGTCAAAGACGAATAACAATATTAATTTGTTTAATGACGAATCACCTTTGACTTGCATAAACCAAAATTTCTCCTATTATTGCCTTTAATTATAGCACAAAAACTAAATTTGTAAAGAACTTTATGTAAAAATTTGAAAAATAACGGCAAAAAAAAGTTTATATTGCATTAAAAATGTGTTATAATGTATGTGTTAAATTATGTCATTTTTTAGAAGAGTAATAATTTTATAAAACTTAAAATCGTTATGGAGGACAAAGCCTTGACAAAAAGAGAAGAATTAGATTTATTTTTAGAGCGCGCACAGGAGTTTATTGATTCTAAGTATATTCTTGCCGATATTAAGATTGTTGGTTTGTTAAAAGCCATTGCTTCTTCAGAAACGTTGATTGCAATTTTTAAAAATTGCTTAACAGATTTTGATAGGGAAGCAGCTGAAAAAAAATATTTGATTAAAAGCCCATATCTTTCTACGGATAAGGGAGAATTCGTTCTTCCTCAAAGTTCTAAAGAACTTCTTGCTTTTACATTTAGTTTATTGGTTGATATTGATGCTAAACGTGTGGAAATGAGCAGTTTTTTAAACAAGTATTTTTATGTTGACGGCAGTTTTGCTTCTGGCTATGATGCATTTATAAACGCTATGATTAGACCATTTGTAAAAGCAGTTAAAGTGCTTATGGAAAGCGTTATAGAAGGCAAACTTCAAGACCCTGTTGAAGCACTTTGTCAGCTTGAAAATCAAAAGGCAAAACAAATTGCTGAAGAAGAAGAAAGAATTGAAAGAGAAAAGAAACTCGCTCAAAAAGTTTATGGCGAAAACGTAAAAAAAATTAAAGAAATACTTCTTAAAGATAAGCAAAAATTAAAAGCAAAAAAGATGGAAGAAGAAAAATGTGAAGAAATGCTTTTAATTATCGATATGCTTGCAAATGCAATTACAAGCGAAGATAGAGATGCTATTATTTATGCTTACGTTGCTTATAAGTTTATGACAAAGGCACACGTTTTCTTGTTTTTTGGCAGAGCAAAAAAAGTGTTTAAGTTATTAAAAGGTGTGCTTGATGGAATTTAAGGAAAAAACTCTTAACAAGACGTATGTGTATAAGGGCAAAATACTTTCGGTTAGAAAAGATGATATCACTTTGCCAGATGGCACGCCTGCTATTCGCGAAATGGTTGAGCATAGTGGGGGAAGTGCCGTTTACTGCGAAAAAGACGGCAAAGTTTTGCTTGTAAAACAGTTTAGATATCCATATAAAGAAGAACTTTATGAAATACCGGCAGGCAAACTTAACGAGGGTGAAGACCCTATGCAAACGGCTATTCGTGAACTTGAAGAAGAAGGCGGGATAAGAGCAAAAAGGGTAGAAAAAATGTTTGATATTTATCCTACACCTGCATACACAAATGAAATTATAAGAATATATAAGGCAACAGAGTTTGTTGAAACTAAAAGTTGCCTTGACGAGGATGAGTTTTTATCAGCCGAGTGGATTGATAAGAACACAGTGAAAAAAATGATAGAAAATGGACAAATTAAAGATGCAAAAACAATAGTTGCAGTTTTGTCTGAAATAAAATAAAACGGGAAAGTGAAATTTAATATAAGGACAGTAAGATTTTGAAAAGGACAGATGTAAGAAACGTTGCCATTATTGCGCACGTTGACCACGGCAAAACAACTTTAGTAAACGAAATGCTAAAGCAAGGTGGTATTTTTAGAGACAATCAAGACGTTATGGATAGGGTTATGGACTCTGGCGACTTAGAGCGTGAAAGAGGTATAACCATTTTAGCAAAAAATACATCGGCATTTTATAAAGGTGTAAAAATCAACATTATAGACACACCGGGTCACGCAGACTTTGGTGGAGAAGTAGAACGTGTGTTAAAAATGGTAAACGGTGTGTTGGTGCTTGTAGACGCTTGCGAAGGGCCTATGCCACAAACAAGGTTCGTTATGCAAAAGGCACTAGAACTTAACCATAAGTTAATTATCGTTGTAAACAAAGTTGATAGGCCTGATGCAAGGCTGTCTGAAGTTCAAGACGAAATTTTAGAACTTCTTTTTGACCTAAACGCAAACGATTCACAAATAGAAAGTCCTATCATTTTCTGTTCGGGAAGGGCTGGTACGGCAAGTGTTGACTGCAAAACTCAGGGAGAAGATTTAACCCCACTTTTTGATGCTATCATTAATCATTTTGACCCACAAGAAGTAGATGATGAAGGTCCGTTCCAAATGCTTGTTTCTTCAATCGACTATAACGAATACGTTGGTAGAATAGGTATTGGTAGAATTGAAAGGGGCAAAGCACAAGTTAATCAAGACGTTCAAACTTGCAACTATAACGTGACGGGTAAGGAAGTTAAAGGCAAGTTAGTTAGTATATATCAGATAGAAGGCTTAAATAGAGTTGCCGTAGAAAATGCCAAAGCAGGCGATATAGTTTGCGTTAGTGGTATTGAAAACATTTCTATAGGTGACACAATTTGTTCTCCATTACAAGTAGAACCTGTTCCGTTTGTAAAGATAAGTGAACCTACCGTAGAGATGTTATTTAGCGTTAACGATAGTCCATTTGCTGGCAAAGAAGGTAAGTTTGTCACCACAAGGCACTTAAGGGATAGGCTATTTAAGGAAATGCTCAAAGACGTATCTTTAAGAGTTGAAGAAACGGATAGCGCAGACTCATATAGAGTATGTGGTAGGGGCGAAATGCACCTTTCAATCTTAATAGAAACAATGCGTAGGGCAGGCTATGAATTCCAAGTAGGCGCACCTAAGGTTATGTATAAAGAAATAGACGGCGTGTTAAAAGAGCCTATGGAAAGGCTTGTTGTAGACGTGCCAGAAGACAAAACAGGTTCGGTATTTTCAAGCATGGGCGTTAGAAAGGGTGAACTACTTCAAATGGAAAATATCGGAAGCAGAATAAGGCTTGAATTTAAGGTTCCTGCAAGGGGTTTATTCGGATATAAGAGCCAATTTTTAACAGAAACCCGTGGCGAAGGTGTGTTTAACACACTATTTTATGGCTATGAAGACTTTAAGGGCGATATCGAAAGGCGTTCAACAGGCTCACTAGTAGCTTTTGAAACGGGCGAAGCCGTGACTTATGGCTTATTTAATGCTCAAGGCAGAGGACAATTATTTATAGGTGCTGGCGTTGACGTGTATGAGGGTATGGTAGTTGGCGTTTGCCCAAAGAATGAGGATATTACCGTTAACGTTTGTAAGAAAAAGCATTTGACAAACACTCGTGCATCTGGCTCTGACGACGCATTAAGGCTTGAAACTCCAAAACTTATGAGCTTAGAAGAGGCAATGGAATTTATCAATGATGACGAAATGCTTGAAATAACACCTAAGAACATAAGAATAAGAAAAAAGACGCTAAACACAGAAATGAGATTAAAGAGAAAGGCTAAAGGTTTAGAGTAAAAATCAATTAACATTAAAAAATTAAAAATTAAAAACATAAAAGGAAGAAAGATTATGGCATACGATTTTGAAAAGATTATTTCTAAATTTGACATTAAGGGCACACTTATTTCTTGCGAAAGATATGGCGAAGGTCACATCAACGAAACTTATCTTGCTGTTGTTGATAACAACGGTGAAAAGGTAAACTACATTTTGCAAAGAATAAATAGCAACTTGTTTACAAACGTTGAAGGACTTATGAACAATATCAAACTTGTGACAGAATTCAATAGACAAAAAATAATGAGTAGAGGTGGAAACCCTGATAGAGAGAGTTTATCACTTGTATATACGCTTGAAGGCAAGGCATATCACCATTGCAAGTGCTGTGATGCATATTTTAGAGTATATAAATTTATAACCGATGCAATTGCATATCAAGTGGTAGAAAAACCAGAACATTTTTATCAAAGCGCAGTTGCTTTTGGCAACTTTGCAAATCTTCTTGCAGAGTTTGATGCAACTAAGCTTTATGAAGTTTTGCCAAACTTCCATAACACAGCTATTAGATTTGAAAACTTTAAAAAAGCGTTAGAACTTAATAAGTCTGGCAGAGCAAAAGACGTTGAAAAAGAAATCAAATTCGTTCTTGATAGAAAGGACTATTGCTCAAGAATCGTTGACCTATTAGCAAGTGGCGAAATGCCAACAAAGGTGACTCACAACGATACAAAGTTAAATAACGTTATGCTCGACAACAAAACGGGCGAACCTGTTGCAGTTATCGACCTTGACACAATTATGCCAGGTAGCATTTGTTATGACTTTGGCGATAGCATTAGATTTGGTTGCAACCCTGCTGCCGAAGATGAACAAGATTTATCTAAGGTAAACTTTGATATTAACCTATTTGAACAATACGTTAAAGGCTACTGCTCGGCACTTGGCGATAGCATCACTAAAATCGAAAAAGAAAACCTTGCTTTCGGTGCAATTTTAATGACTTATGAATGTGGTATGAGATTCTTAACAGACCACCTTGACGGAGACGTTTACTTCCATATTAAGAGAGAAAATCATAACTTAGATAGAGCAAGAACACAATTTAAGCTTATAGAAGATATGGAAAAGTTATACGATAAAATGCTTGAAATCGTTAACAAATATTAATATTTTTTAAAATACTAAAAAGTTTGTTAAAACGCTTGACAAACAGGATATACAACTATATAATATCAAGGTGTAAAGCAATTTTGTTTTACACCTTTGGTTTTTTTATGGAAAAAGATTTAAGATATACAGAACTTTTTGAACTTTATCAAGGACTTCTTACCGAAAGACAACGAGAGATATTTTCTTGTCACTACTGCTTAGATTTATCACTTTCGGAAATCGCAGAGCCAGACGGGAACACTCGCCAAAGCGTTTATGCAGCCATAAAAACGGTTAAGGCAAAGCTTGATGAATATGAAAAAGTTTTAGGGGTTTATGAAAAAAACCAAAAACTAATTGAGATATCTAGCAAGATAAAAGCTTGTAATAATGAGCTTTCACAACAAATTTTAGAAATTGTAGGTAAATAATGGCACTTTTTTCGGGACTTAGCGAAAAACTTAATCATATATTTAGCAAACTTACAAAGCACGGCAGACTCACTGAACTTGAAATCAAAACTGCTATGCGAGAAGTTAGAATTGCTCTTTTAGAGGCCGATGTTAATATATCGGTTGTTAAGTCTTTTGTTGCTAGAGTTAGCGAGCGTGCTGTAGGGCAAGAAATCTTAAAGAGTTTAAGCCCAACCCAACAAGTTATTAAAATTGTTAATGAAGAACTCATTGAACTTATGGGCAGTTCGAGCAGCAAGCTTGCCGTGAATAGCAATCCACCAACAGTAATTATGATGGCAGGTCTTCAAGGTGCTGGTAAGACAACGCTTGTTGGTAAACTCGGTTTAATGCTTAAAAAACAAGGCAAAAAGCCACTTTTAGTTGCTTGTGACGTTTATCGTCCTGCAGCCATAAATCAGTTAAAAGTTGTGGGCGAAAAGGCAGGTTGCACTGTTTTTGAAAAGGGGCAAGGAAACCCTGTTAAAATAGCAATGGAAGGCGTTAAACACGCTAAATCTTTTGGTTTTGACACAGTTATTATCGACACGGCAGGTCGATTACAAATCGATGAAGATTTGATGAAAGAGCTTGAAGAAATCAAAGAAAAAGTAAGCCCTAGCGAAATTTTGCTTGTAGTTGACTCAATGACAGGTCAAGTTGCCGTTGAAGTGGCAGACACCTTTAATAAAAGGCTTGAAGTGACCGGCTTAGTTTTAACTAAACTTGACGGCGACACAAGGGGTGGTGCAACACTCTCAATGAAAGCCGTGACAGGCAAGCCTATCAAGTTCTGTTCTGTGGGCGAAAAACTTGGCGATTTAGAGCCGTTCTATCCAGACAGAATGGCAAACCGAATACTCGGCATGGGAGACGTGCTTTCGCTTATTGAAAAGGCGCAAGAAGCAGTCACTGAAGAGCAAGCAAAGAAGTTAGAAGAAAAATTCAGAAAAAATTCTTTCACGTTAGACGACTACTTAATGCAGTTTGAAACCATGAAAAAGATGGGTGGCATAAGAGATATACTTGCAATGCTACCGGGCATGGGAAGTAAATTCAAAATAAACGAAAACGACATTGATGAAAAAAAGATAGCCACAACAAAGGCAATAATTCAGTCAATGACAATGTATGAACGTGAAAATCCACAAATAATAAACTCATCACGCAAAACCAGAATAGCAAAGGGTAGTGGCACAAGCGTACAAGAGGTTAACAAATTATTAAAACAATTTGAGCAAACCAAAGTGATGATGAAACAAATGAAAAATAATAAAATGTTTAAATTTTAATAAAAAACAAGGAGAAAAGAACAATGGCAGTAAAAATGAGATTGACAAGAATGGGAGACAAAAAATCACCTTTCTACCGTATCGTAATTACAGACAGCAGAAACGCACGTGATGGAGCATATATTGACAAAGTAGGTCACTATAACCCAATCGCACAACCAGCAGAAATCGTTATCGATGAAGCAAAGGCTAAAGATTGGCTCTCTAAAGGCGTTCAACCAACTGAAACAGTTAAAAACATACTCGTAAACAAGGGTATTATTCCAAAGTCAGACAAGCTTTCGCCAGCTAAGACGAAGGTTCGTAAGTCTTCTAAGTAATAGTAGCTTTATAAGGTGTTATTATGATAGAGCTTATAAAGTACGTGGTTAATCGTTTTGCAGAAAAACCAGACCAAATAGACTATGATATAGTTAATGATGGTAAAAATGTAAACGTGACGATTACACTTGATGCAAGCGATATGGGCAAAGTTATAGGGCGCCAAGGCAAAATTGCAAAGGCACTCCGTACTTTGGTGCGTGTTGGTTCGCAAAAAGAAAACCTAAAATACAATATTGAAATCGTAGAACGCGGGGAAAAGGAATAATTTCCCCGTTTTTCTATCAATAAAGAAAAATGGAAGATACTTTAAAAATCGGCTTAATTTTAAAGCCACAAGGCATAAAGGGGCAACTAAAAGTTCAACCTTTAACCGATGATATAAATCGTTATAAAAACTTAAAAGAGGTTATAATTGACCAAAAAACACACAAGGTTTTGGGCACTATCATTAGTGGACCAACCGTTTTTGTGCAACTTTTTGGCATTAATGATAGAGATACTGCTGAAACTTTCCGTGGTAAGTTTTTGCACGTTAAAAGAGAAGATGCTGTCGCTCTAGAGGAAGGCAGATATTTTGTTGCTGATATTATAGGTTGTCAAGTAATAAGTCAACAAAAAGGCGTTATTGGAACAATCACAGATATTTTTTCTTCTCGCACAGACGTTATTACGGTTAAGTGCATAGACGACAGGATTTTAAGATTTCCTTTCCTAAACGATTTAGTTGAAAAAGTGGACGTTGTTAACAAACAATTTGTTGTAAACGACAAGCGATTAAACGAGGTTTCATGTTATGAAAATTGACATTTTAACGCTGTTTCCAGAAATGTTTACACCACTTAAAACAAGCATAATAGGAAGGGCTGTAGAAAGTAAAAAACTCGAACTTAATATCGTTGATATTAGGGATTATACCCTTGATAAACATAATAAGTGCGATGATACTCCGTTTGGTGGTGGAGCAGGTATGGTTATGATGGCTCAGCCTATTGCAAGCGCAATAGAAGCACTTGACCCTGACCATATGGCAAGACGCATATTTTTATCGCCAAGAGGTAGAACTTTCAATCAAAAAGTAGTTTTAGAGTATGTTAAAGATAAGCACTTGCTTTTACTTTGTGGGCATTATGAAGGTGTTGACCAAAGGGTTATAGACCTTTATATTGATGAGGAATTGTCTATTGGCGACTTTGTTTTAACAGGTGGCGAAATTCCTGCAATGGCAGTTGTAGATGCCGTTGCAAGATACGTTGACGGCGTTATTAGTTCAGACTCTCTCGAGCAAGAAAGCTTTGCAAGTGGAATGCTTGAATATCCACAATATACACGTCCTCAAGAGTTTATGGGCATTAAAGTTCCAGAAGTTTTAACAAGTGGCCATCACGCAAAAATTGAGGAGTGGAGAAGACAAAAATCCTTAGAAATAACTCTAAAAAATCGTCCAGATTTAGTTAAACAGGAGAAAAAATGAAGCATTTACAATGGTTTCCAGGTCACATGACGGCAGCAATGCGCATGATGGAAGAAAACTTAAAAGCAGTTGATGGGGTGATGATTGTGCTTGATGCAAGAGCGCCAAGAGCATCGCTTAATTCTAAGCTTGATAAGCTTTTTGCAAACAAAAAAGTGTTATACGTTCTCAATAAATGCGACCTTGTTGAAAGTGTGGATATAAAGAAAACGATTGCTGAATTTGGGCAGGAAGAAAAAGAGGTTATAGCCGTTAGTGCGATGGATAAAAGGGCTGTTGACCTTCTTTATAACAAAATTTTTTCTTTGCTTAAAGATAAACTTGAAAATAACAAAAGAAAGGGTGTTTTTAAGCCTATTAGAATTATGGTTGCAGGCATTCCTAATACGGGAAAGTCTACTATTATAAACGCACTTTGTGGTGGCAAAAAGACTATCACAGGTAATAAGGCAGGCGTGACCAAAGGCAAGCAGTGGGTAAGACTTAGAGAGCTTGAACTATTAGATACACCAGGCACAATGCCACCTGCGTTTGATAATCAGGTGCTTGCAAAACATCTTGCTTATATCGGCAGTATGAACGATGCAAATATTGACTTTAACGACCTTGCATATGAACTTTTAAATGAGTTAAAGACAAGTTATCCAGACTTATTAAAAAGCAAGTATGGTATTGATGATTTAGAGGTTGAGACACTTGAACTTTTTAACGCAATTTGTGTTCGCCGTGGCTTTTTGAGAAGGGGTGGCGAGTATGATTACGAGCGCTGTGCAACAGCCATTATAGATGACTTTAGAAAAGGAAGAATAGGGAAAATTATTCTCGACTAATATGGATAAGCTTATATACGAAAGAAAACATTTAAGTAGTGGAAAAAAGTATATTGCAGGCGTAGACGAGGTGGGCAGAGGTCCACTTGCAGGGCCTGTCGTTTGTGCATCGGTTATAATGCCTTTGGATGACATTATAGATGGTGTAAACGATAGCAAAAAGCTAACCGAAAAAAAAAGAGAGAAACTTTATCCTATTATAAAAGAAAAGGCTATTTGCTACTCTATTCAAGAAGTTTCTGAAAAGGAAATTGATGAAATAAACATTTTAAACGCAGTTAAAAAATGCATGACGAAAGCCGTTGAAACTTTAAGCGTTAAGCCAGATATAACTTTAGTTGATGGCAATGATATAGGCTTAAAAATTAACGCCGAGTATATAGTTAAAGGCGACTTAAATAGCTATACGATAGCATGTGCGTCAATCATAGCAAAAGTATATAGAGATAATTTAATGAAAGAATATGCAAAAGAATATCCAGAATATTCATTTGAAGTACACAAAGGATATGGCACTAAAGCGCATATAGAAAAAATTAAGGAGATAGGCCCTTGCAAATTGCACAGAAGAACTTTTATAAAAAACTTTTGGGTAGAGCCGGAGAAAAATTAGCAGTTGATTTTTTGAAGAAAAAAGGTTTTAAAATATTAAAAACAAATTATAGAACTTCCGTTGGCGAGATAGACATTATTGCGCAGGATAACGAGGCGATTGTGTTTATTGAAGTTAAGACAAGGACTAGCGAAAATTACGGCATGCCTTGTGAGGCAGTAGATAGAAAAAAACAAGAAAAATATTATAGGTCGGCCACCTTTTACTTGCAACGAGAAAAGAAAATGGAAAGTGAATGTAGGTTTGACGTGGTAGAAATAGAAAATGGAAAAATAAATCATATTTTAAACGCTTTTGGGGTGTAAAACGCTTGCAATTAAAGCAAAAATGTGATATTATATTAAACGCTTTGAGCGTTCCTCTTGCAAAAAAGTTGACAATGAACGCTAATAAATTGGAGGTAAAAGCAAATGAACGGCATTATTGATGCAATCAATCAAGAAAACTTAAAAAGCACAATCCCACAATTTAACGTTGGCGACACTGTTAAGGTAATGGTAAAAGTTATCGAAGGCGATAGAGAAAGATTACAAGCCTTTGAAGGTATCGTTATCGCAAGAAAACACGGTGGCATTAGCGAAACTTTCACTGTAAGAAGACTTTCTTTCGGTGTAGGTGTTGAAAAGACATTCCCTATCCACTCGCCAAAGGTTGCAGACATTCAAGTTGTAAGACACGGTAAGGTACGTCGTGCAAAACTTTACTACTTGCGTGCAAGAACAGGAAAGGCTGCAAAAGTTAAAGAAATTAAGAGATAATTTACTTAAAAGAAAAATGAACTTGTCTAAACAAAGGCAAGTTCTTTTTTTATGCTTTTTTTAGTAAGGTTTAATAATAAAAAAGTAGTAAAATGCTTATTAAAAATTTAATTTTCCTATATAATATGTTTACTTTTAAAATAAAATAATATATAATAATATAATAATGAGCGAGTTTTGGCTTTTTTAAGGGGACAAAAGGAATGATTGCAAAAGTAAATGGGTTTACGCTCATCGGCTTAGATGGTGTTGCCATTGAAGTTGAAGTGGATATTAATAACGGACTTCCTGCATTTGATATTGTGGGGCTTGCCGATACTGCTGTTAAAGAATCAAAAGAGCGTGTTCGTTCTGCCATTAAAAATAGTGGCAGAAATATGCCAATAAAACACATAACGGTTAACCTTGCCCCTGCAGGTGTAAAGAAAGAAGGCTCGGCACTTGACCTTGCAATTGCAATAGGTATTTTGATGTCGAGTGGACAACTTGAAGCCGATATAAAAGAAACTATATTATTGGGCGAACTTTCTCTTGACGGAAGTGTTAGAAGGATAAACGGGGTATTGCCAACTTTGATTTCTGCACTTGGGCAAGGCTATAAAAAATTTATTATTCCAAAAGGCAACGAAAAAGAAGCATCTTTTGTTAGTGGAATTGAAGTTGTTGCTGTTGAGAGTTTAAGAGAAACTATAGATCACATTTCAGGGCTAACACCCTTGCCATTTGTTGAAAAGCACGATTTTAAAGCGCAAGAATCAAAAAGCGTTTATAATAGTGACTTAGCATTGGTTAAAGGACAGGCAGTTGCAAAAAGGGCTTTGGAAGTTGCAGTATCTGGAGGGCATAACTTGCTTTTTGTGGGAGCTCCGGGAACGGGCAAAACAATGCTTGCAAAATGCATACCTACAATTATGCCTGATATGACGTTTAGTGAAGCGCTTGAAACAACAAAAATCCACTCGGTTGCGGGCACGTTAAAAGATAGCGAAGGAATAGTATTGACTAGGCCGTTTAGAAGTCCACACCACACAGCGACAACGGTTGCGCTTGCAGGTGGTGGCTCTCATATAAAACCAGGCGAAATTTCACTTGCGCATAACGGAGTGCTCTTTCTGGATGAAATGCCAGAATATAGTCGCTCAAGTTTAGAAGTTTTGCGTCAGCCACTTGAAGATGGCAATATAACGGTATCAAGAGCAACGGGTTCTGTTAACTATCCAGCTAACTTTATGCTTTGTGGAAGTATGAATCCTTGTCCGTGTGGCAATTATGGTTCGGCAGAAAAAGTTTGCACCTGTTCGCCATCTCAGATTGCTAAATATAAATCAAAAATTTCAGGGCCACTGCTTGACAGAATAGATATTCAAGTAGAAGTGGATGAAGTTAAATATGCAGAACTTACTGAAGAAAAACAAGCTGAAAGTTCTAAAACTGTTAAGAATAGGGTAAATAGAACTAGACAGATTCAAAAAAACAGATTTCTAAACGATGGAATTTTAACCAACAGTGATATGGGCGAAAAGCACATACAAAAATATTGTAAACTTTCAAAAGACTGTGAAGACATTTTGAAGAGGGCATACGAAACCTTGCACTTGTCTCCAAGGGCAAGAAGCAGGATAATAAAGGTTGCAAGAACTATTGCAGATATGGAACTTTACGACCAAATTATGCCGGCACACATACTAGAGGCAATCAGTTATAGACACACCTAAAATTATGAAATATACAACAGAAGAACTTAGCTTAATTTGGCTAGATAGTTTTATAGGTCTTGAATATAAACATAAAGTGCAAATTTATGACTTTTTGAATAAGAGTTCAAAAATCAGCGATGGTCTTATGTTGGCAAAGGACTACGTTGTTTCAAACGTTGGTGAAAAACAATTCAAAACAATGGTTAGTTCTGCAAATCAATCTTATCTTGATTTTATATTGAACGAACTTGATAGAAGACAAATAATTGCCGTCACGTTTAAGTCGCAAAATTATCCAAATACGCTCAGTGATATAGAACTTAAACCATTAGTTTTATATGCAAAAGGCAATTTAGAGTTGTTAAAAACTACTTCTTTTGCGATTGTAGGGAGCAGAAAAAGTTTGCCATTATCAATATCTATAGCAAAAGATTATGCAAGCACACTTTCTAAACACTTTACTTTAGTGACAGGTATCGCACAAGGTGTGGATAGTGAGGTTATAAAAAGTGCACTTAGCACAACGAAAAACCTAATATCAGTTGTTGCAGGTGGGTTTGATAACGTTTATCCAAGCACTAATAAAGAACTTTTTGAAAAAGTTTGTTTAAGTGGATTAGCTCTTAGTGAGTATCCACCTACGGTAGCGCCACGGCCATATCATTTTCCTATAAGGAATAGAATAATTGCAGGGTTATCAAAAGGCGTTGTGGTAATAAGTGCTGGCAAAAAGAGTGGAACGCTTTACACGGCTGAGTATGCGGGCGAATATGCAAGGGACTTGTTTGCAGTTCCATATAGCATTGGAGTTGCTTCTGGCGAGGGAGCAAACGATTTGATAAAGCGTGGAGCAATGCTTACCGACAGTGTGGAAGATATTTTAGACTTTTACTCTCTTAAGAGCGATAATAATTTTGATGAATTTACACCAGAAGAAAAAGATATAATAAAAGTTCTTTCTGATGGTGCAATGCATATAGAAAAAATAAGCAGCAAGTTAAATAAAGGCATGTTTGATATAATAGCAACGCTATCAATCTTGGAAATAAAAGGCGTGGTTGTGAAAAGTGGCAACGTTTACGGATTGGTCCGTAACTATTCGGAGGATTAGATGCAGTTAATAATAGTAGAATCACCACATAAGGCAAAAACGATTGAGAAATTTTTGAAAGGCGAATATAAAGTTGATGCATCAAAGGGGCATATCAGAGATTTACCTGTAAACTATATGGGTATTTCAATTGCCAACAACTTTGAACCATTTTACGTTGTTTCTCAAGAAAAGAAACAAGATATAAAAAGACTAGAAACAATGGCAAAGAAAGCCGATAAAGTATTTCTCGCAACCGACCCTGATAGAGAAGGTGAGGCGATATCTTGGCACTTAGCAGAAGTTTTGGGACTTGATATAAATAGTGCTAACAGAATAGAGTTTAACGAAATTTCTGAAAAGGCAGTTAAAAACGCACTTGCAAGTCCAAGAAAAATCGATATGAATCTAGTTGATGCGCAACAAGCAAGAAGGGTTTTAGATAGACTTGTAGGTTATAGTATTTCACCTGCTGCAAGTTCAAGGCTTAACGATAATTTATCAGCTGGCCGTGTTCAATCGGTTGCGCTTAAAATGGTTGTTGATAGGGAAAGAGAAATTTTGGCATTTAAGCCACAAGAATATTGGAACTTAAAAGCAAACGTAAGTAAAAAAGATGGCTCTGAATTTAAAGTATTGCTTAAAGAAAAGAATGGCAAAGCATATAAGCCAGCAAGTGCAGAAGAAGCAGAGTTTACTATAAATCAACTTAAAAACAGCAATTATGTTGTTGGTGAAGTAAAGCGTTCTGTTATGAAAGCTCATGCACCAGCACCATATATAACAAGCACTTTGCAACAAGACGGCTCTATTAGGCTCAACCTCTCGGCGCCACAAGTTATGCAAGTTGCTCAAAGACTATATGAAGGTGTAGAAACACCACGTGGAAATATTGCCTTAATCACTTATATGAGAACAGACTCTGTTCGTGTTTCAACAGAAGCACAGGCAAGTGCATTAGAATATATTAAGGCAAACTATGGCAGTGAATACGTGCCAGCAAAACCAAATAGATACGCAACAAAAAAAGATGCTCAAGATGCGCACGAAGCAATTAGACCAATTGATATTAACAAAACGCCAGAAAGCGTTAAAGACTTGTTAGATAAAAATCAATATAGGCTTTATAAACTTATTTACGATAGGTTTATTGCATCACAAATGAACGAAGCAAAATATGACAGCGTGTCAGTTGACGTGCTTGCAGGTGAATACGGCTTAAAGACAAGTGGTAAAACTTTGATATTCAAAGGTTATACCGTTGTTTACGATGATACTAAAAAAGAAGAAGATGAAGAAAGTGGAAGTGCTCTTTTGCCAGCTCTTGATAAAGGCGAAGCTTTAGACTTACGTGGAATTACAAAAGAACAAAAGTTTACAAAGCCACCAACAAGATATACAGAAGCATCACTTATCAAACATATGGAAGATAAGGGAATTGGCAGACCTTCAACTTATGCAACCATTATGGCAAAACTTTCTGACAAAAAAAGAGAATACGTTAGAAAGGAAAAGAAATATTTAGTGCCAAACGAAATAAGTTATTCGCTTATAGATTTCTTGGTTAAATATTTTCCAGACATTATGGACATATCTTTCACTGCAAAAATGGAAGATGAACTAGATGATATAGGCACAAGTGGAAAAGATTGGCACGAGTTAATTGCTAATTTTTATAAGAGTTTTGAAGAACAGCTTAAAGATTCAAAAATCACCGAAGTTATTTGTGAAAAGTGTGGTGCGCCAATGATTATCAATAGTGGTAAGTATGGTAATTATTATGCTTGTTCTAAATATCCAAACTGCCAAAACATAAAAGCAGTAAATGAAAAGGTTGTTATTCCAACCGACAAGATTTGCTCTAAATGTGGCTCTCCAATGGTAGAAAGAGAAGGAAAGTTTGGCAAGTTCCTTGCTTGTTCAAATTATCCAAAATGTAAAAATACAGTAAGCATGACCGAAAGCGTTGGTGTTTGTCCTGAGTGTGGCAAGCCAACAAAAAAGATGACAAGTCGTGGTGGAAAGGTCTTCTATGGATGCTCTAGCTTTCCAAATTGCAAGTTCATGAGTTGGGATATTCCAACTGGTGAAAAATGCCCAGATTGTGGTCAATTTTTAATAAACGTTGAAGGCACTATAAAGTGCTCTTCTAAAAAGTGTAAATATATTAAAGATGCAAAAAATTAAAGTAATAGGTGGTGGACTCGCAGGGGCAGAAGTTGCATATTATCTTGCTAAAAAAGGCGTAAGCGTTGAACTTTACGACATAAAGCCAAACAAAATGAGTCCAGCACATAAAAGCAAAGATTATGGCGAACTCGTGTGTTCAAATTCGCTAAAAAGTAATGATGTTTATGGCAATGCAGCAGGGCTATTAAAACAAGAGATGCGCATTTTAGGTTCTCTAATAATAGAGAGCGCTGATATAAACAGTGTTCCAGCAGGAAATGCCCTTGCCGTTGATAGACAAAAGTTTTCTGAATATATAACCAAAAAGTTATATTCAATGCCTAACATAAGTCATATCAGTAAAGAGATTGAAGATATAGACTTTGATGAATATACAGTTATTGCGACAGGGCCACTCACAACCGATAAATTAAGCCAAAAGATAAAAGAAAAAGTTGGTGGAGAGTTAAGCTTTTTTGATGCTTCTGCGCCAATTGTTGATTTTGAAAGTATTGATATGGAAAACGCTTTCTTTGGCGATAGATACGATAAAGGCAATGGCGACCATATAAACTGCCCAATGACCAAAGAAGAATATACGGCGTTTATAACAGACCTTTTAACAGCTGAAAGAGCAAACTTGCACGATTTTGAAGACACAAAAGTTTTTGAAGGCTGTATGCCAATAGAAGTTATGGCAAATAGGGGAATGGATACGCTAAGATTCGGGCCACTTAAACCTGTGGGATTAACAAACCCTAAAACGGGAAGATGGGCATATGCGTGCTTGCAACTTAGGCGTGAAGATAAGGGTGGAAGCATGTATAATTTGGTGGGCTTTCAAACAAATTTAACCTTTGGGGCTCAAAAAAGAGTTTTTGCAAATATTCCAGCACTCAAAAATGCCGAATATCTTAGATATGGAGTTATGCACAGAAACACCTTTATTAATTCGCCAAAAGCACTTAGTGAAGATTATTCGCTTAAATGTTATCCAAAAACATATTTTGCAGGGCAAATTACGGGTGTTGAAGGATACGTTGAAAGTGCAGGCAGTGGGCTTATGGTGGCAATTTATTTATACAATAAGTTGATGGGCAAAGAAATTAAAACAATTTCTCATAATACCGTGCTTGGAAGTTTGGCAAAATACATAACGACAGAAAACAAAGATTTTCAACCAATGAACGCAAACTTTGGCATATTGCCACCGCTTGATAGAATAATTAGAGATAAGGCAGAGAGAAAACGCCTTATGGCAGAGAGAAGTTTATTTGAAGTGGAAAATTTCAAAAAGGAGAACGAGATATGATAGAATTTAAGGGGACTACGATTTGTGCCGTTAAAAAAGATGGGAAAACGGCAATTGCAGGCGACGGGCAAGTGACAATGTCGCAATCGGTAATTTTTAAAAGCAATGCCGTTAAGGTAAGAAGAATTTATAACGGCAACGTTATTTTAGGTTTTGCAGGCTCTGTTTCAGATGCATTTACACTTTCTGAAAGATTTGAAGAAATGCTCAACAAATATTCTGGCAATTTGATGAGAAGTGCCGTTGAACTTGCTGAACTTTGGCGCAGTGACAAGGCGAGAAAGTTAGAAGCAATGATGATAACTGCTGATAAAGATACTTTACTTGTTGTTTCTGGCACGGGCGAAGTTATAGAACCAGACGGTGGCGTATGCGCTATCGGAAGTGGTGGAAACTATGCACTTGCTGCTGCAAGGGCGCTAACTAAAGAAACAGATTATTCTGCTGAAGAAATTGCTCAAAAATCACTTAAAATAGCAAGTGAAATTTGTGTTTTCACAAACGATAACATTACTTGTGAAGTTATTTAAGGGGGAGAAAAATGAATTTAAGTCCAGAACAAATTGTTTGCGAATTAGATAAATATATCATAGGGCAAAGCAGTGCAAAAAAGGCAGTTGCTATTGCACTTAGAAATAGATATAGAAGAAGCCAACTTTCTTTAGAAGAAATGGCTGAAATAACACCAAAAAACATTATCATGAAAGGGCCAACGGGTGTTGGTAAAACTGAAATTGCAAGGCGTCTTGCTCGCCTTGTGGGTGCACCTTTTGTAAAGGTAGAAGCAACAAAATACACCGAAGTAGGATACGTTGGAAGAGACGTTGAATCTATGATAAGAGACCTTGTTGAGTGTGCCGTTAGACTTGTTAAAGAAGAAAGATTTAAAAAGGTGACCGAAAAGGCTGAAGGTGCAGTTGATTTAAGACTTTCTAAAATCGTTGCTGAAGTTCGCCGTTTAGACAGAGGCGAAACACCACAAGACATTTTTGAAAAGAACATATTAGAAGGGCTTAAAAAAGGTTATTACGACAACGAGATGATAGAAGTTGAATTTGTTGATAACCCTAAGCCAATGGAACTTATCCCAGGTGCTGGAGAAATAAGTATTGGCAGTATTTTTGGCGATATGATGCCAAAAAAGAAGAAAAAAAGAAGACTAACTGTTAAAGAAGCAAGAAAGCTTTTGCTTGAAGAAGAAGCAGAAAAACTTATCGATAAAGATTCGGTTAACGAAGAAGCAATTCGCCGTGCCGAAAACGAAGGAATTATCTTTATTGATGAAATCGACAAAATTGCAGCACGAACCAATAAGGGTGGTGGACAAGACGTTTCAAGAGAAGGTGTTCAAAGAGACATCTTGCCTATCGTTGAAGGTTCAACGGTTATGACTAAGTATGGTGCTATTAAAACCGATTACATTTTGTTTATCGCAGCAGGTGCTTTCCACATTTCAAAGGTAAGCGACTTAATCCCAGAACTACAAGGTCGTTTTCCAATATTGGTTGAACTCAGCAGTCTTTCTAAGCAAGACTTTATTGACATTTTAACAATACCAAAAAATGCAATAACAATCCAATATTCAACCCTTTTAAGAGTTGACGGCGTTGACTTAAAATTTACTGACGATGCAATTAGCGAAATTGCAAGAATATCTGAAGAAATGAATATGACAAGCGAAGATATAGGTGCAAGAAGACTTCATACGGTTATGGAAAACTTGCTTGAAGACGTTTCATTTAAAGCAGACGGAAGTGAAAAAGAAGTTATTGTTGACAAAGAGTTTGTTGTTAGCAAAATGGGCGTTGAAGCAAAGACAAAAGATTTGAAAAAGTATATACTGTAAAGGAATTTGAAAATGATTAATATACCAAAGGGCACGAAAGACGTTTTGCCTTATGATAGTTATAAGTGGCAATTTGTTGAAAGGTCGGCACGAGAAGTTGCAAAGAGTTTTGGTGCAAAAGAAATAAGAACACCAACTTTTGAACATACAGAAGTTTTTCTTCGTGGAGTAGGACAAACAACAGACATTGTAAATAAAGAAATGTACACTTTTAATGATAAAGGTGGCAGAAGTATAACCTTAAAGCCAGAAGGCACGGCAGGTGTTGCAAGGTCTTTTGTTGAAAACGGAATGCACTCAGGCGTGCTTCCTGCAAAACTATTTTACTTAACACAATGTTTTAGATATGAACGCCCACAAGCAGGTAGACTTAGAGAATTTCACCAATTCGGCGTGGAATTTTTAGGTTCAACAAATCCTAATATCGATGCAGAAACAATTCTTTTAGCAAAAACCTTCTTAGACAAGGTTGGTATAAAGAATATAACGCTTTACTTAAATAGTATCGGTTGCAAAGAATGTAGGGCAAAGTATAAAAAAGTTCTTAGCGAATACTTAAAAAGCAACATTGATAGTATGTGTGAGCTTTGCAAAGATAGGCTTGAAAAAAATCCACTTAGAATTTTAGATTGCAAAAACGAAAATTGCAAAAAAATTAACGAGAAAGCACCTGTGATTTTACATTATCTATGCGATGACTGCAAAGAGCATTTTGAAAGCGTTCAAAAACTTTTAACACTTGCAGGCGTTGAATATAAAATCAATCCTTACATAGTTAGGGGACTTGATTATTACACAAAAACGGTTTTTGAATTCGTTTCAAATAGCATTGGTGCACAAGGCACAGTATGTGGTGGTGGCAGATATGACGGACTTATTGCAGAGCTTGGTGGCAGTGATGTCGCAGGCATAGGCTTTGCTGTAGGTATTGAAAGAATATTAATGCTTCTTGAAAATCTAAATGTAGAAATCCCAAACGATAGTGAGATAGAATATTACATTGCACCGATGGGACAAAAGGAAAGCGAAAAGGCTTTTGAAATTGTTAATTTATTGCGTCAAAAAGGCATTTCGGCAGACCTTGACCATATGAACAGAAGCATAAAAGCACAATTTAAGTATGCTGATAAGATAGGTGCAAAGAAAGTTATCGTAATAGGCTCGGAAGAACTTGAAAAGGGAATTTTCAAAGTTAAAGAAATGGCAACGGGCAATGAAGAAAACTTAAGCATTGATGAACTTGTAAAATAAACGCAAAAATTTGTGCATTGAATTTATTTGTATGGCTTATAATATTGTCATAATCAACTGATTATAAGGAGAAAGATTATGAATAGTATTGAAGACATTTTAGGCTCAGATGAACTAGACAAGGTGCTACTAAACAATAGTTTAACGCTTGTAGATTTTTATGCAAGCTGGTGCGCCCCTTGTAAAATGCAAACGCCTTTACTAATTGAATTTAATGAAGAAATGACAGGAAAGGTCAAGATTATCAAAGTTGACGTTGACCAAAATCCAGAAATTGCAAATAAATATAGTGTGCAGTCTATTCCAACAATAATATTGTTTCAAAATGGAGAAGAAAAAGAAAAAACGGTGGGACTTACTGCAAAGGCAACACTCTCAGAAATGCTTATAAAATATTTATAAAATTAAAAAAAATAGGTGAAACACCAAGGAGAAATAAAAAATGATAGATTTAACTTCAATTAAAGCAATTGACCCAGAAGTGTATGAAGGCTTAGAAAAAGAACTTCAAAGACAAAGAAACAACATTGAACTTATCGCAAGTGAAAACATTGTTTCTGAAAACGTTTTACTCGCAGCAGGAAGCGTGCTTACAAACAAGTATGCAGAAGGCTATCCAGCACACAGATATTATGGTGGCTGTCAGTGTGTTGATATTGTAGAAACACTTGCTATCGAACGTGCTAAAAAGTTGTTTGGTGCAGAGCATGCAAACGTTCAACCACACAGTGGTGCAAACGCAAACTTTGCAGTATATTTTGCAGTGTTAAAACCAGGTGATACAATCATGGGTATGAGTTTGGCTCACGGTGGACACTTAACACACGGAAGCCCTGTGACTGTTTCTGGTAAATACTTCAATTCAGTAGGCTATGGCGTTAAAGAAGAAACAGGCGCTATCGACTATGATGATTTAGAAAGACAAGTTTTAGAAGTTAAGCCAAATATCTTTGTATGTGGCGCAAGTGCTTATCCAAGAATAATCGACTTTAAGAGAATTAGAGAAATTTGTGATAAGGTTGGCTGTTATATGATGGTTGACATTGCACACATTGCTGGTTTAGTTGCAACAGGACTTCACCCAAGCCCAGTTCCTTATGCTGATTTTGTCACAACAACAACGCATAAGACTTTAAGAGGACCAAGAGGCGGTATGATTTTATGCAAAGAAGAATATGCAAAAATCATTGACAAGGCTGTATTCCCAGGCACACAAGGTGGCCCACTTATGCACATTATTGCAGCAAAGGCAGTTGCTTTTGGCGAAGCATTAAAACCAGAATACAAAGCTTACATGGAACAAGTTAAGAAAAACGCTAAAGCAATGAGCGAAAAGTTCTTGTCACTCGGTGTAAAACTCGTTTCAGGTGGCACGGACAATCACTTAATGCTACTTGACCTTTCTGATAAAGACTGCACAGGTAAAGACCTAGAAATTATGCTTGATGAAGTTAATATCACACTTAATAAAAATGCAATTCCATTTGACAAGCAAAAACCATTTGTGACAAGTGGCGTTAGAATCGGCACACCAGCAATCACAAGCCGTGGATTTAAAGAAGATGATTGCGAAAAGATTGCAGAACTTATCACAATGATTATTAATAAGAAAGAAGAAGCCTTCGAAAACGTTCGTGCAGAAGTTAAAAAACTTATTGAAAAATATCCTCTATACCAAGGAGTTATAGACTAAATGCAATATAAATCAACGCTAAATTTGTTGGAAACAGAAATAGCAATCAAGTTTATAAAAGACACCTTTGAAAAAGAACTTGCAAAAGAGCTTAAGCTTACAAGAGTTTCTGCTCCACTTTTCGTTCAGCCAGAATCAGGCTTAAACGACAACCTAAACGGCTTTGAAAGGGCTGTTAGATTTGATATTTTAACCTTAAAAAAAGACGTTGAAATTGTTCAATCACTTGCAAAGTGGAAAAGAAACGCTCTTGCTAAGTATGGCTTTAAAGAAGGCGAAGGGCTTTATACTGATATGAACGCAATTCGCCGCGACGAAGACTTAGATGCTTTGCACTCGGTTTACGTTGACCAATGGGATTGGGAAAAGATTATCAGCAAAAAGCAAAGAACGCTTTCATACCTTAAAAAGACTGTTAAGTCTATTTATAAGGCACTTAAAAAACTTGCTAAAGCAGTTAATGCAAAATATTCTATTTCACACTCAATTCCAGAAGAAATAACCTTTATTTCAACAAAAGAGCTAGAAAAAGAATTCCCAAATCTAACAAGAAAGCAAAGGGAAAACGCAGCTGCAAAAAAATATGGTGCAATTTTCCTTTATCAAATTGGTTGGGACTTATCTGACGGCAAGCCACACGATGGCAGAGCTGCCGATTATGATGATTGGAAGTTAAACGGAGACATTATACTTTGGTATGACGTTTTAGATTTAGCGCTTGAAATTTCTTCTATGGGAATTAGGGTTGATCAAACAAGTTTAGTTAAACAACTAAAAAAGAAGAAAGAATTACATAAACTTGAAAACCCTTATTGCAAGGATATATTAGATGGTAAACTTCCACTTACTATCGGTGGTGGAATTGGTCAATCAAGACTTTGCATGTTCTTTTTAAATAAGGCGCATATTGGTGAAGTTCAAGCATCAATCTGGTCTGAAGAGACCATTGAAGAAAATGCTAAAAAAGGAATATATTTACTTTAATGAAAGCATTTAACAGGGTAGAAAACTTAATAGGAAAGGAAAATTTGCAGATTTTAAGGTCTTCATCTGTTGCCCTTTTTGGTGTGGGTGGCGTTGGTGGTTGTGTAGCCGAAGCACTAGTTCGCTCAGGAATTGGCAAAATTGCCGTTTTTGATAGCGACACGGTTGATGAAACAAATATAAATCGCCAAGTGATTGCAACGGTTAACACTGTTGGTCAAGATAAAGTAGAAGTTATTAAAGAAAGACTTTTATCCATAAATCCTAATCTAATAATAGAAACCTATAAAGTTTTTTACTTAAAAGAAAATGCAGACCAATATGATTTAAGTAAATATGACTATATAATAGATGCCGTTGACACGGTTAGTGCCAAGTTAGAAATAATTTCAAGAGCAAAGGCTTTAGGTAAAATGGTTATTTCTTGTATGGGCACGGGTGGAAAACTTCAAATAGAAGGTTTAAAAGTTGCAGACATATCTAAAACTAGTGGTTGCCCACTTGCAAGAGTTATGAGAAGGGAACTTAAAAAACGAAACCTTTCAGACGTAAAAGTTGTTTATTCCACTGAAGATGCGCAAAAAAATAGCACTGATAATGCTGAAGGTGATAGAGTTCCACCAAGCATGATTTTTGTGCCTATGGCGGCAGGGCTTTATATAGCACGAGAAGTGGTTTTTGACCTTATAAAAAACAAAAACAGCGTCACAAAACTTAATATATAAAAGAGAGAAAAACTTATGAAAATTGTAATAGCGTCAGATTTGCACGGCTCGGCATTTTATGCACAAAAACTAATGGATATTTGCTACAAGGAAGATGCAGATAAACTTATTTTACTCGGTGATATCTATAATCACGGCCCACGCAATGGGTTGCCAAAAGATTATCAGCCAATGAAGGTTGCTGAAATTTTGAACGGAGTTAAGGAAAACTTAATAGTGATAAAAGGCAATTGTGATAGCGAAGTGGATACAATGATATCCGAGTTCGATTTTGTAGGGGATATGGTTATTTTAAGTGGCAAAAAAACCGTTTATTTAACACATGGTCACGTGTACAATAAAGATAAAATGCCAAAAACAAGCATTGATGCAATAATTTACGGACATTTTCACACAGGTTTTATAGAAAGGCAAGGGGAAGTGGTTGTGGCAAACGCAGGCTCACTCTCTTTACCAAAATGTGACACTTCAAATAGTTATATAGTTTTAGAAGATGAAACTATAACCCTAAAAGATTTAGAGCAAAAAGAAATTGCTAAAACAATAATTTAGTTAATAAACTTAACTCAACAAAACAAACAATGAATATAATTGTAAATTATTCATGATATTATGCATAAACAAATATAATATTCATAAAATGCAAAATATTTTATAAAATTATTCATAAACATGGTTAAAAATGTTGACAAACAACATATAAAGGCATATAATAAAAATCGTTAAAAAACATGAAGAAAAAAGGTGGTATTCATTATGGAAAAGAAAGAAATTAAAAAGGTAGTATTAGCATACTCTGGTGGACTTGATACGTCTATTATAATTCCTTGGCTAAAGGAAAATTATAATAACTGTGAAGTTATCGCAGTTGCTGGAAACGTTGGTCAATCTGATGAACTTGATGGTTTAGAAGAAAAGGCATTAAAAACAGGTGCATCTAAACTATATGTTTTAGATTTAACAGACGATTACGTTGATAATTACATAATTCCATGCGTTAAAGCAGGTGCTATTTATGAAGAATATTTACTTGGCACGTCACACGCTCGTCCTTGCATTGCAAAAGGTTTAGCAGAAATTGCTATTAAAGAAGGTGCAGATGCAATTGCACACGGCTGTACAGGTAAAGGTAATGACCAAGTTCGTTTTGAACTTACCTTAAAGCACTTCTGTCCTGACATGGAAATCATTGCGCCATGGCGTATATGGGATATTAAATCTCGTGAAGAAGAAATTGATTATGCAGAAGCACATAATGTTCCACTTAAAATAAATAGAGAAACAAACTATTCAAAGGATAAGAACTTATGGCACTTATCACACGAAGGTTTGGATTTAGAAGATACAGGAAACGAACCATTGTATGAAAAAGAAGGATTCTTAGAACTTGGCGTTTCACCAATCAAAGCACCAGATAAGCCAACATATATTGAACTTGACTTTGTTAAGGGTGTACCTGTTGCATTAGATGGCGAAAAGATGAGTGCAAAAGAAATCATCTTAAAACTCAACAAGCTTGGTGGCGAAAATGGTATAGGTCTACTTGATATCGTAGAAAACCGTTTAGTTGGCATGAAATGTCGTGGCGTATATGAAACACCGGGTGGTGCTATTTTATACAAAGCACACAGCGTTTTAGAAACCTTGTGCCTTGATAAAATGACAATGCATGAAAAACAAAAACTAGCTATCACTTATGGTGAACTTGTTTACAACGGACAATGGTTCACACCACTTAGAGAAGCACTTGCAGCATTTGTTGATAAAACTCAAGAAAAAGTTAATGGTAAAGTTCGCTTAAAACTTTACAAAGGTAATATGATAAATGCAGGCGTATGGAGTGAAGATTCACTTTATAGCGAAGAAATTGCAACCTTTGGAGAAAGTGATTATAACCAAAAAGATGCAGAAGGCTTTATCAATCTCTTTGGCTTGCCAATCAAAGTTGCGGCAATGGTAGAAAAGAATAAAAATAAGGCATAAAACCCTTACATCCTGTGCGAAAAAACTTTCGCACAGGATAATTTCGTTAAAAAAGGATATTAAAAAAATACCTAAATTGTGAATAAATCGCACCTAAATGGAGGCAATATGGCAAAGATGTGGGCAGGCCGTACTGACGGCATAACTAGTAAAATTGCTGATGAGTTTAATAGTTCTATCAAAATCGATAGCAGAATGTATAAGCAAGACATTTTGGGCAGTATGGCACACGCAAGCATGCTCAGTGCAAAAAATATAATATCAAAGCAAGATGCTGATATACTTATTGACGGCTTAGAAGGAATACTTACTGACATAGAAAGTGGCAAACTAGAAATCGATTATACAGCAGAAGATATACATATGTTCGTTGAACAAGTTTTGACCGAAAGGGTTGGTGAAGTGGGTAAAAAGCTTCACACAGCAAGAAGTAGGAACGACCAAGTTGCACTTGATACAAGAATGTACCTAAGAGATGCAACCGAAAAGGTTGTTGAAAAAATAGAAGAATTGCTCATGGCAATAATCGGTCAAGCAGAAGAGCATAAGGCATCTATAATGCCGGGCTACACTCACTTACAAAGGGCGCAACCAATAACTTTTGGGCATCACTTAATGGCATATGCAATGATGCTTCTTAGGGATATTCAAAGATTTATTGATAGTTATGAAAGAATAAACGTTTCGCCAATTGGTTGTTGTGCTCTCGCTGGAACAACTTATGATACAGATAGAAGGTTAGAAGCCAAGATTTTAAGTTTTGACAGCGTTAATATGAATAGTATTGACGGCGTTTCTGATAGAGATTTTTGCATAGAATTTTCATCAAACTGTGCAATACTTATGATGCACTTATCAAGACTAAGTGAAGAAATTTTGCTTTGGACAAGTTGGGAATTTAAGTTTGTTGAACTTTCTGATGCTTTCACAACAGGCTCATCAATAATGCCACAAAAAAAGAATTCAGACATGGCAGAACTCGTTCGTGGAAAAACGGGCAGGGTGTATGGAAACCTTGTGTCAATTCTCACAATGCTCAAAGGTCTTCCACTTGCTTACAACAAAGATATGCAAGAAGATAAAGAAGGCGTGTTTGATAGTTATGACACTGTTTCAATGTGTTTAGACGTTTTAGCGCCAATGATAAAGAGCATGAATGTGCTAAAAGAAAATATGCTTATCGCATCACAAAAAGGATTTATCAATGCAACAGACCTTGCAGACTATATGGTTAAAAAAGGCAAACCATTTAGGTCGGCATATAAAATTGTTGGCAGTATCGTTAGCGATTGCATTAAATACGGCAAGGTTTTAGAAGACTTAAGTCTAGAAGAATATAAAAATTACGATAATGTATTTGAACAAGATTTGTTTAAAGAAATCAACCTTAATACTTGCGTAGAAAAGCGCATTTCACTTGGTGGCACGTCACCAAAATCAGTTGAAGAACAAATAGCGTGGATAAAGGAACAATTAAAAAATGTATAACGTGTTTATCGATGGCAGTGCTGGTACAACAGGGCTAAAAATAGTTGAAAGACTGTCAAACAGAAAAGATATAAATTTAATAAAACTTTCAGAAGAACTTAGAAAAGATGAAAAGGCAAGAAAAGAAGCGTTAAATAGCGCTGACGTGGCATTTTTATGTCTTCCTGACCAAGCCGCAATAGAAGCCGTTTCACTTGTGGAAAACCCAAACGTAAAGATTATAGACACTTCAACTGCACACAGGGTAAATGAACTTTGGCAATATGGCTTTGCTGAAATAAACGATTTTGAAAAAAAGATAGCAAAATCTAATAGGATAGCAAACCCAGGCTGTCATGCAAGTGGCTTTATAGCACTTGTTAACCCACTTATAAACGCTGGTGTTTTAAGCAAAGAAGTTGCACTCACTTGTTTTTCTATAACAGGCTATACAGGTGGTGGCAAAAAGATGATTGCAGAGTATGAAGGGGAAAATAAACCTTCTTTATATGATGCACCAAGGCAATATGCACTCGGTCAAAAGCATAAGCATTTGCCAGAAATGCAAAAATATTGTAGCCTTGATATTTCGCCAATCTTTTGTCCAATAGTTGCAGATTATGATAGGGGCATGGAAGTGACTGTTCCAATATTTGCAAAAGATATTAAGTGCGATATAGATGCTATTAAGGAAATTTACAATAAAACATATACAGGCAAGGTAGTTTCTCTTGCCAGCGAAAATTTAGAACAAGGCTTTTTATCAGCTAACAGCATGCGTGGTAAAGATAGCATGCAAATTCACGTAGAAGGCAACGAAGACAGAATACTTTTAGTTTCTCGCTTTGATAACCTCGGAAAGGGTGCATCAGGCGCAGCGATTCAAAACATGAATATATTACTTGGTGAAGACCAAACAAAAGGACTTATACTATAAAGGAGAAAAATTATGAAGATTATTAGTGGTGGCGTATGTGCATCAAAAGGGTTTACAGCAAATGGCGTGCATTGTGGTATTCGTCATAACAGAACAAAGCGTGATTTGGCGCTAATATTTAGTAAAGTTCCTGCTTCAGCAGCAGCCGTTTATACAACCAACCTAGTTAAAGGAGCACCACTTGTGGTGACGAAAAAGCATATAGAAAACGGCATAGCAAGTGCAGTTATTTGTAATAGTGGCAATGCAAACACGTGTAATGCAAACGGCATAGAAATTGCAGAGCAAATGAGTGAACTTGTTGCTGACAAGTTAAAAATAAGTGCAAGTGACGTTGTGGTTGCGTCAACAGGCGTTATCGGTCAACCATTAAATATTGAACCTATTGCAAAGGGTATGGATGAACTTGCAAAAGGACTTTCTGCTGATAACGGACTTTTAGCAGCCGAAGCAATTATGACAACAGACGTTGCTGTAAAAGAAATTGCAGTTGAGTTCACTATTGATGGTAAAGTTTGTCATATCGGTGGCATTGCAAAAGGCAGTGGCATGATTCATCCAAACATGGCAACAATGCTCGTGTTTATTACAAGTGACGTAAATATTAGTAGCGAGATGCTTTCAAAAGCATTAAAAAGTGATATTAAAGAAACGTTTAATATGATAAGTGTTGACGGCGACACGTCAACAAACGATATGGTTGTTGTGCTTGCAAACGGTCTTGCCGAAAACAAGAAAATTGAAAAAGACGATGCTGATTTTGAAGTGTTTATGAAAGCACTTAATACAGTAAACGTAAGCCTATGCAGAATGATAGCAGGTGACGGCGAAGGCGCAACAAAACTCTTAGAATGCTCTGTTGAAGGTGCAAAAAGCCTTGACGTTGCAAAAACAGTTGCAAAAAGCGTTATTTGTTCAAGCTTAACAAAAGCAGCAATGTTTGGCGCAGATGCAAACTGGGGAAGGGTGCTTTGTGCAATCGGATATAGTGGAGCAGACGTAGACGTAAACAAAATCGACGTAAGTTTTATTTCTAAAAAAGGCGAAATTGCCGTTTGTAAAAATGGCAGTGGCGTAGATTTTTCTGAAGAAAAAGCCAAAGAGATATTACTTGAAAAAGAAATCACTATTGCCGTTAACTTAAACGACGGCGAGTTTAGTTCAAAGGCTTGGGGTTGCGATTTGACGTATGATTACGTTAAAATTAATGGCGACTATCGTACTTAAGTTTTAGAAGGTTTAGGAGAAAATTATGGATAAGAATTTTTCAAATGCTCAGCGTGCAGAAGTTTTAACACAAGCGCTTCCTTACATACAACAATATAATGGCAAAGTTGTCGTTGTTAAATATGGTGGCAACGCAATGATAAACCAAACTTTAAAAGAACAAGTTATGGAAGATATCGTGCTTTTACATCTTATAGGCGTAAAAGTTGTTTTAGTGCACGGTGGGGGTCCAGAAATCAACGAGCTTATGGATAAACTTGGCAAAAAAGCAACTTTTGTTGATGGCCTTAGAGTCACTGATAAAGAAACAGTAGATATCGTTCAAATGGTGCTTGCAGGCAAGGTTAATAAGTCACTTGTTAACTATTTAGAAGTGAATGGTGGCAAGGCAATGGGCGTTTCTGGTATCGATGGAAGACTTATTGAAGCCGAGATGAAAGATGAAAGGCTTGGCTACGTTGGCGAAATCACAAACATCAATATCGGCTGTATAGAAGACCTACTTAATAATGGTTATATTCCTGTTATCTCAACTGTTGGTTGCGATAAAGAAGGCAATATCTATAACATCAATGGCGACACTGCGGCAGCAAGAATTGCAGGCGCATTAAAAGCTGAAAGACTTATTATGATGACCGATATCGCAGGCATATTAAAAGATAAAAACGACCCAACAACTCTTATCCCAAAAATTACAATAAAAGAAGCAAAAGACCTTTTTGCAAATGGCGTTATTCAAGGTGGCATGATTCCAAAGGTTAACTGCTGTATCGATGCAATAGGTCACGGCGTTAAAAACGTTATTATAATGGACGGAAGAATTCCACACTCAATACTTATGGAAATCTTGACAGACGAAGGTGCTGGCACCATGGTTGTGGAGGCATAATATGAGCGACATTATTAAAATGGACAAAGAGTTTGTCGCAAATACGTATGCTCGCTACTCTATCGAAATAGTTTCTGGCAAAGGCTCAATAGTAGTTGATTCTAATGGCAAAAAATATATCGATATGGGCAGTGGTATAGGGGTGACGGCTTTTGGTATAAGCGATGATGAGTGGAAAAATGCAGTTATATCTCAACTAGATAAAGTGCAACACATGTCAAACCTATATTACACAGAGCCTTGTGCTTTTCTTGCTAAACTTCTTTGTGAAAAGACAGGCATGAAAAAGGTTTTCTTTGCAAACTCAGGCGCAGAAGCAAACGAGTGCGCAATAAAGGTCGCAAGGCAATATGGAATAGAAAAAAAAGGTCAAGACTACACCACGATAATAACCCTTAGAAACAGTTTTCACGGCAGAACTATAACAACGCTCTCAGCAACGGGACAAGACGTGTTCCATGCTAAATTTTTGCCATTAACAAATGGTTTTGTTCACGCAATAGCAAACGATATTGAAAGCGTTAAAAACTTAGTTAAAGAAAACAAAGTTTGTGGCATTATGATAGAGTGCGTGCAAGGCGAAGGCGGGGTAATAGCCCTTGACAGAGAGTTTGTTTGTGGAATAGAAAAAATTTGTAAGGATAACGATATTATCTTTATGATAGATGAAGTTCAAACAGGCAACGGCAGAACGGGTGAACTTTATGGATATATGAATTATGGTGTTCAACCAGACGTTGTTTCAACGGCTAAGGGACTCGGTGGTGGACTTCCTATCGGTGCATGCTTAATGAACGAAAAAACACAAAGCGTTTTAGGTTTTGGTGACCATGGCTCTACTTATGGTGGAAACCCAGTGTGTGCTGCCGGAGCAATAAGTGTTATTGAAAGACTTGACAAAACGTTTTTAAGTGAAGTCAAGAAAAAGAGCGAGTTTGTATTCGCTAAATTAAATGGCGTTAAGGGCATTGAAAGTGTTAGTGGTATGGGGCTTATGATAGGCATAAAAACTATAAAGCCAGCAAAAGAAGTTGTTTCAAAGTGTATAGAAAAAGGCGTTATTTGTTTAACGGCAAAAGACAAGGTTAGACTTCTTCCAGCATTAAATATTCCAATGCAAGACTTAGAGTTTGCAATAAATACAATCATTAGCGTGTGTGCTGAATAATAAAAGAAAGACTTAAAAGGTGAAAAAATGGATTTAAAAGGCAGAAGTTTTTTAAAACTTTTAGATTTTACAAGCGAAGAAATAGAATACTTAATCGACTATGCAAGTAGTTTAAAACAAATGAAGAAAATGGGCGTTCCACACAAAGAGTGTGAAGGGAAGAACATTGCCCTTGTTTTTGAAAAGACAAGTACAAGAACTCGTTGCAGTTTTGAAGTTGCGGCAGCAGACCTCGGCATGACGGCTGTTTATCTTGACCCACAAGGCTCTCAAATCGGCAAAAAGGAAAGCATTGCAGACACAGCGAGAGTTTTGGGCAGAATGTTTGATGGCATAGAGTATAGGGGATATGGTCAAGAAATAGTTGAAGAACTTGCAAAATATGCAGGCGTTCCTGTATGGAACGGACTTACAAACGAATTCCACCCAACACAAATTCTTGCTGACTTTATGACAATCAAAGAGCATTTTGGTGAGCTTAAGGGCAAAAAACTTGTGTATATGGGCGATGCAAGATATAACATGGGCAATTCGCTTATGATAGGCTGTGCTAAAATGGGCATGCACTTTGTTGCATGTGCTCCAAAGGCATATTTTCCAAACCAAGAACTTGTAGAAAAAGCACAAGAAATAGCAAAACAAACGGGCGCAGTTTTAGAGTTTATAACTGACCCTATGGTTGCAACTTTAGATGCTGATGTTATTTACACTGACGTTTGGGTTTCTATGGGCGAGCCTGAAAGTGTTTGGAAGGAAAGAATTGAACAATTATACCCATATCAAGTAAACAAAAAGGTTATGGATAATGCAGGTGAAAAATGTAGGTTCATGCACTGCTTGCCAGCTTTCCACGATTTGAAAACTGTTATCGGCAGAGATATTTACGAAAAGTTTGGAATTTCTGCAATGGAAGTTAGTGACGAAGTGTTTGAAAGCAAGGAGTCAATAGTGTTTGACCAAGCTGAAAACAGAATGCACACAATCAAAGCTGTTATGGCAGCAACATTATAATAAACAATATAATAAACAATTTATTACTTAAATTATAGCAATAACAAAAAAATAAACACCTTAATTAAGGAAAAACCTTATTTAAGGTGTTTTTTAGTTTAAAAAAATTTTATATAGATTGTTTTTTTGATTTATTTAATAAAAGCAAAACCACGCCAATAATTATAGTTATAAAAAAGGTTAAAACAAAAATAACGGCGTAAGATATTTGCCAGCCACTAAATTGAATAATCGCACCGATAATGGTAGGGGCAACACCGGCTGAAAAAGAACCTGCAGCGTTCATAAGCCCTGAGTGAGCGCCTGCATCTATATAGTCGCAAAGTTTATATGAAATAACGCTAAAAACTATGGTCACTGCACCTTGAATTATAATTAGATAAATTATCAAAACGCTGAGCGAAAGCACGATGTTTAAGTTAAATATAAACACAAATGCAAGCGAGAGTATTGATGCAATTACTAGATAGATAAAACCAACGGCAACAAAGTTTATATGTTTTTCGCAGTTTTTTATTGCAATTATAGGGCCAATAGTTGTTGCAAGTGGTGCTAAAACTGAAATTAAAATTGCAGTATTTTCACTTATACCAAAGTTTTCTTGCATTAAGCTTGGAAGCCAATTTATGGTGCCATAAAACACACAATGCACCAAAAAACTAAGTAAAAATGTTATAATAAAAAACATGTTTTTAGAACGACTTGTTTTAAGTGCAAATGGCGTTGGTGTTAAGTTCTTAACAGATGCAGAAGTGTTTGTGTTTTCAGTTTGAGCCTTTAACTTTTCGCAATTTTTAACGGCAATAAAGAAAATAAAAGCCGAAATAAAAAGAAGAACTCCAAAAAATGTAAACGGAGAATCAATTCTTTTAAAAGATACGAACAGAGATGCAGAGCCATAAGAAATTATTCCAGCAATGGCCGTGCCTATATTCATAAGCATGTTAGCAGTTGCTTTCATATTAACGGGTAAAAACTTATTTAAAACGCCCGTGCACATGCCCCAAATTCCAGCCTGTAAAATGCCGTTTATAGCCAAAATCCACCACAAACTCCAAACGTTTAGTGCAAGTGCAACGAAAACGGTCACAATGCCAGAAAGCCCAACGCTAATTAACATATACCACTTTACGTCAATTTTATCTAGGATAAAGAAAAGAAAAATTTGCATAAGCCCGTAAGTTATAAAATAAAAGGTCATGGCAAGGCTAGCCTGAGGCTTAGAAACGCCAAAAAGCCTGCCGATTTCAATGTATTCAGCAGTGTAAATATTTTTGCTTCCCATCATAATAACCCACACTAAAACGGAGGCAAATATTAAAAAAATATAATGGCGTTTGTTTTGCATAAACATATCCTATATAAAAATATATTAATATATTAGCAATATAATTATTATAAGTCAAGAAAAAAATAAAAACTAACAAAAAGCACGTAAAAAAAGTTGACAAAAAAAGATAAGATTGATATACTAAAAAGGCTTTATCGAACAGCCAAAGGGCAAAGGAGGGTTGTAGGAAATGTCAATAGTAAGAGTAGGCGAAAACGAAAATATCGACAGTGCATTAAGACGTTTTAAGAGAAAATGTTCTCGTGACGGCATTATCGGTGATTTACGTAAGAAAGAACATTATGAAAAACCTTCTGTTAAGAAGAAAAAGAAGTCTGAAGCTGCTAGAAAGAGAAGCATTAAAGGCTAAACAAAAGAAGTCTATCGAATAATCGATAGACTTTATTTTTTTATTGCAGAAAAAGTAAAATTATGTAAAATTTTGTAGAAAAACAGGAGATGGTTATGTTGGAAGAAGGAAAATCGTTAAAACAATATTGCAAAGAAGCAAAAAAACGACTAAAAGGTGGTTTTTGGCAAAGTTATCAAAAGAACTTAAACGAAAATATTGAAAGGGCAGAAAGGGCAGGAATTTCAACTTCAAAGGTCAAACAGTATTATGCAGAAAGAGTTATAGAAAATATTAAAAATCGTGACGAGGAAAAAGAAGAGTTTTATAACAAGGTTAAAAAACTTCTTTTAGAAGAAGGCGAAGTTGCAAATGCCATCGGCAGATTAACCGACGTTGAGCATTTTAATACGTTAAGCTATGATGAAAAACAAAGATACACCTTATCTCTTTCTGAAAAATATTTAGAAGCAGTTGAAAGATTTAGAAAAGAGCAAGCTTTGGAAATTAAAAAATAAAATTCTATTGCAAAAATTTTTGTTTTGATATATAATGATATAAAAAAATGTATAGGTGAACTTATGTTTGAACAATTTTCATTATTAGTAAACAACAGGCAGTCTTGTAGAGATTTTAACGATAAACCAATCGACAAAGAAACACTTGATAAAATTGTATCTTTAGGGCTACTCGCACCATCTGCGTGCAATAGCCAGCCTTGGAAACTTTACGTTGTGACCGAAGAAAATATGCGCAAAAAAGTGGCACACTCTTTGCAAGATATGATGATGAATAAATTTACAAATAAGGCACAGGCGTTTATTGTTTTAGCAGAGCGTGAAGCAACGCTTAAACTTGGCGCAAGCTTAAAGTTTGATAGAAATCATTTTGTAAAATATGATATAGGTCAAATTTGTGCTTATTTAACACTCGGGGCAGAGAGTTTAGGGGTAAGTTCTTGCATTATCGGTTGGATAAACGAAAAAGAATTGAAAGAAGCAATTTCAATGCCAGAAGACCAAAGTTGTGCAATAGTTATTGCGCTTGGATATTCAGATATAGATAAAAGAAAAAAAGCAAGAAAAGATAAAGAAACTCTTGTAGAGATTATATAATTATAATTGATTAAATCATAAAAAGGCACGGCTATCTGCTGTGCCTTTTAGTTTTATGATGGATAAGAATTAGCACCATCGTTAAATCCTAAACTTATTAAAAGAGCAGTATTTACTTTTTGCATTTTAGCAAAAGAAAGTTCGCCTATCTTTTCTTTAATGCGCCTTTTATCAAGCGTTCTTATCTGCTCTAATAAAATTACAGAATCTTTCATAAGCCCAAACTCGTTTGCACTAAGTTCTATATGTGTGGGAAGTTTAGCTTTATTAAGTTGGCTAGTAATTGCGGCGGCAATAATGGTGGGGCTATATTTGTTGCCCGTGTCGTTTTGCACAATTAAAATTGGTCTAACCCCACCTTGTTCACTTCCTACAACAGGGCTGAGGTCTGCATAATAAAGTTCTCCTCGTTTTATCATAATATCTCCAAGCACGTAAGTAATTCCCAATTCATTATATGTATTTAACGCATGATTGGGTTAATCTTAATATGCTAACAAGATTGTGTCCAAAGAAGATAAAAATTATACCTTTAATAAAAAAACGCCAACCATTAAGGTTGACGTTTAAATTTTTACACAAAACAATTAGTCTTCATTTTTTTCGATATTAAGAGTGCACATTTCAACAGGCATATAAAAAGAAATTGCGTGGGCAGGCGTGCCAACTCCAGCCTTTTCTTTTACGCTTTCCATAATTTTTTTTGCAACTTCTTTTTCGGCTATTGTTAAAACTATTTCTTTTTCTGGGTCAATGGTAATTCCAAAAATAGTTTGAGGATTAGGAACAGAGCCTCTTGCGTTTAATATGGTTGCCCCCGTTGAGCCATTTTGTCTTGCTATATCAACTATTTCTGTGGCAAAGCCAGCGTTTACTATAATATATAAAACTTTTAAGTCTTTCATAATTTTCTCCTTTGATTAAAATGATAGTTTTTGAATAGGCACGCTAAAAGCAATACCTGTATTTGCTTTGTTAAACTTGTATTCATCATACAAAACATCAATAACTTTTTTAGCGTTTTCAGTTGGTATAAGGCAAGAAATAATAGCTTTTTTCTGGTCGGAATCAAGTCCAAAAGCTTGTGCTAAAATGCTTTTTCCAACAGAACCACGCCCGTAAATAGTGTTTATAGAATGAGCACCGTTTTCAATTAAAAGCGATGAAAACTTTTCTCTAAGTTTGGTGCTACCTATAATTACGAAATATTGCAAACCGTTTATTACTTTTTCTTCCATAATCTTATCCTCACTTTTCTTGCGCCAGATTTTTTTGGCATATCAGCAACGTCGCCAACAAAGCGTTCAAGGTCGGCAAACGATTCTTGTGCAAGAGTTTTGCTCGCTTTCTTAGAGCGAATATCATATATTATTCCAAGTGCTTGGATGGCTATAAGTGGTGTGACCGAAATAAAGGAAATTATTCCAAAGCCGTTGGTAAGCACCGACATAGTGCTGTTTGTTAAATTAGCAACCGATTGGGCAATGCTTAAGGTAAGTGGTGTTAAAAATGCCGAGGTTAGTGCTCCACCCGTCACTCCACCAGAGTCAAAGGCAAGCCCAACGAATAGTTTAGGTGTAAATTTCATCATCACTAGGGATATAACGTATAGTGGGACTAAAAAATACAATATGTTTATTTGGGTCAAAATTTTAAGAACGGAAAGTAAAGATGCAAATCCGATGCCAATGGCAAGAGTAATGATGATAGTCATTTTCTTAATGTGACCGTTAGTAAGGTCTTCAATTTGAGAACCAAGCACTATAACTGCCGGTTCGGAAATTGTTATTGCAGCGCCTAAAACAAAGCCTACAAATAACAATATATAAGGGAAGAAAGCAGGTTTAGAAGAATCAAAAAATACCCCACCTATATATTGCCCAACAAACCCAAAACCATAGTCTATGCCAGATAAAAAGATTAAAAGTCCAAAATAAACAGGGATAACGCCCACCATTAAACGCCAAAATTCACGCTTAGGGAGTTTAATTACAAATAAAAGAATTGGCACTGAAATAAAAACGATAGGAAGCACTGCAAGCGCAACGTCTATAAGGTTAGCCGTTATAATATCGCCAAGGGCAGACCCCGTATTAATCGTGTATTCGTTGGCAGGTGGAATCCCTCCGTTGATAGCTTTTACAATTATTCCATATAGAAGAACGGAAATAATAGGACCCACCGAAGCTATGCCAATTATTCCAAAAGAATCGTCGTTAGTTTTGCTTTTAGAAAAGGTTGTTGAAATGCCAATTCCAAGAGCTAATATAAAAGGCACCGAAACGTCACCTGTAGTTGCTCCACTTCCATCAAAAGCAAGGGAAATAAACTCTGGTGGGGCAAATATAACAAGTGCAAACACCATTATATAAAGCACGCCGAAAACGACTTTAATGTTAATATTTTTAATCATTCTAACAAGCGCAATAGCAACGCCAATGCCTATACCTGTGCCTGTAATCCAAATAAATAGTGTGCTACTAACTAAAGGGAGAATAACTTTCACTTGCCTTGCAAGTACAGAAAGTGCAGGTTCTGCAACGGTTGATAAAAGTCCGAATAAAAAACCAAACGATAACACAAAAATTAATTTGTTATACTTAGAAAAAGAAGAGCCAAGCTTGCTTCCGATAGGTAAAATACTAGAGTCTAAACCAACCAAGAAAAATGCTTGACCTATAATTACCGAAAAATATCCAACCAAAATTTTTCCATAAAGATTTGGGTCGCTAAAAGGGAAAAATGATAGGCAAATAGCGACAATTATTGCTAGTGGCAAGGATGATAAAGTTGTTTCTTTAATTGTCTTTAAAAGTTTCATTTTTTCTCTCTTAATGGTTGATATGTGTTTTTTGGTGTAAAAATTAATAAGTTTTTATTAAAGCATATTATAGCATTTATATACAAAAAAGTAAAGTGCATTTTTTAAAAACTTAACTTTTATGAATATTAACATAAATATTAAAAAAAATCAAAAAAAGTTCCAATTACTATTGACTTATTTTTTTAGGTATGGCATAATGTTTCCAAGCGGATATTTTATAATAAAATAAAAGTAATAATAAAAGATAACCAAAGGAGAATATTATGCAAAGTAATATTACAGTGCCAGGTTTAACACCGGTAGAAAGCAAGAGAGATGGCAATAATTATGAAGCATCAGTTTGGAACAGAAAATACACAATTTCTGACGCTCCATTCTTTTCTTCAATAATCTCGGGTGGCGAGGAAATTCTAGCAGGACCTGTTCGTTTAGTGGGAACTTGCTTTGGCAAACCAATTGAGTGGGAAGCTTGCCAAAATTTTGAAATGGTAGATACAGACGGCAAGTCAAGAACTTTTGTTCAAACAACAAAGTTCAGAGAGCTCGTTTTAAATACATCTATGCAAATTTTTTATGATGGTTGCGTTAAGTGTAATGCAAAACTTATGCCAAAATCATCAGCTATTAGCGAATGTTTGGTTCTCAATCAGCTTTGGCTTGAAATTCCATTTAAGAAAGAAAGCGCAAAAATGTATCAATTATATCCATTTGGCAACATTAAAATTGATGGTAGAGAAACGGTAGGAACGCCTTCTCTTTATGGGCTAGGCTATGTACCAAGTCAAAGTTTGGTTGCGCCATTTAAGCAAAACATTTATCTTGGCAATGACGATATAGGTATGTCGGTGTTCTTTGAAAGTGACGAAGGTTGGAGATATTTCCTTTCAAACAGAGTTATAGAAGTATTAAACAAAGAAGACCATATTCTTTTAAGAGTTCGTTTCTTAGATGAAGAGCATCTTGACTGGGTTGATAAAGGTGGCGCAAACGGTGGCTACTTATTCCCAATAAACTTTGAGTTTGGTATGCAAGCAACACCTGTTAAGCCATACGTGTCAAACAATTATTTTGAAAAGAGTTATCACGCAGGCAGAGTTGCATCAGCAGATGATGGAATACCAGCTCTTGACGAACCATGTGAAGAAGGCAGTGATGAACTTTTCATTGATGCACTTAAAAAAGAAGGCATAGAAATTTTATACTTCCACGAACTTTGGAACGACATGCAAAACAGCTTTATGTTAACTGACAAAGCGTCAGCAAGGCTTAAAAAGATTGTTGAAATTGCTCACTCTCGTGGAATTAAGATTTTACCTTATTTTGGTTACGAAATTTCAACGCTTTCACCACTATTTAACAAAAAATTCTTGTATAAATATAAAAAGCGTTATTCAGACACTCATTATGAACTTTGGAAATGCTTGTATTCAAGAACGCCATATCAAAGAGATTATAGTGTATGCTATGCTTCAGATTACAGCGAAGTTTTCCTTGAAGGTATTGCTAGACTTATGGATGAATATCACTTTGATGGTATTTACGTTGACGGCACGTTTGCAATTACAGGTTGTATGAACTTAGAACACGGTTGTGGTTATAAAGATAAATACGGTGTAATTCACCAAACGTACGACGTATGGCGTAGAAGAGCGTTTATTGAAAGACTTCACGAAGTTGTTCATAGCCGTGGTGGTATGATTAACGCTCATACAGGTATGACTTTCCCAGCGCCTACGTTAGCTTTTGCTGATAGTTTATATGATGGCGAAGTTATTCAACCATTCTTAGTAAAAGGAACACTCGATAGAGTTCCAGAAGGTCACTTCCGTTCATTATACACAGGTAAAACTGCAGGTGTTCCTATTTGCTATATTGCATACACAAATCCAACGCTTTGGACATTCCACCAATCACTTGCAACAATCGTTGCATTTAACGTGTTGCCAAGAGCAAATAATCACTTAGAAGACCTTAAAGAAGTTGCAAAGATTTGGCGTATTTATGATGAACTTCCTACATCTAAGGCAGAGTTTAAGCCATTCTTTAATAACGACGTTGTTTGTGATAACGAAAACGTTAAGGTAAGTTATTATGAACTCGGTGGTAAAATTCTTGCAGTTATTGCAAACTTCTGCAAAGAACCAACAGGCAAGTCGGTAATTACGTTTGCTAAAAAGTTCAAGACTGCAACGAACAAGATGACGGGCGAAAGCGTAAATCTCGTTGACGGCGATAAGATAACCGTTGAGTTTGACAATTTTGACTACATGATTGTTGGCCTTGAATAAAAATAATAATACAACAAAAAAGGGAAATAATAATACAACAAAAAAGGGGACAGATAACTTTCTGTCCCCTTTGAGTTTTTATATTCAAAAATTAGCATCTATACATCTTAAGCTTATTTGACACGATTTCAACGCTAAAAGGCATATTTTCATAAAGTTCGCCATCAACGTTTATTGTGCAAGGCTTATCGGTTATAATCTCAACCTTTTGGCATTCACAATGTTCGGCTTCTTTTAAAGATAAAATTTTTCCCTTTTTAAGTTTTAAAAATGCCCCAATAATTTTAAGTTTTGGCATTGATTTTACAGCAACGAAATTAAGTTTGTTGTCTATTGGGGTTGCAACAGGGCAAATAGGAATTCCACCACCATAAACGCTTCCGTTTGCAATGCAAGCGATAAAAGAGCGATATGGAATTTCTTTATCATCAATTTTAGCAGTAAAATCGGTGTAATCAAAACTGAAAAGAGTTTTAATTAAGCAAGTTGTGTAGTTAAACTTGTTTTTTCTTTTTAACTTTTCATATCTTTTAAGCACGTCAACGTCAATACCTGTTCCCACAATATTAATGCCCCTAACGTTAGGTAATTGCATAAAGTCGACAAACTTAGGTGATTGGTTTAGTATAAGGTCAAGTGCTTTTTCTGGGTCAAGGGATATGCCAAGTGCAGATGCAAAGTCATTACCCGTGCCACAAGGAATTAAACCGAGGTTAACGTTAAAGTCAGTAAAGCCGTTTACCACTTCGTGAAGGGTACCGTCGCCCCCGACAACAATGATATCAGTTGCTTTTTTAGAAATTAAGGTTTTTGTAAGAGTTTTTGCGTGACCTTTATGGTTTGTTAAATGCAAACGATAATCGACGCCCTTTTCTTTTAAGCATCTTTCTAAAATGCCAACAACTTTTCTTGTTTTTTTTCCGTGTTTACCACCAGCAATAGGGTTTATAATAAAATCTAACATTTCTTGTCCTTTTATCAAACTTTATAATAAATTTTACTATAAAATGATGAAAAATTCAAGTTTTTATGATATAATATTTTTATTATGAAAAACATTTTACCAAAAAACTTAATAGATTTGGCAAATTTAATGCCAAAACCCCTTTACGTTGTGGGTGGGGCTGTAAGGAATTTTCTTATAGACGGCTCGCTTTCAACAGATATTGACCTTGCCGGAGCAATTTCAACGGCAAATTTTATAGAGGTGCTTAATGGTTTTGGTATAAGGGAAAGTGCTGTTTATCCAAGAACGGGCACGGTTATGTTTTCAGATGGTGTGTATCGCTATGAATACACGGCATTTCGCCGTGATAAATACTCAGGTGGTGAACACTTGCCTGAACAAACTGAATTTACTGAAGACATTAATGAAGACGCTTTGCGCAGAGATTTTAAGTGCAATGCCGTCTATTATGACGTTAAAAAAGATAAAATCATAGACCTTTTAGGTGGCGTAGAAGATATAAAGAATAAAACTCTTTCAACCGTGTGTGAGCCAGATAAGGTGTTTAGCGTAGACGGCTTAAGGCTTATGCGCCTTGCGAGATTTGCTGGGGAACTAAATTTTAAACCAACGTATGAGGTAATTCAATCTGCAAAAAAATACGCTGATAATATTTTGGACATATCGCCAGAACGTGTTTTTAACGAATTAAAAATGATACTTGTATCAAACTGTAAATACACTTTTTCTGACCCAATTGGGCATTACAACGCACTTAAAATTCTTGACCACACAAGAGTTTTAGATAAGATTGTGCCAGAACTAACCGAAGGGCGTGGAATGGTGCAAAGGGCAGATTTTCATAAATACGATGTTTTAGAGCATAGCATAAGAACCGTTTTATATTCGCATCCATCGATAAGGCTCGGGGCATTATTTCACGATATAGGAAAGCCGTTTTGTTTTTTGAGGGACGGATATTATTATCACCATTTTGACGAAGGCGAAAGAATTGCAGAAAGGGTGCTTAAAAGACTAAAAGCCGACAAGGCAACTATATCGCAAGTTAAGTTTTTGGTTAGAGAGCATATGGTTGATTTAGACTGTTCTATGAGCGAGGCTAAGGTTAGAAAATTCTTGGTCAAGCATCACGAAAGACTTGACGAACTTCGTTGGGTTAAACAGGCAGACTTTAGGGCAAGTTTAGAGATTGAAAGCACAGCTCCAACAATAGTTAAATGGAAAAAAATCTACGATAAAATGATAGCTGAAGGCACTCCGTTTACCCTTAAAGACTTAAAAATCACGGCAGGTGATTTGGTTTCTATCGGATATAAGGATAAGTGGATAGGCAAGGAATTAAAGAGCTTGTTTGATTACGCCGTATTGCATCCAGATAAAAACAATCATGAAAATCTTGTTGGTTTGGCAAAAAAGCATATAGCAAAGCAAAAAAATAAAATATTATAAACAAAAAACAACGTTGATTATAAACGCTAATTTTTGATTTCACGAACGGGGTAATTAAAATATGGCAAAAGTAAAATATACGAAAGAAGAAATTAAACAAAAAAGAAAAGAGCAAAAACAAAAAGAGGCACTAAGGTGTTATAGGCTTAGACCATTAAAGAATTTTTTTATATGGCTAACGGGATTTGTTTCTGCATTTATAATTTTGATAACGGGAATTTTTGTTGGAGTTAAATTTATTCCAATAAGCACTTACGTTGGGGATACAGGTAAAGTTGTAAGCAAAGATATATCATCAAAGAGTATCCTTGATGCAATTATGGATGTTCAAACGTATGACATGTCCGATTTCCCATTTGTCGCAGACGCACTTGTAAATTTTTTAGATAATACAAAAATTGACAATAAAAAACTTAGCGAGATTGTGCAAGTTGACAAAGACAAAATTTTATCGCTTAAGTTTAATGATAGTTTTGCAACAGAAATTCAATCTTGTATAAAAGTAGTCGCAACCCTTGATAGTTTAGGGGCGTTGGGGGCTTTAAAAACGGCAACGGGCATTGATATTTCAACTCTTGATATATTTAATGCAGAACAAAAGGTTAGCGCTGAACAAATGCCAGACTTAGAAGCAGATGGCTCAATTAAAAAACAAGAAGGAAAGCTTTTAAGCAACCCACATTTATATTATTATAAAACACCTTCAAACGAATTTTTTAGAGCGTTTGATAATGATGGAAAAAAGGTTGAAGGTGCACAAGGCGATTTATATTATCCAAACTTAGCAAAAATTCCTTTGCTTGAAATGACGCAAGTTATGTCTGAAAGTTTTGGCAGGGTAAGTATAAACAGTCTTTTAGCACTCGCTGGTGGTGGCAGTGATATACAAGATAGTTTGCTTGGCAATATTTTAGAGGGGAAAACCATTTCAGACCTTGAAAAGATTTCCCAAAAAGACATTTTATTTGTTAAAATTTTGCCATACAGAAATGCTGAAGAAGGCATTGATAATTCAGAAATGTATAAAATTATTCTTCAAGCATGTGGCAATGATATTTCTGGGCTAGACGATGCTGAAATAGAGGCGCTTGCAAGTGGGCTAAATATCGATTCGTTTAACGGTTTGGATTTTTACGGTATTCCAATAAAATCTTTTGGACTGGATGATTCAACCCTTAAAATTCTTTTTGATGCAGTAAACGGCAAAATCCAAAGCGATAACGAAAAGTTAAAACCGGGCGAAGAGGCAAAACCACTTCTTACAAACTTGAGCGATTTAACCATAGAAAAATTGACAAGTATAGACCCAAATTACATAACGCTCACGTCGGTTTTACCTTACAAAAACGCAACTGAAAATATTGATAACTCAGAACTATACAAAATTATTCTTCAGGCATGTGGTAATGATATTGCAGGAAAAAACGATGCTGAAATTGAAGCATTGGCAAAAGGGTTAAATATTGATTCTTTCGGTTCGCTTGATTTTTACGACATTTCGATAGAAACTTTTGGACTAGATAATTCAACTCTTCAAATTCTTTTTGATGCAGTAAACGGCAAAATCCAAAGCGATAACGAAAAGTTAAAACCAGGCGAACAGGCAACGCCACTTTTAACAAATGTAAGTCAGTTAAAGGTTGACCACTTAAAAAGTATTGACCCATCGTTTATAAAACTTTCTACAGTTTTGCCATACAAAACTTATGAAGGTGGAGTGCTTAAAGTAGACAACTCGCAACTATATAAAATTATTCTCCAAGCATGTGGCAATGATATTACAGGCTTGAATGAAACTCAAATTGAAGAGATGGCTAAAGAGCTTGGAATCAACACTTTTGAAAGTTTTAACGAACAAAACATCACATTAAACACAATCTTACCTGCTGATAAAGTTGATGAGCATGGCAACCTTGTAAACAAGGGATTATACGATATATTGCTTGATATGGTTAATGCAAACAAGTCAAATGACGATAAGAAAACTGCTAGTGAAATTACAATAAGCGACCTATCAACGTTTGACCAAAATAGCATAAGATTAAGCACGATTTTGCCTTTAACTAAACAGGTTGGTGGCGAGACAATCGATATTAACACTGATTTATATAACATATTAAGCGATATTGTAAACGGCACAAAACCTTCAACTGACGTTAATTACGTTAAAAAAGAAGACATTACAATTGAGCATTTATCTAAGTTTGATTATGGCAATATAAAATTAAACACAATTTTAAAGATTGATAGCAACGTTGAGCTTTATAACATATTAAACGATATTATAAACGGAGATAAAAAGAGTGGAGATGCGGGGTACGTTAAGCCTGAGACCTTTACTATATCAAATTTATCAAACTTTGAGTATAACAAGATTAAGCTTAACACAGTAATGCCAAAAACAACTCAAAATCAAGCTTTATACGATATATTGCTCGACATTGTTAACAAAGGTGTGAAACAAGGGCAAAGTGGTTATAAAGGATACGAAAGTATTACGGTTAACGACTTATCAACCTTCAGTTATACAGATTTGCATTTAAGCACTATTTTACCTATTAGTGAAAACCCAGACATATATGAGATATTAAAAGATGCAACTGGTTTTAGTGCAGAGCAAATAACCGTAGGAGTTTTTTCTGATTTTAAAATTTCAGATATTCACTTAAGCACCTTTTTAGAAGACGGTGGCGATAACAAAATCGTGCAATCATTATTAGCCAAAAACCCAACGGTTGATAAGATAGGCACGGCAATAAATTCGCTTTCTCTATATGAAGTGTATGGTACTAGTTGCTTTGTAAAAAGAGTGGGTGACGTAGGTTCTAACGTGCCAACTTACGATTATTCTAAAGACACCAAGGGGTATGAAACTTACACGTTAAATCAAAGTGGCAACGGCGAATACGTGATAAATGGAGATGCCGGTATATGGCTACTTTTGTGCTATGAACCAGCAGAGGGAAGTGAAATTGTTAAAGATATTTCAAGTGATTATTATGGTTGTAGAACGAGTTATGCAATAACCCAAGCAACTTTTGAAGATTTACAAAATGGCGCTGATATTTCAACTTCAATAAGTGGCGCAACGGTAAAAGAATTAATCACTATTGGTCTTATCAGCAGTTCAGTAAATCAATATTTATACGCACAAACACTTCAAGACGCATTAGTGACGCCTTAGTATAAAATATTTAAAACTAAAAAACTAAGTAATGCAAAAATTGTTGACAAATGTTTAAATATTTGATATTATAATGAAAGTTATTTAATATTTAGTTCTATAAGTGTGTAGAACTTAGATAATAAATTAAAAACCTTGCTTGCTAAAAGGCAAGCCGAATAAGTCCGGGAGGTAAAAAAATATGACAAAATATGAGATGCTCTATATCCTTGATGCTTCACTTACAGACGAAGCAAAAGAAGGGATAATCAAGAAACTCGAAGATTTGGTTAACAACAATGGTGGTAAAGTTGAAAAAACTGACCGTTGGGGCAACAAGAAATTGCAATACCCAATTAACTACAAGTCTGAAGGTTATTATGTTTTGACCACATTTGAAGCAGCTCCAACGCTCGTTGTGGAAATCAAACGTATTGTAGGCATTACAGATGGTATCATAAGAAGATTGATTACAAAAATCTAATTAGGAGAAAGATTATGAACAAAGTTATCTTAGTAGGAAATTTAACAAGAGACCCTGAATTATCAGAAACACCAAGTGGCGTTTCTGTATGCAGATTTAGCATAGCAGTATCAAGAGATTATGCAAATGCTGAAGGCACGCGCGACGTTGATTTTTTCAATATAACGGTATGGCGTGGAAGGGCAGAAAACTGTGGTAAATATTTGAAAAAAGGTAACAAGGTCGCAGTGGTTGGCAGTTTACAAACACGCTCTTATGAAGATAAAGACGGTATTAAGAGAAACGTGACTGACATCGTTGCAAACGAAGTGGAATTCTTAACGCCAAAGGGCAGTCAAGGTGAAGAAGATGCACCTATAGTATCAGCTAAGAGAGAACGCCCTGAGCTAGAAGCTATTGATGATAATCAATTGCCATTTTAAGAAGTTTCACAAGCATATTTAAGGAGTTTAAAAATGGAAGAAAATACAAATATGACAAGTGCTGTAGAAGCACAACCAAAAGAAGGTAAAAAATTTGTTAAGAGAATTCCACGCAAGAAAGTTTGTGCTTTCTGTCAAAATAAAGTTGAAGTTATTGATTACAAAGATATCAACACTTTGAAAAAGTACATCACAGAAGGTGGAAAGATTCTCCCAAGACGTATGACAGGCGTATGCGCTAAACACCAAAGAGTTTTAGCAAAAGCTATCAAACGTGCAAGACTTGTTGATTTATTGCCTTTCAAGGGTGAATAATTAAACAAATAAAACAAAGAATAAACGGAAGGCAATTTTGCCTTCCGTTTTTGTTTTTACAATAAAATGATTTGCAAATAAATGCGTGCCGTTAAAAAAGAACCTAAACATTAATAAGCATATTAACACACAAAAAAACTACCGGAAAAAAATTTTTTTCGGCAGAGCTTTGTTTCGTTATATGTGTGTTATTAAAATTTTATTCAGCTGTTTTTGCTTGTTCTTCTTCGAATGCAGTTAAAATAGCTTTAATCAATAATTCTCTTGTTTCTGTATTGATTGGGTGAGCGATATCCTTATATTCGCCATCAGCAGTTTTTCTTGATGGCATTGCTATAAAATATCCTTCACTACCTTCAATAACTTTGATATCGTGGATAACAAAGCAATCATCGAAAGTGATTGAAGCCACACCCTTAAGCTTGCTGTCATCTTTTTTGACAATACGCACTCTAACATCTGTAATACTCATACATTACCTTCCTACCTTATATTGTATATATTTTAACATATTTTTAATAACTTTACAATAGTTTTTTTAAAAAAAGTTGCATTTTTTAATAAAAAAGTAATAAAAAATGCCCATTTTTCATAAATATTGGTATGAAAACAAGCAAAAAATTTACAAAAAATTCAAAAGTTCATTTTATAGGCGTTGGTGGGGTAAATATGAGTGCTTTGGCAAAGCATTTAATTTGTCAAGGCTATGAGGTTAGTGGCAGTGATATTTCGGCAAATAATACTGCTGAGCTAAAAGCACTTGGTGCAAAAATTTATAATGGCCACAACCCAAAAAACGTGCAAAACGCAGATTTTGTTGTTTATACTTCGGCTATCAAAAATGATAATCCAGAACTTAATTATGCAATTAAAAATGGACTTAACTTAATAAAAAGAAGTGAGTTGCTTGGCTGGATTATGGATAGATATAAAAGGTCTATAGCAATTAGTGGAAGCCACGGAAAAACTACAACTACCAATATGCTTGCAAACGTGCTAATATGTGCCAACTTGCACCCAACCGTTTTTTTGGGTGGAGAAGATAATAGTTTTGGAAACTATTTAAAAGGCACGGGGGATATCATCGTTGCTGAAGCGTGCGAATATCAAAGAAACTTTCTTGATTTGCACCCAAAGATTGCAGTGGTTCTTAATATTGATAACGACCATATGGATACTTATAAAAACTTAGAACAAACGGCAAGTGCGTTTTATGACTTTTGTAAAAACAGCATATCAATAATTAACGCTGATGATGCTGTGGCAAAAAAGATATCTATTCTTTCGTCCCTTTCTTTTGCTGTTGATAGCAGTGCAAATTATATGGCAAAAAACATAGTGTATAACGGCAAAGGTTATTCGTTTACTGTTTATTCAAGTGGCAGGCGTTTGGGGCGAATAAGGCTTAAATTAGCAGGAAAACACAACGTTTATAATGCTATTGCAGTTGTTGCTGTATGCGAATTGTTAAAAGTGCCGTTTTCTATAACAAAAACTTCATTAGAAAACTTTTCTGGTGTAAAGAGAAGAAATGAATATATAGGAAAAACATTTGGCATGAATGCGTGGTGTGATTATGCGCATCACCCAAAAGAAATTTCTGCAATGCTTTTAACCTATTTAAAGGAGGATAGCAAGTTTATAACCGTTTTTCAACCACATACTTATTCTCGAACACAGCTTTTAATGAGCGACTTTATTGATAGTCTCAAAAATTGTTCGCCACTAATTATTCATAAAACATATCCTGCAAGAGAAAAGTTTGACGTGCTTGGTGATGGTCAAACCTTGTACAATGAATTAGTTAAGCAAGAATGTGCTAAAGGAAATGAAATTTACTATGCAAGTGACCAAAAAGAATTAGAAAGAATATTAAAAAATCTTAGTGCTAATTATAAAAAAGTCATATTCTTAGGCGCAGGGGATATCTATGATATTGCAAACGAAATTATATCAAAAAACAGCTAACTTGCTTTATGTATGTTGACAATAGAATAATCTGTTGATATAATAAAACAAGCATTATATAACGAGGTGATTTTATGGTCAAACATATTATAATTTGGAAACTTAATCAAGAAATATCAGACAAAAATCAAGTGGCAGAAAATATAAAAAGCGCACTTGAAGGGCTTGAAGGGAAAATAGACGGCTTGATTAAAATGAATATTCTAACTGAAAAACTAGATAGTTCTTCTGGCGATATTATGATGGATTCAACGTTTAAAGATGAAAAAGCGTTAAAAGAATATCAAAAAAACCCTATGCACGTTGAAATAGCAAACGGCTTGGTTAGACCTAACGTGCAAACTAGATTATCCTTTGATTTTGAGATTTAGGCAATAAATGTTGATAAAATTTAAAAAACGACTATTAAACGGTTGATTATTTTTAATTTAAATTGTATTATATATACAAATGAAAATTATGTTGGAGAAGAATTACAATGATTCAAAAAAAGAGAAAGATTTCAATCCTTGGTGCAGGTAATGTAGGCGCAACAATTGCATATGCGTTAACTCTTCAAGGTGTTGCATCAGAAATACTTCTTGTTGATATCAACAAAGAAAAGGCAGAAGGGGAAGCACTTGACATTGCACAATGTGCAGCATGCGTTCCTGCTTGTAAAATTTGGAGTGGCGAATATAGTGACGTTGCCGGTTCAGATATAGTTATTATTACGTTTGGTGTGGGCAGAAAGCCTGGTCAAACAAGACTTGACCTTGCAGCAATCAACATCGGCATTTTAAGGAGCGTTATAAAAGACGTTGCTAAGATTGCACCAGATGCACTTTATATCGTAGTAAGCAACCCTGTTGACGTTTTAACATACGTTGTTATGCACGATACAGGTTTAAGCAAAAATCAAGTTATAGGCACAGGCACACTTCTTGACTCAAATAGACTTCAACAAGCAGTTGCTGAATACTGCAAAGTTGATGCATCAAACGTGACAGCATATGTTCTTGGCGAACATGGTGATGCTTGTATGGCTCCATGGAGTCTTTGCACAGTTTGTGGTATGCCAATTAGAGAATACTGCACAAAGATTATGGGCGTTGACAAGGCTAACCTTGAAGAAGAACTTGAAAACATCTATAAAGGCATGGTTGCAGCAGGCTCTAAGGTTATTAAGGCTAAGGGTGCAACTTTCTATGCAATTGCAGCATCAACAGTTCAATTAGTTAAGGCTCTTGTTTCTGACACACAAACAATTCTTCCACTTGCAACTTATCTCGATGGCGAATATGGTGCTAAAAACCTTTGCACAGGCGTTCTTTGCAAGGTTGGTGGAAATGGTCTCAAAGAAATCGTTGAACTTCCACTTCCAGAAGATGAAATGAAACTATTATCAGAAAAACTTGCTTCTTTAGACAAAACTTACGAAGCGCTTAACGTTAGATAATAATTCTTAACAATTTTAACTAAATTAATTAAAAACAAAAGATATGCAGTGCTAACGAAATAGCATTGCATATTATTTTAATAAAATTGTTGATAACTCAACAAAAATGCTTGCAAAATTGACAAAGATATGGTAAAATATAGGTATGAAAAAGCAACAAGATATATGCAAAAAACCAAGATTTAATATGAACAAAAAGCCAATAAAACCCAAGTGGTATTTAAAGCTTGTCGAATACGTGGCGGCGCCATTTTATTTATGGTTTAATAAGGGCAAAGTAAAAGTTCAAAAAGAAGTTAAAAAGATAAAAGGTCCATATCTAATACTTGCAACGCACGCATCGTTTATGGACTTTCCACAAATAGTTAAAGGCATTATGCCAAGAACAACGGGCTGGGTTATGTCAGTTGAAGAATTTAGGCGTGGCGATTGGCTTATGGGTGGTATTGGTGGAATGCCAAAGCGTAAATTTACTCACGATATCGTTACGGCAAAACACATGCTATACTATTTGAAAAAATTAAAACATTCTTGCGCAATCTTTCCAGAAGCAAGGTTTGAACTTGCCGGCATAAACGAAAGGCTTGATGGTGCGCTTGGTAAATTTTGTAAACTTGCAGACGTGCCTGTTGTAATGTGCATGAGTAATGGCAACTTTATCAATTCACCACAATGGAGTAAGCATCCTTATAGAAAGATTCGTCAAGAAGCAAACATTTATATGCTATTCACAAAAGAGCAACTTAAAAGTATGACAGCTGAAGAAATTCAACAAAAAATAGAGCAAGCTTTTGTTAAAGACGAGTATAAATGGCAAGTAGAAAACAATTTGCATACAAAATGTAAAAAGAGGGCAGATGGATTATATAAGATATTATATAAATGCCCACATTGTGGCAAAGAGTTTATGATGAATAGTAGTGGAATTCACCTATGGTGCGAAGCGTGTGGCTCAAAGTGGGAGATGGACACTTTAAGCAGGCTTAAAGGCTTAAATACTGACGCAGGTTTTTCTCATATTCCAGATTGGTATAATTGGGAGAGAGAAGAAGTTAGAAAGGAAGTTATAAACGGAACTTATCATTTTGAAGATGACGTTAGGGTAGAAGATTATTATTCATCTAAAACAGGTTGCATTCCTGTTGGTAATGCACGTCTAGTACATAATAAAGAAGGTTTTACTTTTACAGGAACGGTTGATGGAGAGCCATTTAACTTAAACAAACCTGTTTCATCAATGTATTCGGTGCATATAGAGTATGACTTTTTAGGCCGTGGCGATGCGATAGATATCGCAACTGAAAAGACAACGTATTTTATGTTTCTTAAAAACGCTAAAAACTATTTAACAAAAATGCACTTTGCAACCGAAGAATTATACGACTTTTACGTAAGAAACAAATAAACAAAAAAGACATAGCAATCTGCTATGTCTTTATTTTTTTTACATTTAGAAATTATCTAACTTCAACGCCAGAAGGTGAGAACATAAACACGTTTTTGCTCATTTCATAAACGCCGCCACCGAGTGCATAGATAGCGCCAGAAAGCATGTCTAGAACACGGATAGCAGTTTCTGTTTTGAGTTCGGTCAAATGAACAACGGCATTTTTGCCTATTTTCATGGCATCAATAATGTTTTCAACGTCACTGAAAGCAGATGGACTAAACACAGCCACAGGACCTGTCTTATCGTTAATTTCCGTGCTTAAATTGTTTATTGTAGAACGGTCATTTTTAGTTTTTGGTTCTCTACCAAACAAATCAAATACACCCATTTGTTTCTTCCTTTATTTCTAAATAATTTCTTTTTCCAAAAATGCAAGAGCCAAGTCTTATCATATTGCTACCATTTTTAATGGCAAGTTTATAATCGTTTGACATGCCCATTGATAAATATTCTATAGACATGCCACTTTCTTTTAGTTTATCATAAAGCCCACGCATTTTTTGGCATAAATTTTCAAGCAAACTTTCATCATCGGTGTGGGGGAGCATTGCCATAAGTCCTTTAACGCAGATGTTAGAATATTTATTTGAAATCTCAATAACGCTATCAAACGCCTTTTCTAAGCAAAAGCCACTTTTAGAAAGTTCGCCACCGATGTTTACTTCTATCAAAATGTTTTGTTTAACGTTTCTATTTTTAGCAACTCTATCAATTTCTGAGGCAAGTTTATCGCTATCAACAGACTGAATAAGGTCAACCTTTCCAACCAAATATTTAACTTTGTTAGTTTGTAAATGCCCTATAAAATGTTGCTTAGCACCAACGATATCAGAGTGTTTTAAGTTAAATTCTTGAACCTTATTTTCAGCAACAACTTTTAAGCCTAAATCAACAGCCTTATTTATCGTGTCAACGTCAACCATTTTAGTTGCACCCACAAGTGTAATAGGTTCGCCTAAATTGTTGCCACTAGAAATATCAGCAAAAATTTGTTTTAAGTTATTCTCAAGCATTTTATTTTTGGTTTATAACGTCGCTCATATTGTATAAGCCATTAGGCATATTAACAATAAACTGAGCAGCCTTAACAGCACCGTCAGCAAACACACTTCTATCAGTTGCTTGGTGGGTTAGTGTAATCGTTTCAAAGTTAGAAGCGAAAATAACTTGATGTTCGCCAACAATTCCACCACCACGCACAGCGTGAATACCAATTTCATTCTTGTCACGCTTGCCAACAATACCATTTCTGCCATAAGTATAATATTTCTCATTATCAACGCTTTTTACAGCATCTGCAAGCATAAGCGCCGTGCCACTTGGAGCATCAACCTTTTGGTTGTGATGTTTTTCAATAATTTCAATATCAAACTCGCCAAGAGAAGCCGTTGCCTTTTTAACAAGGTCTATAAGAGCATTAACACCTAGTGACATGTTTCCAGAACGGAAAAGTGGCAATTTTTTGCTATACTCATTAACTTTTTCAATTTGCTCAGGTGAATATCCTGTTGCGCATAAAACGGCAGGGATATTTTTAGCCAAGCAAAAGCTTAATATATTATCAAGGTTAGATGGTGCAGAAAAGTCAATAACAACGTCAACGTCTTCTTTGACATTATCAAAATTATCGTAAATAGGGAAGTCTTTGTCAAAGCAGTTTTTAACGATGTCAACGCCACAAACAGCCTTAACATTATCGTTAAGTTTGCAAGATTCAAACACTTTTCTCCCCATTCTACCATTAGCACCACTAATTAAAATATTTATCATATCTTACTCCTTAATAGAAAATCCAAAATCAACAAGAATCTTTTTCATTGTTTCAGTATGTTCAGGCTCAAGTTCAGTTAGTGGAGCACGAACGATACCTGTTCCAAGACCGATAAGTTCGGCAGCCTTTTTTACAGGGATAGGGTTAACTTCGCAGAACATAATGTCAATAAGTGGCAAAAGTCTTTCTTGAAGTTCATATGCTTCTTTATTTTTACCAGCATAATAAAGCCTTGCAACGTCGCCAACTTCTTTTGGAGCGATGTTAGAAGCAACAGAGATTAATCCCATAGAACCAATACTCATCATTGCAAGGTTAAGGTTATCATCGCCAGAGTAAAGGGCAGTTTTGCCACGGATAAGGCGTGCAGTTTCGCAGATTTGTTCCATATTGCCACAGGCTTCTTTGATACCACCGATATTCTTATGTTCAGCGATTTCAGCCATAGTTGTTGGCAAAATGTTAACGCCCGTTCTTGCAGGCACGTTGTAGCAAAGAACAGGAATATCAACGTTGTCGCACACGTCGTTATAATATTTAACTAAACCTTTTTGTGTGCACTTGTTATAGTAAGGTGTGACAACAAGCAAGCCATCAGCACCAACTTTTTGAGCAAACTGACTTTTTTCAATTGCTTTTTTAGTGCAGTTGCTTCCAGAACCTAAGATAAACTTAACTCTGCCGGCAATTGTGTCATAAGCAAACTTTGCAATTCTATCGTATTCGCTATCGGTAATAGTAGGTGTTTCACCCGTTGTGCCAAGAATTGTCAAAGCATCAATCTCATTTGCAATTTGATATTCTATTTGTCTTTCAAACGCCTTGTAATCAATGCCATCAGGTGTAAAAGGAGTGATGGCAGCCGTACAAGTTCCCTTAAAAATAGTCTTGTTCATTTAAAGCTCCTAAAAGTTAATTTAATTGGTCTTTAACTGCGCCCATTTCAATTGCCTTTTCAGCAATTTGAATAGTATTAGTTGCAGCGCCCTTTCTAATGTTGTCAGCAACGCACCAAAGATTGATGCCACTTTCAACAGTTTCGTCTTTTCTAATTCTACCAACAAAAACTTCATCTTTGTCTTCAGCCGTAAGTGGCATTGGGTAAAGGTTGTTTGCACCATCATCTTGTAGTACAACGCCTTGTGCCTCACTTAAAACCTTTTTAACTTCTTCAACAGTGCAAGGTTTTTCAAACTCAAGGTTGATAGATTCGCTGTGACCATAGTAAACAGGAACTCTAACGCAAGTTGCCGTTACTTTGATAGATTGGTCGTTTAAGATTTTCTTTGTTTCAAAAATCATTTTGTCTTCTTCTTTGGTATAACCATTTTCTAGGAAGACGTCAATGTGTGGCAAGCAGTTGCCAAAAATAGGGTAAGGGAATTTTTTAGGTTCAGCGCCGTTAATTCCATCCTTAAGGTCGTTAAAACCTTTAACGCCAGCACCAGAAACTGCTTGATATGTAGAATAAATAACTCTCTTAATTTTGAAAGCCTTGTGAAGTGGTTTTAAAACAACCATTGCTTGAATTGTTGAACAGTTTGGGTTTGCAATGATATTTTTGTGCCAAGCGATATCTTCAGCATTGCATTCTGGAACAACAAGAGGAACGTCACTATCTCTACGCCAAGCATTAGAGTTATCGATAACTAAAATGCCGTGCTTAGCAAAAATAGGTGCATATTCTTTACTGATATCACCACCTGCTGAGAAAAGAGCGATATCAATTTTTTTATCAACAATATTCTTTTCAGCAAGTTCGATAACTGTGTGTGGTTTGCCCATAAAATCGATGGTTGAACCAGCAGACCTTGCTGATGCAAATAGGTAATAATTTTCAACTGGTAAGTTTCTTTCTTCTAAAACTTGTAAAAATTTTCTGCCGACCATACCTGTTGCGCCGACAACTGCTACATTGTATTTTTTCATAGTAAGTCTCCTATAAACATAATATATGCATAGTTTATCAAAACAAAGTAAAAAAGTAAAGTTTTTTTTCGCATAATACCTAATTTTGTTTGTAAAATATTTAAAATTAGTGTATATTTTATAATAAGCATTTATTTATATAACGCATCACACTAATTTAATTGAAAAAATTTGTAAAACAAAAAAGAAATTAAGTTTAAAATAGTTATGCGATTTTTATTGCTAAAATAAGTAAAAGAGTTTTATAACTCGTAAACGGAGAAAAAATGGCAAAGAAAAAAAGAGGCTTGATTGACAGACTCGTAATGGGGTCGGAAAAATCAGAAGGTTATGCAAGGGCATCTCTTCCATCAAACAGGTGGGAATTATTTTGGGATATATTTAAAGGCAGGTTTGGTAAACTAGTTTTAATAAATTTGCTTATAATTTTGTTCTGTTTGCCAACTTTTGCATTATTTTTAATAAGGCATATGGTAATTGTTAATTATGGTGTTTCTTATCCATTTTCGCAAAGTTTCGGCATAGGTTATGGTGCACTTCCTAGCATGGTTGGTGCAAGTGAAAACATTATTTTCATAGTAAACTTATCTTCATATTTACTTGCTCCATTAGCATTTTTTGTTGCAGGTATTGGCATTGCTGGTGCAACTTACGTTATAAGGAACATGGTTTGGACAGAAGGTATTTTTGTGGCAAACGATTTTTGGCACGGAATTAAAAAGAATTTCAAACAAATCACACTTATAATGTTAATCTTTTCTGTTGTATTTTATCTAACAAGTTTGTCTATAGCAATGTGTGATAGAACGCTTTCAGGTCAACCAGACAATGAGTGGATATACACAGTGTCTAAGGTGTTTTCTTATATAATTTTAATCTCTTTTTCGGTTATGACCTTGCACATGATAGTTATGTCCACAACCTATACTTTAACGTTAAGACAACTTTTTAAGAACTCATTTATATTTGCATTTGTGTTGTTGCCAAATAACGCTTTATTTATAGCACTTGCATTGATTCCATTTTTCTTAATAATGTTAGGTGGGTTATTCCTATTTATCGGTGGATTGATGGCAATCATATTTGGTTTTTCGCTTTTCTTATTGATATGGGTTGACTATTGTCAATGGGTATACGATAAGTTTATAAACGATAAAGTTAAGGGTGCTAAAAAGAATAGGGGTATTTATCAAAAGATTAAAGAAAGTGAGTCTGGGGCACTTAAAAAGTATAGAGAACAACTGGCAATGGCTGAACAAACTGCATTAAATAGTAGACCTATTAAGCCTATTACTGATGAAGATTTGACAATTGCCGAACTTCCAACGGCATTTAACAGAAGCGATATCCAAAAACTTGAAGAAAGCAAGCAAGCGCTTTATGACGACCACGAAAGATACGTTGAAGAGCATCAAAAGAAAGATAAGCATGCGTTTACTGAACAAGATAAACAAAACGAAAAGCTAAGGTTAGAAAGAGAAAAAAGAATTCAAAAGGCAAAGAAAGAACTTGCTAAAAGAAATAAAAAGTAATAAAAATTTTTATAAAGACGCTTATTAATAATAGGCGTCTTTGATAACTTAAAGAAAAAAAATCATTACTTTTATAGAGGGAACAACATTGAATAAATTACTTAAAACAATAGTATTTGATGGTCAAATCACATTGTCTGTTTTAGATACAACCGATATGGTAAACGACGCCATTAAAATTCATTCGTTATCGCCTGTATGCGCTGCTGCACTTGGGCGAACGCTCACCGTTTGTACGTTTATGTCAAGCAACTTAAAAAACCAAAAAGATAAACTCTCTGTCACCATAAAAGGCGATGGCAAGGGTGGCAAAATCACAGTTTGTGGAAATGGTGATTTAGAGATGCGTGGCTTTATTGATAACCCACAAATTGACCTTCCTTTAAGGAGTGACGGAAAGCTAAACGTAGGTGCATGCGTTGGTAAAAACGGAAGACTAACTGTTGTTAGAAGTATGGGGTTAAAAGAGCCATATACAGGCAGTAGCGAACTTGTTAGTGGTGAAATTGCAGAAGATTTTACAGCTTATTATGCCTTTAGCGAACAAATGCCAACGGCAATGGCATTAGGTGTGAGAATAGGCACTGATGGAAAATGCGTGGGTGCTGGTGGAGTTATAGTGCAAGCCTTGCCGGGGGCAAGTGACGATGCGCTATTCTTGGCAGAACAAATTGTTAAAGATTGTGCCAACGTTTCTTCTTTAATTGAAAATTACGGTGCAGAGTGGATTGTAAAAGAATTATTTTTTACCGATAAATATAACGAATATCACCCTGAATATAAATGTTTATGTTCAAGGGAGCATATTGAAAAGGTTCTTATTTCTCTTGGAAAAGATGAACTCATAGATATAGTGGAAAAAGAGGGTTCAATTAAGGTGAATTGCGAGTTTTGCGATAAGGTTTATGAGTTTGACCAAAAAGACGTTGAAGAATTTTTTAAGTAATGGAAGTATAACCGAAAAAAATTAATATGAAAGATAAGATTATACCATTTGAAAAAGATATAAACAGATATATTCGCCTTGCAAATATGCGCATGGAAAAAGAAGATTATTTGGGTGCTTTGGCACTTCTTTTCGACGGCGAAAAAATATGTAAAAATTACGAATTTTATGAGAAAATAGCAAGGGTATATTCACTTATGGAACAATATGAAATGTCTAATTTATATTGGTTTAGATATTTGTATTATGCACCAAAAGAAAAAGCTTCAATATGCTATGAAGAACTTGCTATCAATTATTTTTATTTAGATAACTTGTGGGCATCTGGATATTATTTTCATAAAAAAATATCATCAGACGGCTATGTGTCTAAGCAGGATATAGACCCAGAAATTATAGACTTTTTTTCGGGCGAAGAAGTTAAAAAATATGCATATAGAATTGTTTATCCTTACGATAAAGCAGACTATACTTTAGAAAAGACCAATGCTAAAAGATTTATAAGGGCAGGCAATTTCAAAGAGAGCATAATAGAATTGAAAAAAGTTCCACTTGCTTGTCAAGACGAACAAACTTTAGAAGATTTAACGGTTGCCTATTTGATGGTTGACGACTATAAAAACGCTGAAAAATCGGCGAGAAATCATCTTGAAAAATTTGGAGATAACTTAAATGCATATTGCAATTTATCAACTATTTTCGATATGCAAAAAGATGAAGAAAACGCAGTGTTTTACTATAAAAAAGCCTTAACGTTGTTCGAGTATGATTTAGATGATTGCTATAAGATAGTTAGCTGTGCTATCGAAAGAAAAGACCACCTTACAGCAAATAAGTGCTTTGAAAAAATACTCGTTGATAGACCTTATGATTTTACTATGCGTTTTTTCTATGCTTTATCTTTTATAAATTTAAGCGACTATAAAACTGGGCTAACACAATTAAAAAAAGCCTATCTACATAACACAAAAGATTTTGTTATTGAACATTATGTTGATTTAGCCAAAAAACTTATTGAAGGTGGTGGGCAAGAAGACAAGATTTTGCCAATCGCTTATTATAAAGAACTTCCTAAAAAATGCCAAACGGCATATAAGAAAAAGATAAATGAACTTGCAAAAAATCCACAAAATATAAGCACGCAAATTAAGAAAGACCAGACTAAAAAAATACTAACTTGGGGGCTTATATTTGGCAAAGATGCACTTATGAAAGAATGTGCAATAATTTTATCATATTGCGATAAAAAAGTATTTAAGGAAGTTGCCTTAAACGTGCTGTTAAATCCTGATGTTTCTGTCGATGCAAAAAGGCTTTTAGCTTATGCTTTAACGATAGCGGGAATCAAGGGAAAAATAGCAGTTGTTGCAGGCAGTTATTACTCAGAATTTTCACTTAAGAAATTGCTATGCGAAAAGCACGAAGGTAGTAGGTTTTATATTTCGGCATATGCCTTATGTTTGTCTAGAATGTTGTTTTACGGCGTTGATGATTTTACAAACATGGTAAATGCAACGGACAGGCTGTTTTTTGATTTAGGAAACAAAATAAACAGCGATGAAGTGACAAACGAAGAACTTGCTGGGTTAATTTTAGCCGAGAGTGGATATGAAAACTTTTCTGAAAGCAAGTTTATTGTTTCAGTTTTTGATGTGGATAATGAAAAACTCCAAAAACTTATAAACATTGCAGAAAAAGCAAAAAAGGAGAGAGATTATGATAAAAATAATAGACATTGATGAACTTTTTGATAAATACATATCAGATTTTGTTTATCAGAATATAGGCAAGGTTAAGCCTGAAGAAATAGAAAATCAAATACCAAAACTCTATGAAGAATTTGGCGATAAAAGTTTAGATGAACTAGATGGATTTGCTCCAAACAATTATTATTTGCAATTTGAAATTGAAAAACTAATAGAGTGCTTAAAAACGCATATAGATAGGGGCATAAGCGTTTCTGATTTTTTATGTGAAGCAATAACAAAAGATAAAGAAAACGAACTTGCTTTAGTAAACGCATTAGAAGATAAAGACGAAGAATTTACTCTTTATCTTATGAATATGCTTGCCGATATGGGAAGTGAGAAATGTGCAGATAAGTTTTTAGAGTTTATTTTATGGGATTATTCTTCGCCTATAAAAGAACTTGCAACAGAACACTTAAAAAGTATTTCGCATATAGTTAAAGACCAAATTTTAGCTCAATTTGACGGTTATGATGAAAGCGTTAAAGAATACTTGAGTGAAATACTTTCAACTTGCGAAAAAGAAGACAAAATCTTTGATATTTTGATAAATCAATTTGTTAAAAATCCATCAAAAATTCCAATTTATGCAGGTTATTTATCAAAGTATGGCGACCAAAGAGCACTTCCATTTTTAATGACGCAAATCGAAAGGGAAGATATTGCTTATGCAGACTTTGAAGAACTAAGATTTGCAATAGAAGTCTTGGGTGGGGAATATAACAAAATTAGAGATTTTAACAAGGATAAAACTTATAAAAAAATCAAAACTCGAACCAAAGAAAAACATTAAAAATGTGGTATAAAAAATTTCTTAAAGCCGATAATATGATAAAGGTGGTGAGAAATTTATGTCAAGAAAAAAGAAGACTAGTAGAAAGGTAAAAGAAAAGGTTATAAAACTAACTGACGAGCAGTATGGTGCGTATATTATGGCGCTGAAAGACGAGCGTCCGCCACTACTTGTAAGAGAAACTCAAAAGGATGAAATGCCTTAAACTAATCAGCTGAATAAAAACTTAAAAAAGTATATTAATTAAAGTCCAACAAATAAAGGTTGGGCTTTTTTTGTTTTGCTATTCAGTATAAAAACGGCTATAGTTTTGAGTGTTTTGTGAAAAAATTGATGATTTTATTATTAAAATAATAATTTTTTGGCTTTATTTAACAAGTTCACATAAAATGTTTGTAAAAATTCTTGAAATGCAAGCCGAATAGTGTTATAATATACAAGTATAATTTTAAATAAAATGTAGAAGGAATAGCTATGAAAAGAACACAACTAAAAAGTATTTTTACTAAAAGCGCAGAATTTGATGGCAAGATAGTCACAGTTTGTGGCTGGGCAAGAACGATTAGAGATAGCAAAGCATTTGGTTTTATAGAGCTTAACGACGGCTCTTGTTTTAAGAGTTGCCAAGTAGTTTTCGATAGAGAAAAGGTTTCAAATTATGATGAAATAGCAAAGCAAAACGTTGGTGCTTGCTTAATGGTTAAAGGTAAACTAATTTTAACACCAGAAAATAAGCAACCATTTGAAATAAATGCAGACAGCATTGAAGTCCTCGGTGCATCTTCACCAGACTATCCACTTCAAAAAAAGCGCCATACTTTAGAGTTTTTGCGTTCAATGCCTCACCTTCGCCCAAGAACAAATATCTTTAGGGCAGTGTTTAAGATTCGCAGTGAAGCAGCGTTTGCAATTCATAACTTCTTTAACCAAAGGGGCTTTGTTTACGTGCATACGCCAATTATCACAGGAAGCGACTGTGAAGGTGCCGGCGCAATGTTCCAAGTGACAACGCTTGACCTTGATAATATTTCAACAGTTGATGGAAAGTGTGACTACTCTCAAGACTTCTTTGGAAAGAAAGCAAGCATGACTGTTTCTGGTCAGCTCGACGTTGAAAACTTTGCAATGGCATATTCAAACGTTTATACTTTTGGACCTACCTTTAGGGCAGAGCACTCTAACACGGTTCGCCACGCAGCAGAGTTTTGGATGATAGAGCCAGAACTTGCTTTTGCAGACCTTTCTGACGATATGGATTGTGCTGAAGATATGGTTAAATATATAATAGACTACGTTATGGAATCATGTGCTGATGAAATTCAGTTCTTAAATAGTTTTGTAGATACAGGCTTGATTGAAAGACTTAACAACGTTAGAAACAACGAATTTAAGCGTTTAACTTATACAGAAGCCATTGAAATTTTAGAAAAGGTAAAAGATAAGTTTGATGCACCAGTGTACTGGGGTTGCGACCTTCAAAGCGAACACGAAAGATATATCACCGAACAAGTTTTCAAAAAACCTGTTTTCTTAACAAACTATCCAAAAGAAATCAAAGCATTTTATATGCGACTCAACGATGATGGTAAAACGGTTGCTGCAAGTGACCTTTTAGTTCCAGGCATTGGCGAACTTATCGGTGGTAGTCAAAGAGAAGAAAGAATGGACGTTTTAACAAAGCGTATGCAAGAATGTTCATTAAACGTAGAAGACTACAAGTCTTATCTTGATATTCGCAGATATGGTGGTGTAATTCACTCTGGTTTTGGCTTAGGATTTGAAAGAATGGTAATGTACTTAACAGGCATTTCAAATATAAGAGACGTTCTTCCTTTCCCAAGAACAGTTGGAACACTTGAAAACTAGTAAAGGAAAATAAATATGGATATTTTGATTGATGCATTTGGTGGGGACAACGCACCAGAAGAAGTTATAGCAGGCACTATTGATGCTCTAGCAGAAAAAGATGGATTTAGAGCAGTTTTTGTTGGAAAAGAAGAGGTTATATCTAATCTTTTAACAAAATACACTTTCGATAAAGAAAGGGTTTCAATAATTGATGCCCCAGACGTTATTACTTGTGAAGAAGAGCCAACGGTTGCTGTTAGAAGAAAGCCAAACAGTTCTATTTGCGTGGCGTTTAAGCACTTAAAAGAAGATGAAAATGCAGGTGCTTTTGTTTCGGCAGGTTCAACGGGTGCAGTTTTAGTTGGTGCAACGTTAAAACTTGGCAGAATTAAGGGTGTAAATCGCCCTGCAACAAGCCCAATATTGCCAACGCTTATCGATGGTAAAAACGTAATACTATTAGACTCTGGTGCAAATGCAGACTGCAAGAGTATAAATTTAATTCAATTTGCAATTATGGGTGCAGCTTATGCTGAAGCAATGGGGGTTAAAGAGCCAAAGGTTGCACTTTTGTCTAACGGAACGGAAGATGAAAAGGGCAATATGCTTATTCACGAAACGCTTCCACTATTAAAACAACTTAAAGGAATTAACTTTGTTGGAAATATAGAAGGCAGAGACATTTTAACGGGCGAATACGACGTTGTTGTAAGTGATGGCTTTAGTGGAAACATTGCCTTAAAAGCAATAGAAGGCACAGTTAGTATGCTTTTAAAAATACTTAAAAACGGAATTAACAGCTCGCTTAAGCATAAACTTGGTGGATTATTGCTTAAAGACATGTTTAAGGACTTAAAGAAAAAACTCGATTATAACAATCATGGTGGAGCGCTCTTCTTAGGCGTGAATAAAGCTGTTATTAAAGCACACGGCTCATCAAAACGCAAAGCCTTTAAGGCGGCAGTTTTACAAGCGGCTCACTATGCAACATTTAACATTTCAAATAAGATTACAGAAAAATTAGAGTTAAACGAGGGGTTAGGGATTAACTAATGCACATTTTTGACATTGACGAATGTGAAAAAAGAATAGGTTATTCGTTTAGCGACAAAATGCTTCTTAGAAGATGTTTTACTCACGCATCATACGCATATGAAAATGGTGGAGAAGATAACGAGCTTTTAGAGTTTTTTGGCGATGCCATTATTCAATTCGTGGTGACAGAACATCTATATAAGCATGCGTTTGGTGACGAGGGGAAACTCACGAAAAAGCGTGCTGAAGTGGTAAGTAAAGAACCACTACTTAAAGCAGTTGAAAAACTTAACCTAATAGAGTTTGTTCTTCTTGGAAAAGGTCAAGAAAGGGCAAAAAGAACAACTGATAAACTTTTTTCAAGCATATATGAAGCAGTGGTTGCGGGAATTTATCTTGACGGTGGGCTAGCAAATGCAAAAAAGTTTATAAAAAATACAATTATTGCCGATTTTGAAATTTTAAGAGCAAATAGAAAAAAAGATGCCGAAAAGGTTAAAGCTGATGCTAAAAATAAATTTCAAGAATATGTGCAAAAAAACAAATTAGGCTCAATTTCGTATGAGCTTTTATGGAAAAAAGGGCCAGAACACATGCCGGAATTTAGGGTTGCTAGCACCTTAAACGGCACAAAAATAGCAGAAGCAAGTGCAAGTTCAAAAAAAATGGCAGAAGCCATTGCAGCAGAATTAGCACTTAACAAACTAAAAAAACAAGGTGGTAAAGATAAGTGAATTTCGAAAAGGTGGAAATTTACGGATTTAAGTCGTTTGCAGACAAAGCCGAAATCAAATTTGGAGATGGAATAACAGGCATCGTTGGGCCAAATGGCTGTGGCAAGAGCAACGTTGCCGATGCAATTCGTTGGGTGCTTGGCGAGCAGTCTGCTAAAAGCCTTCGTGGGTCAAGCATGTCTGACGTTATCTTCAGTGGAACGCAAGGCAGAAAATCGCTTTCATATTGCGAAGTATCTTTGTATTTCGATAACTCTAACAAAATGTTTAGCATTGATTATAATGAAGTTATAATCACACGTAAGCTTTTTAGAAGTGGTGAAAGTGAATATTACATAAACAAACAACCGGCAAGACTTAAAGATATAGTTGAACTATTGCACGAGTGTGGTATAGGTAAAGAAGGCTATACCATAATTGGACAAGGTAAAGTTGAAGAAATTATGTCAGCAAAGCCAGAAGATAGAAGACTTATTTTTGAAGAAGCCACGGGTATTGCAAAGTTTAAAACACGTAAAAACGAATCTGAGAGAAAACTTGAAAGAACGCACGAAAATATTGTTAGATATAACGATATTTTAACTGAGATTGAAAATCAACTTGCACCACTTGAAAGACAAGCAGAAAAAGCAAAAGAATTTAACGAACTATCTAGTCAATTAAAGTTCCACGAACTTAATACTTACGTTGCAAAAGTTGAAGGCGTGGCACAAGCAAAAGAAAAGATAAACGTTAGAATTAAGGGTGTTGACGAGCAAATGGCACTTAGAAATGCCGAGCTTTCAAATGCCCAAAAGCAATATGACAAAATATTTTTAGATATAAGCGATGCAGATGAAAACTTAAGAAAATTAAATGCTGAACTTTTAGAAAAACGAGTTAGCATGGAGCATTCTTCAGGCGAAAGGCAAATGTTTGCACAAAAGATATCTTTCCTTCAAAGCCAAATTGAAAGGGCAAAGAGCGAGATAAACACAAATAACGAAATGATTAATGAGTGCAAACAAACTTTTTCTGCTAACGTTGAAGAACTAAAAAATCTAGAAGAAAAACTTGTTAAGATTACTGAAAAAGCCGAACAATTAAGCAAAAAATTGTTATCTGTTTCTGAAAAGATTGCACTTGGCGAGCAACTTGCCGATGCAAATAGAAAAAAGATGATTGAATCTATTGAAAATCTTTCAGATATAAAGCTTAATGCCGGCACGATTAATTTTGAAAAGAAAAATTTAGTTGACAAATTAAACGAACTAACCGAAAAACTTGATAATCTTTCGGTAAAAAGGAATAATCAGTTTAACGAAAAAGAGCGTGCAGACAAAAATATTGATGACCTTGATAGAGCAGTTTTCGACCTTAAAAATCAAATTGGAAATAAAGAAGATGAAGTAAGGTCAGTTAATGAAGAAGTTGCAAAGGCAGAAAACTCAATTTACACTTTGAATTCTGTTGTCACAACGCTTACAGCAAAAGAAAACTTTTATAAGGCGTTAAAAGATAATTACGATGGATATGCACCAGCCGTTAAGTCGCTTCTTAACAAAGCAAAAACTAACGGGGCGCTTAAGTCAAAGATAAAGGGCGTTGTTGCAGAAATTATAAAGAGCGACAAAAAATATGATATTGCGCTTGAAACAGCGCTTGCTGCAGCTGCTCAAAACGTTGTCACACAAACTCCAGACGATGCTAAATATTTAATTGAATATCTAAAGCAAAATAAACTTGGAAGAATTACTTTCTTGCCAATAACAAGCGTTAAGCCAAGAGAGCAAAGTTTGCAAGTGACAAATGCATTAAATGAAAAGGGAGCTTTGGGCGTTGCAAACAAAATTGTTTCTTATGAGCCACAATTTGAAAACGTAATTTCAAACTTGCTTGGAAACACCCTTATTGTTGACACGCTTGAAAATGCAACAAGAATTGCCGACAAATATCGTTTTGCGTTTAAGATGGTCACTCTTGATGGTGACGTGTTTACAACACAAGGTGCTATGTCGGGTGGTTCAAGAAGAGCAGAAACGGTTGGATTACTTTCAAACGATAGAAAGATTGAAGAAAACGCCATTGAACTTGAAAAAAAGCGTGCAGAAATGAACGCTATTAAAGAAACAAAGGCAGAAAAAGAAAAACGCAGAGATAAGGCGCTTGATGAACTTTCTATGCTCAACGATATATATAACGGCAAGCGTGAGCAAATATTGATTGAAAGAGAAAAACAATCAAGTGTTGAACAAGCACTTAGTGACGTTGGTAAAGAAATAGAAAGCACAAACGATTTAATTGAAGAAGTTAAGTCAAGAATTGCTGAAATTGACCAAAGATATTTAAGCGTTGCAAGTGGTGGTAAAAAACTTGAGCAAGATAAACTTTCTGCAAGCCAAACTGCAACCAAGCACGAACAAGAATATGATGAGCTTAAAAAGCAAAGAGAAACTATTTTAGCAGATAGCACGGCATCTCAAGTTGAAATAACCGAGCTAAAGGCAAAAATCGGTGGGCTTAAAGCAGAAAATCAAAGACTTAGTTCGGTTATAGAAGACTGTGAAAAGGCTAATGTAGACCTAAATAAGAGCAACGAGGGTGCAGAAAATATAATCGAACAATTAAGGCTAGACCAAGAAAAAGTGTCGCTTAGCAAGGCTGAACAAGATTATATCAAGAGTATTCGTGATAAGATAGAAAGTATTGAAACTGACAAGAGTAATTTAAGAGAAAAGCTCAATAAAAATGATGAGCAAAAACAACAATTACAAACCCAAATCAGTGAACTTATAGAGAAAAAGCACAACCAAGAAATAGCCCTTACAAAGATAGATTCTGACCTAGAGTATATGCAACAAAGCATTTGGGAAGACTATCAAGAAACGTATGAAACAGCAGTTAAAGTTCGTGAAGACGGTTATGATGCAAACTTTGGTGAAAGTGAGATAAATAGACTTCGCAAAAAGCGTTCTTCACTCGGTGCTATCAACGCAACTGCTATTGAAGACTGCAAGATTTTAAAAGAAAGATATGCAGAAATGCTTACTCAAAAAGAGGACTTAGAAAAAGCAGAGTCAGACTTAAAACAAGCAATCGATAAGATTAAAGCAGAAATGCTAACTCAGTTCGACCAAGGCTTTACAACCATAAACGAAAACTTCCAAAGAATATTCAAAGAACTCTTTGGTGGTGGTAGGGCAATGCTTCAAATGGACTACACGGGCGTTGAAGACAGGCTTGAAGCAGGCGTTGAAATCGTTGCAGAGCCACCGGGAAAGAAACTACAAAAACTTTCGCTTTTATCAGGTGGGGAAAAAGCACTTACAGCAATAGCGATATTGTTCTCTATTCTAAAACTTCGCCCAATGCCATTCTGCGTGCTTGACGAAATTGAAGCAGCACTTGACGAGGCAAACGTTGATAGGTTTGCAAGATACTTAAAGAAGTTTAGTCACGAAACACAGTTTATCGTTATCACACACAGAAAGCCAACAATGGAACTTGCAGATGCACTCTTTGGTGTCACCATGCAAGAAAAAGGTGTTTCTAAAATGGTTTCAGTTAAACTTTCAGACGTTGCTGAAATTACGGGCGACCAAACGCTTTCATAAATAAAAGGCTTTTATAACACAGAAAAAAGGGGTTTAACTTAAATGCTAACCCCTTTATAATATAAAAAAGGACTAATTATGGGATTATTTAGCAAGTTAAAATCAGTTTTAACAAAAACACGTGAAGGAATATCAAAAAAACTAACCGAACTATTTGCCAAAAATAAACTTGGCGAAGAATTCTATACTGAACTTGAAGATATTTTGATTTCGGCAGACGTTTCTGTTAAAACGACAATGGAAATTGTTGATGAAATTAGAGATACTGCAATTAAAGAAAAATGTAAAGATAAAGAATACGTTATAGAACTCTTAAAAAAAGAACTTTTTGACAGCCTTGATTATGCAGAAAAAATAGAGTTTAAATCACCTGCAATAATTATGGTGGTTGGCGTAAACGGTGTTGGCAAAACAACAACTATCGGAAAACTTGCAAACAAGTTCGTAAAAGAAAAAAAGAGCGTGACAATCGCTGCTGGGGATACCTTTAGAGCAGCAGCATCAGACCAACTTTCAGTTTGGGCGGACAGGGCAAAGGTAAGAATTGTTAAGCACGACGAAGGCTCTGATGCATCAGCCGTTGTTTTCGATGCAATTAGTTCAGTAAAAGCCAAAAATACCGACGTTTTAATTATAGACACGGCAGGAAGACTTCACGTTAAAGCCAACCTTATGGAAGAACTAAAGAAAATGGATAGGGTTGTAAAAAGAGAATTCCCAGAAGCCAACTATTATAAACTTATCGCACTCGATGCAACAACTGGTCAAAACGCATATAACCAAGTTGAAGTGTTTAACGAGGCAATCGGCATTGACGGAATAATCTTAACCAAACTTGATGGCACTGCAAAAGGTGGCTTTATAATTTCACTTTCGTATGAACTCGAAGTTCCAGTTTGCTTTGTGGGAACAGGTGAAAAAATAGATGATATAGAAGACTTTGATGCAGAAGAATTTGTTGAAGCAATATTTTAACTCATAAAAAGGAAAAAGACTTATGAAAAAACTGCTAGTATTAATTTTAACTTTACTTATGATAATATGTTCTTTTGGTTTAGTGGCTTGCACGAACTCTGAGCCAACGCATACGCATATCTATAACCAAAAAGTAACTACAGAAAATTTTATAGCAACTTATGCAACTTGCACTGAAAAAGCCAAATATTATTATTCATGCAAATGTGGAGCAAAGGAAAGTTTAACTTTTGAATATGGCGACCCATTAGACCATAATTTTACTAACTATGTTAGTAATAATGATGCAAAGTGCTTAAAAGATGGAACAGAAACAGCAACTTGCGATAGAACAGGTTGTAACGAAAAAGATACAAGAACGCAAGTGGGCTCAGCATTAGACCACAACTATAGCATATTAAAGAAAACTGCTACTGAGCACTGGCATGAGTGCGAGTGTGGAGCTTATGAAACCAAAGAAAGTCATAAAGGTGGCACAGCAACTTATACTGAAAAGGCAAAGTGTGAAGTATGTGAAACTGAATATGGCGAATTAGAAAAGTCAGCAACCGAAGGATTAGTTTTCAGCCTTATTAATAATGACACAGAATATGAAGTTATAGATTATATAGGCACGGCAACGGAAGTTATTATCCCTGACACATATAACGGCAAGCTTGTGACAAGTATAGGTAATTCTGCGTTCTATAATTGCGACAGTTTAACAAGCATAGTTATTCCAAACAGTGTAGAAGCAATAGGTTATGGTGCGTTCTCTTCTTGCGACAGATTAACAAGCATAACAATAGGAAACAGTGTGACAAATATAGGTTATGAGGCGTTCTCTCATTGCTATAATTTAACAAGTATAGTTATTCCAAACAGTGTAGAAGCAATAGGTGAATTTGCGTTCTCTGATTGCTACAGTTTAACGAGCATAGAAGTAAGCGAACAAAACAGCAATTATAAATCGATAGATGGTGTATTATATAGCAAAGATGGAACAACTTTGATATGTTATCCAATAGGAAAAACGGCAACAAAATTTACAATTCCAAACAGTGTGACAAATATAGGTGATGAGGCGTTCAGACATTGCGACAGTTTAACAAGCATAGTTATTCCAAACAGTGTGACAAATATAGGTAATTCTGTGTTCGAAAGTTGCGACAGTTTAACAAGCATAGTTATTCCAAACAGTGTAGAAGCAATAGGTGAATATGCGTTCCTTGGTTGCGACAGTTTACAATATAATATAGAAGGCAATTTAAAATATTTAGGAAATAGCGAAAATCCATATTTATATTTAGCAGACACAACATCAACCAATATAACATCTGCAACAATAAATGTAAATTGTAGATTTATAGGTAATCCTGCGTTCTATAATTGTTATAATTTAACAAGTATAGTTATTCCAAACAGTGTGACAAGTATAGGTAATTCTGCGTTCTATAATTGCGACAGTTTAACAAGCATAGTTATTCCAAACAGTGTAGAAGCAATAGGTTATGGTGCGTTCGAACATTGCGACAGTTTACAATATAATTTAGAAGGCAATTTAAAATATTTAGGAAATAACGAAAATCCATATTTATATTTAGCAGACACAACATCAACCGATATAACATCTGCAACGATAAATGCTAATTGTAGATTTATAGGTGCTGGTGCGTTCTCTCATTGCTATAATTTAACAAGCGTAGTTATTCCAGAAAGTGTAGAATCAATATGGTATGATGCGTTCTCTAATTGCGACAGTTTAACAATTTATTGCGAGGCAAATTCTAAACCAAGTGGCTGGTCTAGAGATTGGAACTCAGATAACAGACCTGTTGTTTGGGGATATAAAGGCTAAAAATTAAATAATTATAAAAAAAGAAAACGACTTGGAAAAAATCTCAAGTCGTTTTTTTGTCAAAAAAACCGTGCATCCAACCTTGACAAACTATGCCGAAGCGTTAACGCAGTAGGTGGCTCCTTTAAAGCAACCTTATATCACATGAACCTGACTGCTTAGTGCTGCTATATTCCTATTCTGACACGGTTCACAGGGGTACATTGCATAAGACCTTAATATCAACGCTCCTTATTGCGCACAGCCTTCCACACAGCAAGCCTCAACTGGCATTCTGCTCCACTAAAGCGAATTGTGGATAACAGGGCATCGCTAACTCCCCGCATAGCACGGCTATATTATTTTACATTAAATAAATATTTTTAGCAAGTAAATTAGTGATAAATTTTGCTGATTATCATCGAAAATTTGAGCTTAAGCCAATAAATTTAATAAAACACCAAAAAATATTTAGTGCAAAATTTCGTTGCATAAAAATTTTGGAGTAAAATAACTTGCTTTAATTTAAATAACATTATATAATAGATAAGATAAAATTAACTCTATATTTATAAGGATATTATTTATGAAAACAAGACCAAATTGTATAATAATTATGGATGGTTATGGCATCAACCCACAAAGCACAGGCAATGCCATTAAATGTGCAAACAGCGAAAACGTTGACAACCTAATGGCAAACTACCCAAGCACACTTATCGGTGCAAGTGGCATGGATGTTGGTCTTCCAGAAGGTCAAATGGGCAACAGTGAAGTTGGACATTTAAACA
>JAZKZI010000049.1:0-37159 GCA_045612585.1 Christensenellaceae bacterium | reverse complement strand
GAGAAAGAATTTATATTGTTTGCTTTAAAAACAAAGAACATTATAAGAATTTTGAACACTTAAAGCCTATAAAATTAGAAAAAACACTTGCTGACTTGATAGACTTTGAAAACAAGCAAGACGATAGATACTACTATACCGAAAAATGTGATTTCTATGATAAACTTGTAGCAGGTATTACAAAGTCAGACACTTGCTATCAATGGCGTAGGGTTTACGTAAGAGAAAATAAAAGTAAAATGTGCCCCACCTTAACCGCAAATATGGGAACAGGCGGACACAATGTTCCTTTAATTAGGATGTATAATGGCGAAATTAGAAAATTGACACCAAGAGAGTGTTTTAACTTGCAAGGCTTTCCAAGTGATTTTATTTTGCCCGACAATCTTTGCAATGGTGCGTTATATAAACAAGCAGGAAATTCCGTAGTAGTAAGCGTTATTCAAAGAATAGCCGAAGAAATAAAAAATGCAATAAAATAAAGTTAAAGGTGCATCAAACTGATGCACCTTTATTGTTATTCTTCATCCACTGTTTCGTTTTCAGTAAATTTTTCATAAGTTCCTAACTCGGCAAAATCTACCGAATATCTTAAATCACCAAGTTTTGTAAAGACAACACAATCTATGCCAAACACTTCAAGCATTTCATAAGTTAAAAGTGTTTTTTCAGGTAATTCAAATACTTTGCGTAATAACCACTCGCCTAAAACTTTGTTTGGATTACTCATTATGGCTTTGTTGTCTTGTTGACACACCTTTGCAGAAATTAAAGTGCCGTCAGGTAATAATAATTCAAATGGTTGGTCACGATTAGGGAAAAAGCCCGCATATCTTTCTCTATCTTCAGCAGGGAACGGAATATATATTTCGTTCACATCTCTCTTTCTACCGCCTGCGTTCCATTGATTTAAGCCACTTTTTTGCGCAACAAACTTTGTACCATCAGACTTTGTGGAATATAAACGTAAACAAGCCTTATTTGTTGTATCAAATTCAACTTGTGTTGTTGTAATGCTTTGAGGAATATTATCAGCTAAACCCATCAAATAAGTATAAGGGTCGTCAAGAATATCTACCGTAAAAGCGTCTAACAAAATCATATCATCAAAAATCATATAAAGGGTGTTTTTTGACATACTGAAATGGTAAACGTGCTTTCCGTCGGTAAAATATGTATTATTTACATTGCCACGCTCTGGAAGTAAAGTTATGTTTTCAATATCAATGGGCTCAAATACGTGTTCAAGAATTTGCATAGTGTCAGGAATACGTTTAACTATATGATATATAAGTTCATCTATACCATGTAAATTCTTTGTAATACGGATACGCTCATTTCTAAATTCCGAAACTTTTTTTGCCAAATCTAACCCCGATAATGGACTTAACTTTTCTCTCAAACTATCAAACTCTGCCACCTTTTGGTCGTTGTTCCCCATCCAAGTTTTTAAACCAACTCCAATTCTACCCTTTTTTGCATCAGCAGAACAGTCACTACGAGACAAATTATCAGCGTTAAAATATTTACAAAATACATTTTCTTGGACTCTATATGGCAAATAAGGACACGCATTATCCGAAAATAAGCGCGTTAATTTACCAATTATGCCAAGCATTTGTTTATACTGTTGTTTTTGTTCCTCGGGTTGTAAATCGTAAAACATGCTAACTCCTATAAACTTCTTTTAGCACATTATAACATAAAATATTAAATTTATCAACAATCGACTTGCTTTAATACAATAAACTTGTTAATCAATATTTAATATAGCTTTTATGTCCCCCCTATATTTTTCAAAATCACCACTTCTACTATAAACAAACTCATCGCCCTTTTTTAATACAATTTGAGTATTAATTAATAATTCTATAGCACTCCTTGCGAAAGCAACATAAGAATCTATTTTCTCAATAGATGGTTTTAATTTAGTTCTTTTTTTATTATAAAGAGATTCATAATAAAATGGCATAACTTCCTTATAAATAAAGTATTCTCGCCTCTCGTTTTTAGTCAAATCGATTTTTCCCAATTCAAATTCACTAAACTGATTTTCCTTATCTTGGTTTGCTTCAATAATACCTGTACAGTCACAATATGCAAAGCGCTCACAGATTTTTTCAAATTTTACGCATTTATCAATTAAATCATCCGCTTTTTCTATTATCATTTGCGAATTACTTATTTCATTAATGCTTATAAGAAACTGTATTCTCTGAAACAAAATTTCTTTATCTTTTAATCTCCAAAGTTTCTCTTTAATAAGAGATTCAATCTCGCTATTATGAGAATATTTTTCCTTAAACTTCTCTTCCTCAACATGACGGACCATTCTCATTGTTTCATCGAAAATTACATCATAGACCTCTTCTCTGGAATAATATATGCTAATATGGTCCTTAAATTCTTCTGCAACTATATTTATTGCGCGTTCTACAAATTCTTTTATATTGTAGTTTTTTAACTCTGGGTATTTATTGATAACATCATTTGCTTTTATATATTGAACAATACAAGGACATTCTTCCTCTGATTTGATAAAATTCTTAAAATACTGAATACAATATCTAAAAAAACAGTTCGGGTTTTTAGATCCTTCTGTAAAACAAGTATATTCCTCTGCAAATAATTCCAAAAGCTGTTCCTTAAACAGATCTTTAGCTTTAATCAATTTATACAATTTTATATTGTATGCAATACACTCATCAACTTCTTGAAGACATTGATTTTCCTGACTCACTATATTGCCAACCATTGGTGCCTGCTCCTCATTAAATTCTTCTGGGACTTTGGGCACATCCGCAGTTTTGATAAAAAGACAAGAATTCCTCATTTCAACTAAGCAATCTATTTTCTTTTCATTAATTATATAAATTTGCCATTTGCTCCGCGATGTTATTGCTCCTGAAAAGTATAAGTTTTTATATTTTAATCTAGGATATTTGTTTTTTCCAAAAATAATTGATAGCTCGTATTCATCATAAAACGAAGCATATGTACAAAACGAATCATATGGCATAATTTTGACAAAAAATGTATGTCCATCTTTCTTTATACCTAAAGTTACCTGCTTCATAATATGTCTTCCTCTCTTATAATACATGTATTATACCACATCACTACTTTAAAATCAAAAAACAAACAAAAAAATTATAAAAACCTTATTTTGGCACTAAAACGTGTACCTGTCTTGATACAAGTCGGCTCGCTTCGCTCGCCGAGACAGGTACACGTTTTAACAAAAACTTTGCTACTCGAAAAAACTAAACCTTAATCTAAACACCCATAAAACTTTAACGGATAAAAACACTTGCAAAAAGGTAAGGAAAGCAAACGCAGATGTGTGGGGTTGTCGCGCTGAACCGCTGGCGACAAACACCCACATTTCATCTTGCGTTTTTTGCTTTTCCTTACCACCTTTTAAGCAAGATTTCTTTTTTATCTCTATAAAAGTGTTTTTGTATGCCTCCCTAAAAATCTATTTTCATAAAGAGACAAAAAGAAAAACCCATCCATTGATGGGTTTTAATAAACAGTTATTCTCTATAGGTTTTATCAAATCTTTCTTTAGATTCAGCTACTGCTCTAAGAATTTTTTGGTGCAATTTAGTAAAATATGAAAAAGCCGATACACCCTCTACTATTGCGTCGTTGCACCTCTCATCTAGTTCTCCTCCTATGTTTAGTGTAAGCAAGGATGAATCCGCCGTTCTTGCTATAGCATAAAATGCTTTTTCTGATAAATGCACATAACCCGAGGCTTGCTTATACACATCTAAAATTGCTCCATCAAAGACAGATAATTCTTCAACTAAAACAGAATCTCTCATTTTTTTATCCTTATTAGTTAGGCATTGTCTAAGCTCTTTTTTGCTATAAATAATAGTATCTATAACCTCTTCTTTATTTTTTGCAATAAAAGGAGCATATGTCCTAAAACAATTATCAATCTGCATCCTTACTAACACCCCTACGCAAGTTAAATTTCGTTCATTAATCATAGAAATAAAACCATCTAAAACCCTTATGCCTTTATCTAATGATGCACAAAAAAATAAGTCTTCTTTTAACAGAGTCTCTCCGACAATTGACTTTGCAAGATTTAGGTATTCTTTCCTAAAGGATTTTAAATTGCCATTCACAATATTTAGTTTCTCAAAATATTCATTATTAGTCATTTGGCGCCCCACCTAAAACACTTTTACATATTTTAACACTTTCAAAAATAAAGGTCAACAATCTAAAATATCGTTTATAAGCCTTAACCCATCTTCTCTATTTTCACCTGTCCTACACCCGTTTAAGAGCTTTAAAATGAAAAATAAACAAACATTTGTTCAGATTTTTGCCTTAAAGGCTTGACAAAGATATTTTTGATATGTTAATATGTAGGCAGTTGAATAAATTTTAGGGCGTATAGCAAGTGCGCATCGAATAAAAAAGATGGCATTGGAACGGGCGAAGTACGAAGTTGATTATTTTTCACACTCGTAGTGCGTCCTTTTTTTATTTGATTAAACAACTTCATAGATTAAGGAGGAAAATAAAGGAAAAATAGTTTGTATTCGAACAAATTGCAAGCCAAGTAGTAGTTGATTGCCAAGGAAAAAGCACGCCCTTGTGGTTCCGGAGGGGAAAAATCGGAATGGTTGCAAATAGGTAAAAGTATAAGCGTAATACAGTTTTAAAGTTTTTTAAAGCCGTATTGCGCTTTTTTTGTACTCTTTTTTCTATGAAAATCAAGAAAAAGGAGGTAAACACACATGAAAAAACGAAGAATTTATGGTTTTAATGCGAAGCACTTTTTTTAACACGTATCTAAAAAAAATAAATAAAAGGAGGTTAAAAACTATGTCTTACGGAGAAACAAAAGTGTATCACGATGGCAGTCATTACATTGCCATTCCGCACACAACCAGACCAAACTTAAAAAAGAAAAAGAAGAACCTTACGGAAGAAGAAATAAAGGTTAAGGAAACGGCTGATAAGGTTTTTAAGGAAAGTAAAGGCAAACGAAAAAAGGAAAAGATAGAAAATTTAGAAAACGAACTGAAAGAAGTTATTAAGGATGAAGAAAAAAGAAAGGAATATATTGGGACTTATATGGACCGAAAGAAACGGAACTTGATAGAGAGAAGAAAACGGTTATCGAGAAAAATCAACTTAGGACAATGGAATTATTTTTGCACGTTTACTTACGATAGCAAAAAACTTACAGAAGAGGATTTTATTGAAAAGTTAAAGGACTGCTTAAAGAAATTAAGCTCTAGAAAGAATTGGGTTTACATACTTGTTTTAGAGCACTCCCCCGAAAAAGAACGTGCTCACTTTCACGGAATATTTCATATACCAGATGGCGCTATGGTTGGCGAGCTGATAGAAGTTAACGATTATAGTTTCAAAACCCATAAAATGCGAAAGACCTTGCAGAACACGTATTTTAACGAACGGTTTGGGCGAAGTGATTTTAGCCCTATCGACATAACTAACCCTGCAGCAAAACCATTTGTGTTTAGGTATCTTATGAAGTATTTAGAAAAGTCTGATGCACGCGTAATTTACTCTAAAAACACACCTATGTATGTTTATTCTGACATTATGGATGACGACATTGTATGTGTTATGGGCGATAAGGAAAAAGGCGAAAAACTAGTATTATTTGATGATTTTGGGCTTTGGGACGAAGGTTGTTATATGGGACAAGTTAGCCCTGAAGTTATAGCCCAAATGAGAAAAGCAAATAGTTAAAATACCCCCTTTGTTCTTTCTTAGGGGATATCCTACTACATCCCAGCGAGTCTTGCAAGGCGAATTGAATTTTTGTAATTTTTTAGGTCTTTATATCGACCAAAAATTAAATTCGTGCTCCCTTGCAAGTCTCCCCTAAATTTCAAACATTACTCCACGTATTTCGGGCTGTAGTTTGGCTACCCCGTCGAAAGAAAAAAATACAAAGGAGTAAAAAAATGAAAAGTAAAAAGGATTATTCGATTTTAAGACAACCGATTAGCGAAGAGAATATTACTCGCATAGCTGAGCTAATTGTTCTTAGAGCTATTAAAACACACTGTGGTTATGACCACAAATTTGACAAACTTTATAAAGGTCTGCTTTGCGATATGTTTGATAAGAAGAAAGAAGCGTTCACTTTCTCTGATGCTTACGACTTAGTTCAAGACGTTAATATCTTTCTTTTAAGCCACGTTGGAAGACTTGTTGATGAAGTTCTTTACCACGATAAAAAAGGCTATCCTATCACTATTTGCGAGGCGTGTTTTAAGATTGTTGACCACCACGCTTGGATACAAACTAGAGATTCTAGAGTTTACTGCGAATTAGATGAAACAATCGAATATAACACTGTACCTGAAGTGTTCTACGACACTGAAGAAGCTTATGAAAACATTGACAATTTAATCAAAGCTATGGAACTAAGCACTGGTGAGGAAGATACATTAAGGCTTCTTTATAACGGCATCAGTTCTCACGAAATAGCTGCTAAATTAGATATATGTTTTCAAACCGTATACCTTCGTAGAAAGCGTATGCAAAACAAATATTTACAATTAAAAATTCAAGGAGGAATTTGACGTTAGCAAAAATAGCAAGCTTATAAAGAGTTGCATTTGAACGGGCGAAATACGTTACCTATATGGACGTACCACGCATTTTTCTCTCAATAAGGAGAAAATATGGAAAATTTAAATCAAGGAAAACTAGATACTCTAGTTAACATCTTCTCAGAAATGATGAAGAACAAAGAATTTGCTGCGCTTATTAAACAAAAAGAACAGCAAGAACACGAAGAAAAATTAGAATTTACACAAAAGGAGATTAACAAAATGCCAAACGAATTCAAAAAACTATTTATTTACGACAGCTGTAGAGCAAGAATCTACAAGCGCAAGGTAAGTGAAAACGCCTACACCTATGATATTAAATATCGTAGAGATGGCTACAACGTCTGTGTTACAGACAAGGTTTTAGCAAGAGCTAAAGAAAAGTTTATAGAAGCACTTAAAAACAAGCCACAAAAACTGGAAAAAGTTAATGGTGTTCCCATAACCTTCAACGCTTTTGCTATGTATTACTTTGAGAACTTTAGAAAACGCAGAGTTGCAGAAAACACTTACAAGGGTGATTTAGGCAGATACAAAAGACACGTCTACCCTCACTTTAAGGAGCAAAATATTAAAACCATAACGTCGCTACAATGCCAACAGCTTTTAGACAACCTAGATGCTAAAGGCATGAACAAAACAGCAACGGAAATTCAGTCAATATTATCCGTAATATTTAAGGCTGCTATGGACCACGATATTTTGCAAAGAAACCCACTCAACCTTGTTTACCACAAAAAAGTTGAGCATACTCACGGCACGGCACTATCTAAGCAAGAAGAAAAATTGCTTTTCGATTCAACGGCTGGAACCGAATATCAATTGATGTTCGCAATAGCATTATACACCGGCATGCGTCCTAACGAATACGAAACTGCTAGGCGTGAAGGTGATTTTATTATTGCTAAAAATAGTAAGCGTAAAAACGGCAAAGTGGAATATAAAAAGATTCCTATAACGCCAATGCTTAGACCTTACATAAAAGACACGCAAGAATTTACCTTCTACACCCCATACACTTTAAGAGAAAAGTTTAACAGCATATTGCCAAACCATAAGCTTTATGATTTAAGAACTACTTTCTACTCTAAATGTGCTGAATGTGGCGTTGCAGAAGTTGCTAAAAAGTTATTTGTAGGTCACTCACTTGGTCAGTTAGGCAATGCTTATACCGACGTATCTGATGAATATTTAATGAAAGAAGGAGAAAAACTTAATTACTAATTATGAAAAATCCAGAACCAAAAATTAAAGCGATTATAACAAAGCTTAAAAGCGTTGTAACTAGTGAAGAAATTCAGCTTTTATTACAAAATAATATAGTTGCAATTCAGGTATTAAACAGCCTATGGAACAAAGATATTGACTTGTCTCAGCCACCAAAACCGGTAAAAGAACAAAAATATCCTATGGAAATTAAAATCTATGATTGCGTTGGTCATCTTTACAGAAAAGAACGAACCGACGGAACTTATAGATACACTATATTATATAGGCGTGATGGTTATAACATTTATTCTGCAGGCGATACTATTGAAGAAGCTAAAAAGGCTTTTATAGAAAAAATAAAAGCACCGGCACCAACCGATACTTATAACAAATATCCTAAAACGTTTAACGCTTTCGCCACGTATTACTTTGAAAATTTTAGAAAGAAGAAAGTTGCTTTTAAGACCTTTCAAAACGATATGAACAGATATAAACTACATATATTACCTCGTTTTAACGAGCAACGCTTAACAACGGTTACGGCCCTTCAATGCCAAACTATCATTGATGAATTAAAAGAAGAAGGCAAAGGCAAAACTGCTGTTGAAGTACATTCTCTATTATCTGTTATTTTCAAGTCAGCAGTAGCACATGGTGTTATGAATAAAAGCCCGTTAGCCTTAGTTTTGCCTACAAAACACGAAAAACAGCATGGTTCATCACTTACTAAGGAAGAGGAAAAACGCTTATTTAAGGAAACGGAAGGCACCGAATATCAGCTTATGTTTGCTTTGGCGATATACACCGGTATGAGACCTAACGAATATAAAACAGCAAGGCGTGAAGGCGATTTTATTATATGCGTTAACAGCAAGCGTAAAACCGAAAAAGTTGAGTATAAACGAATACCTATTTCGCCAATGCTTGCACCTTACATACAAGATACTAAGAAGTTGTTTTTCTATAAAGACTATACTTTGCGAGAAAAATTTAAGGAGCTCTTCCCCAACCACAAACTTTACGATTTAAGAACAACTTTCTACTCACGTTGTATTGAATGTGGCGTTACCGACTTAGCAAGAGATTTATTTGCTGGGCATTCTCTCGGAACGTTAGGCAACACTTACACAAGCGTATCTGATGAATATCTACTAAACGAAATGCTAAAATTTTATTATTAAAAGAAAATTTTTTAAAAATTTTTATTAAAATAGGTTGTATTTATCCTATTTTTGTGTATAATAATATTAGTAGGAGGTGTTTGTTATGAAAATTGATACTAACAATCTTGTTTCCATAACCGAAGCAAACCAAAACTTTTCTAAAGTAGTTAAAACTGTTGAACAAAATGGTAACGTTATAATCTTAAAAAATAATAAGCCTCAATATGTTGTTTCTAAATTTGATGAAAACAAGTTTTCTGCCGATATGGAAATACTTGCTGTAATTGCTAAAATGATATTAACTGAACATAGCAATGCATTTAAGGAGCTTGCAAAATGATTAAGTTTGATAAAGAAAAAGTTTTACTTTTACAACAGCTTGTTATAGAGTCAAGCGGTGGAAGTGCAGGAATTAGAGACTTTGGTCTTTTAGATTCTGCTATTGAATCAGCTTATCAAACTTTTGGTGGAGAGGAGCTTTACCCTACCAAGGAAGAAAAAGGGGCTAGACTGGGCTTTAATCTTGTATCTAACCACGCTTTTGTTGATGGAAACAAGCGAATAGGTTTGCTTGTCATGTTATCTTTCCTAGCTATTAACGGCGTAAATATCAAGTATACTGATGAAGAGTTAATTCATATAGGTCTTTCCCTTGCCGATGGCAAAATGTCTTACGAAGAGCTTCTATCTTGGGTTAAAGAACATAAGCAAAATTAAAATAGACTACGTAAAAATCAAAAGAGGTCAGAATCCATATTTTGGGTTTTGACCTCTTTTAATTTCTAAAGTGCAATAGTTAAAGTGCAATTTGTGATGTTTTTGCACTTTATTTTGCACTTTAAAATATACTAAAAAACTAACTGAAACAACCCGTAAAAACTGCGACCATTACTCGACAATTTTTCCCGTACAAGGTATAATACTTTTTTTAAAATAAAAAACACTAGTAAATTACTAATGTTTTTTAACTTTAACTGCGACAGAGTTTACAATTTAGTTGTGACAAATGGGCTGTGACAAATCGCTTTTTATCCCCTCGTTTTAACCCTTAAAGTGGTCAAAGCACCCCTATTTAAAGGGTATAAAGTGGTCAAAAACGAAAAAAATCAGCCATTTTTGACTGATTTTTCGTGATTTTGGTGACCCCTACGGGAATCGAACCCATGTTACCACCGTGAAAGGGTGGTGTCTTAACCGCTTGACCAAGGGGCCTTTTGTCTGGCAAAAAACTTTGCCTATATTTGAACCGACGCTATCTCGCCGTTTGTTTGCTGGTAGCGGCGGTCAGATTCGAACCAACGACCTGCCGGGTATGAACCGGCCGCTCTAACCAACTAAGCTACGCCGCCATAACTCAGTTGCCAATGTGTTTTATCGACAAATGCTAGTGTATTATACCTAAAAAAAACTTTGTTGTCAAATACTTTTTGCCTATTTTTTAAAAAAATTTTAAAAATTTATTTTTTTATTTTTTTTGGCGATATTTATCTAATTTTATACCTAAATATAATCACCTTTTATACTGGCTGCATATTAGTTAATTTTATAATTCCTTCAAAAACTTGTTTAGCATATGGTGCAGCAACGGTTGAACCATAATATTGACCGACAGGCTCGTCAATAACTACTAAAGCCAAATACTTTGGATTTGTTGATGGGAAATATCCCACAAAACTTGAAACGTATTTTCCATGTGCAATTATGCCGTTTTCGTATTTTTGAGCAGTTCCTGTTTTGCCAGCAACCGAATATCCTTCTATATACGCTTGTTTACCAGAACCTTCTGACACTACCTTTTCTAGCATTTCATTCAATATTTTTGATGCTTTACTACTTATAACCTTATTTTTTAATTGTGGTTGAATTTTTTCTGCTATTAAACCATTATCTGCATAAATTTCGCTAACTAAATAAGGAACAAAATAATTACCACCATTGATTGCTGCGCAAGTTGCACTAGCAAGCTGAAGTGCACTGACAGCTATTGTTTGACCAAATGCAATTCTTGCCAAATCTACGTTTTGAACAGCCCAAATTGGCAAAACCATACCTTGAGTTTCGCCACTAAAATCTATACCTGTTGTAGTGCCATAATTAAAACGTTCAATGTATTTATACATTGTTTGTTTGCCTAGTGACATAGCAATATCTACAAAAATTGGGTTGCAACTGTTATTCAATCCACCCTGCAAGGTCAATCCTGAATGCTTGCCGTTTTTATGGTCACTCCAGCATTTAACCTTTTGCCCATCAATATACCTATATCTTGATGAATTATACACATGATTTATAGAAAAAGCCTTTTCATTTCCTTGCAAATATTCTTCTATGTTAGCTGCAGCAGTGAGCACTTTAAAAGTAGAACCTGGCTCATAAATATCACAAACTAGACCATTCCTTCCAAGTTTATTAAGTGCTTCTAAGTCGTCTCTTGGAATTTCGTTCAAATTAAAGGATGGCTTAGATACCATTCCTCTAATTGCACCAGTATTTGGCTCCATAACAATTATTTGTGCTGATTTTGCCTTATGAACTTCCATTGCCTCTTGCATTGCTGTTTCACAGAGTTGTTGAACGTTATAGTCTATTGTAAGTTTTAGGTTTAATCCATTTGTTGCTGGAATATAACTTGCTTTACCATTGTTGATTTCCACCCCGACAATATCCGTTTCATATAAAATTTCACCATTTAAGCCAGAAAGATATTTATCGTAATACAATTCTAAACCTGACTGCCCCTTTCCATCCGTTGAAGTAAAACCTAAAACAGAAGTTAAAAATTCATTATATGGATAAACTCTTGAGTTATCACGAGAGTAATAAACCCCTGACAAATTGAGTTCTAGAAGTTTTGATATTTTTTCTTTTTCTACCTGTTTTTTTATAGTAATTTCACTTGATAGTGTTTTTGTTAATCTTGAATAAACATACTCATAATCCAACCCTAAACATTCTGAAAGGGCGTTCGCTAAAAAAGGCAAATCTTTAACTGCACTTTTTCTTACAAACACAGTATAAGTATCGTCATTACTAGCAAGGATAACGCCATTGGCATCTACAATTTTGCCACGAGATGCTATAATTGGGATTTCTCTTGTCCATTGGTCTATAGCCTTTTGTTGCAAATCTTCTCCCCAAATTACTTGAACGTATAATAATCTTCCTAAAACAAACAAAAATAAAAAGGTTATTGCAAGTATAATTGCTAATAACCTCTTTCGTAAAATCGTAATTGAAAAATCTTGTTTAATTTTCTTATCCCCCAAACATTATTTATAATAGTTTATTCGGGGTTTATAAATTTAATTACCACTTACCATGCCATATTGATTTTGTGCAACGTCAATAATATAATCAGGAGATGAAATACTTTCAACGTTTGACATAACTTGATTATATTCCATAACTTTTTTATCAAGACTTGCACTAATAGCATTTTCTTTTGCAGAAAACGTTGCTAAAATTCCTGTGTTAAGTACGATAAGCGCCAAAATCACCGTCACAACAAGTGAATATAAAATTACAGCAATCTTGCCCTTAGCGTTCAAGTGATAAGAATTGCCTTCTACCACTTCACTTTTTTTCATTTCTTCACGAATTTGCTCAATGTCATCACCGAATTGCATTGTTGTTGAAGTTGGTTTGATATCTTCATCAGAAAAATCTACCACTTCTTGAGCTACTTCACTTACCTGCATGTTTTCTTCGGTAAATCTATCATAGTTTAGGAGATTATACAAGTTTTTTTGCATTCTCTCTGTTTGGTCGATATTGTTTTTTTCAGTTTCGGCTTGTGCCACTTCTTCTAATTCAAGTGGTCTTTCAAGCAAATCAACACCACCTCTAGTTGAAGTACTGTCAAAAGAGTTATTCTTCATTTCTGTTGAACGCCTTGTTATAACCATACTTTTTCTCCTTATAATTAAAGCTCTTCGCTTAATTTTAAATTTTTTCTGCAATTCTTAATTTTGCACTTTTTGACCTACTATTTAACTCAAGTTCTTCTTGGCTTGCTGTAATAGGATGCCTTGTTAAAATTTCTATTTCCTTACGTTTGCCACAAACACAAACTGGCAAACTTTTATCACATATACAATCACACTCTAATTCTTTGAAAGCTCTTTTTACGATTCTGTCTTCAAGTGAGTGAAAGGTTATAATCGCTATTCTTCCACCAACTTTTAGCGAGCGTGCCATATCTAATATCGCTTGATATAACCCATCAAGCTCACCATTTACTTCAATTCTTATTGCCTGAAAAGTTCTCTTTGCAGGATGTCCATCATGCTGAAACTTTTTAGGTATGCTTTTTTCTATAATCTCAATTAAATCGCCAGTAGTTTCAATTGCCTTCAACTTTCTGGTTTTTACTATGTTAGAAGCTATTGTTCCAGCAAATCTTTCTTCGCCATACTCTGCAATTATTCTTTTAAGTTCTTTTTCGTCGTATTCATTAACTACTTCAAAAGCAGAAAGTCCACTAGACTTGTCCATTCTCATATCCAGGCGAACACCTGTTGCCATGTATGAGAACCCCCTTTCTCTATCATCAAGTTGAAAACTTGAAACGCCAAGATCAAGTAAAATTCCATCAAAACCTTCTATACCTAGTTTTTCTTTTACCTGACTAAACGATTTAAAATTGTCTTTTATTAAGGTAAACCTGTTTTCAAACTCTTTTAATCTTTGGCTAGCACGCTCTAAGGCATAATCATCAAGGTCTGTTGCTACAAGCCTGCCGTCTGGGTTGCTTCTTTTTAATATCTCGTAAGAATGCCCCCCACCACCTAAAGTTCCATCAAAATATATACCGTTTGGTTTTACGTTTAATCCTGTCATGCACTCTTCAAGCATAACAGATATATGCTTAAATTCACTCATTTCCGTTTAGCATGTCCAAAGCATCTGCAAGGTCTTCAAAGTTAACATCATTAAAATACTCGTTCCAAACTTCTTCACTCCAAATTTCTATGCATTCAGGGCCTTGAAAAACTATTATGTTCTTTTGGATTTTTGCATATTTAATTAAATTGTCTGGCAAACGAATACGACCTTGATTATCTTCTTCTGCTTGCCATGTGTTATAAAGAATAAAACGAGCAGCTTTCAAATGCTTTTCTCTATATGGATTGATATTAGCAAGAGTGGCTTTTACTTTTTTCATTTGGTCTTCTGTATATACATAAAGACAATTGCCTGTGCCAACTGTAATCGAATAATTCGACCCCAATTGTTCACGCAATTTAGCCGGAATACGCATTCTATTTTTAGCATCTAATTGATGTGAATAATTCTTTCCCGACATAAAAAGCCTACTCTCCTTGTTTTGATATTGTTATTTTAGCACACATTTTGACCACTGTCAACCATTTTTTTAATTTTTTTTGCCTTTTTGACCACTTTTTTTATCTGTTTTGTGCTAACTTAACCACTTTTGACATAGAATTCTTTATTAAGTTTTGCATTTTCGCCAACAAATAACACTTGATTTTGTTTGGTTTTTACTAATGATTTTGATGTTTTTATATATTGTTGCATTTTACATATTAAATTTAATGTGCCGTCGGTTATATTTTGGGGTTGAAAGTGGTCGGAAATTTGTTTTTTTATAAAATTAAAGTGTGTACAGCCTAAAATTATAGTTTCAAATTGTCCTTTTTTACAATTTTTTAAGTCTATTTTGCTATTTGTTTTACACGATAAAAAATTTACTCTTTCTAGGCAAAATAAATTGTCTTCTATACTGCTTGCTAAATCGAAAAAACCTATACTTTCAACGTTGTTTAGACTTAAATATTTTTCAGAAGTTCTTATAGTTGAAAGTAAAAGAGTTTTTTTACCACTAAGACAACAACTTTCAACCGGTGGAAAAATTCCAAAAACAGGCAAGTTTGAATAGTCTTCTATCTCTTTTATAATATTTACACTTAAAGTATTGCAAGCAAGCACTATCATTTTGATTGGATATGCTTTTAATATATTTATATTATGTATAGAAAGCGTTAATAATTTTTGCTTTCCTAGATTTCCATATGGTGCATTTTTATTGTCACCAAAATATAAAAAACTTTCTAAAGGAAATGCCTTTTCAAGTTTTTTTAACACTGAAATACCACCTATCCCACTATCTAAAACTGCGATATATCTTTTATCCATAGTAAATTGTATGAAATTATTTGTAAAAATAGTGAAAAATTACACGAAAAGAAAAATTAAGTGGTTAAATGTAGTTGCATTTAGTTTAATTTTGTGCTAAAATATCTTAGACATTAAAAGTAAACTAAGGAGTGCATTAGATATGCCAAATATTAAATCTGCAAAAAAGAGAGTTTTAGTAAACGCAAAGAAAACAGAACAAAACAAGTCAATCCGTTCAGCTGTTAAAACTGAAATGAAGAAAATTGACTTATTAATTAAGGAAAATAAGTTAGAAGAAGCAAAAGCAAGTCTTTCAGTTGCTTTCAAAGTTATTGACAGTGCTTGTAGCAAAAACATTTACCACGCAAACAATGCATCAAACAAAAAGTCAAAACTTGCTAAGAAAGTTGATGCTGCTATTTGTGCTGCTAAGTGTGATGAAGAAGTTGTTGCTCCAGTTGTAGAAGAAGCACCTGTTGTTGAAGAAACACCTGTTGAAGAAGCTCCTGTTAAGAAGACAAGAAAACCAAGAGCAAAAAAAGCTGAAGCAGAAAAAGCTGAATAATTTTTAATCCGATACTAAATGCCTATTGATATTCAATAGGCATTTTATCTTTTTTAAATTTTTTTTGCCACATATATATTCTATAACTTTAGAGTAGAGTTGAAATTTTTTACTCTACAAAGAGTAGAAAATATTAGTTTTTTGACAAAATTTACTTGTTTACGACCGATAATTATGTTATACTTATTTTATGGACATAAAAGAAAATCTTGCTAAGAACTTAATGCTATATAGAAAGGCAAAAGGTTTAACACAAGCAGAATTAGCAGAAAAACTTAATTATTCTGACAAAGCAGTGTCAAAATGGGAACGAGGCGAATCTGTGCCCGATTTAACGGTACTAAAGCAACTTGCTGATTTTTATGGAGTAAAAATTGATACGCTTATCGCTATGCCTAAAAATGCAACGCTTAATACTAATAGAAATTCAAAAAAGCGCATAGCTATTTATCTATGCTCAACAGGTCTTGTTTGGCTTATCGCTGTGCTTAGTTATGCTATGATAAATTTGATTTTCCCATCAATAACTCACACTTGGCTATCTTTCTTTTACGCTATTCCTATCACCTTTATTCTTTTGCTTATTTTTACTGCCGTTTGGAAAAAGCCTTGGGTAAACACTATTGCAATTTCGCTTGTTCTTTGGTCAACGCTACTTGCAACCTTTCTTACCTTGCTTGTGACTCTTACAACTCCTCCAAGAACGTTGTGGATGATTTTCCTTATCGGAGTGCCAGCGCAAGCCTTAACTATCTTTTTTCTTATGTATAGAAAAACAAGATAATTTTATAAAGATTAAAAAAAGTATGGAACTATTTGTTTCCATACTTTTTTTGTTAATTTAATGCTATATCTTTTATCTTTTCGTATTTTTTAAGCGCGATTTCACGAACAACTTCTATATTTTTTCCACTATCAAAAAATTCATCACTTAACTTTTTAGCAAGAAAAATGCTTTCAGTAGTATAATTTAAATTACCTAGGTCGTGCATAAATTTTCCACTTTGTTTATCGCCCATAAAATCACCTGCACCACGCATTTTATAGTCACACTCAGAAATCTTAAAACCGTCACTGTTTTCTTTAATAACTTTTAGTCTTTCTAAGCCTTTGGAATCGTTAGTTTTTGTCATTAAAAAGCAATAACTTTTTATATTAGACCTTCCTACCCTGCCCCTAAGTTGATGCAACTGCGAAAGCCCAAACCTTTCCGCATCGTAAATGACAATAACAGAGGCATTTGGCACGTCTACGCCAACTTCAACAACTGTTGTGCAGACTAAAATATCTAAATCTCTATTTTTAAACTCTTCCATAACGGCATTTTTTTCTTTATCTTTCATTTTGCCGTGCAAAAGCCCTATCCTTTCATCAGGTAGTTTAGTTTTTATATCTTCAAAAAGTTCAGTTGCACTCATAATGGCGCCTTCTTCATCGCCTTCAATTTTTGGACATACAAAATATGCTTGTTTGCCGTCTTTTACTTCATTTTTTATAAAACCCAACATGTCTAAATATTTGTGCTGTGGCACAATATTCGTTTGAATTTCTACACGCATTTTTGGTTTGTCAAGTATTGTGGAAATATCAAGGTCACCATAAAATATTAAAGATAACGTTCTTGGAATTGGCGTTGCACTCATTACCAAAACGTCTGGAGTAATGCCTTTACTCAAAAGGCTACTTCTTTGTGCCACGCCGAAACGTTGTTGCTCGTCACAAATACAAAGTGAAAGATTTTTAAACTCAACGTCTTCTGTTAAAAGCGCATGTGTTCCAACAATAATATTTATAAAGCCATTTTGAAGCATCTCTTTTGTTTGTCTTTTCTCTTTTGCCGTCATTGAGCCGGTAATTAGCGCAACGTTATAATCAGGAAAAACCTTTTTAATTGACTCATAATTTTGCCTTGCAAGAACTTCGGTTGGAGCAAGCATTGCAACTTGATAACCACTATTAACTGCAATAAAAATTGCACACTGACTTACGGCTGTTTTTCCACTGCCCACATCGCCTTGCATAAGCCTATTCATAACGCTTTCGCCTTTCATATCGGCAAAAATATCATTAACAGCCTTCTTTTGACCTTCGGTAAACTCAAATGGAAAACGCATTACTATAAACTCTAAAAGTTCTTCTGCAGTTGTGGTGTATCTATTTAGTCTAACTTGTGTTTTGTCACCTTTTATAAACTTAAAAGCTGAAATTATAGAAAAATATTCTTCTATCGCAATTCTATTGCTAGCCTTTTTCATCACGTCAAAACTTGTTGGATTGTGAACTTCTCTATATGCTTCATATAGGTTCATAAGGTCATATTTCGCCTGTAATTCTATAGGGATTATGCTTTTTGGCTTTTCCACGTCAACAGCAATTTTTACAGCATCTCTAAATAGTTTTTGGCTTAAATAATTTTTTATAGCATATTGTGGAACAATTCCTTTAAGCCTAAAAACTTTTTCGCAAAGCTCAAAAGATGGATTAACCAAACTAACTTCAAATCCGTCTTTTCTAACTCTACCGTAAAACAAATATTCCTCTCCAATTTTAAGCTTGTCTGAAACATAAGGCTGATTAAACCAAACAACAGAAAACATAAATCCTTCTTGTTCACACGTTATTTTAACTAGCCCACCCCTTTTATAATATCTTGACATAGGCACACTAACAACCTTGCCTGCCGTTAACACAATGTCGTTATGATATGAGTATTTTAATAATTGACTTTCTCTTAAATCCAAATAAGAGCGTGGAAAAAACTGCACCAAATGTGCAGTATCAAAAATTCCAAGTTTATTAAATTCTTGCTCTCGCTTTTCATTAACATAGCGAATTTTTGTTAGTTCCATACTCTTATTTGCCTTATTTTTTTCTTAATTTCTAACGATTGTTAGCAAAAAATATTTTATTTTACTCAAAAAGCAACTGGGTTTAGTGGCTTAAAGTTATTAAAAAAGGGAAAGATTGCTCTTTCCCTAATTGATTATTCTAATGCGATGTAATAATAGTAGATTGGTTGACCACCATAATGGACATCAACATCACAATCTGGATATTTTTCCATTATCTTTTCGCTAAGGGCAACAGCATCTTCTTCTTTTACGTCTTGTCCGTAATAAAGCGTTATTATCTCTTCGCCACTCTTTAATTTGTCTATTAAGTTTAATGTGACTTCGCTAACGTCTTTACCTTTTGCCAAAATCTTTTTGCTATCAAGCCCCATGATATCGCCAACTTTGAGTTCAAAGCCATAAAGTTTTGTATTTCTTACCGAATAAGTCACTTGACCAACAGTAACTGTGTCGAGCGCATGTATCATGTTTGCCTTGTTTTCATCAACAGGAAGTTCTGGATTAAACGCAAGTGCAGCTGCAAAACCTTGTGGAATATTCTTTGTTGGAATAACGTGAATTCGCTTGTTTTGAACTAGCGATTTTGCTTGTTCAGCCGCAAGAATTATGTTCTTGTTATTTGGGAAAACAAAGATATTATCTGCGTTAATGCGTTGAGCAGCGCTTGCTATATCGTCTGCTGATGGGTTCATAGACTGACCACCTTCAATAACGCCGTCAACCATCAAATCTTTAAATATTGCTGATAGCCCGTCGCCTGCTGAAATTGCAAGCATACCCATATCTTTTTTCTCAGCTTCATATTTTTTCATTAGAGCACGGTTTTGCTCTAACATATTTTCAATTTTAAGCCTATCAAGTTCACCAAGTTCTAGCGCTTTTGTAAGTGCAACACCCGGTTGATTTGTATGAACGTGAACTTTAATAAATTCTAGGTCACCAATAACGATTACGCTATCACCAATACCCATTAAATACTCACGCAATCTTTCAATATCGGCAAGAGTTGTCTTTTTCTTTATGTTTACAATAAAGAATTCTGTGCAATATGCAAATTCTATATTGCCAAGATTCATAATGTCAGCATGTTCCATCAAGCTTTCTGTAGAGCTTTCTGCTGGAGCAATCATTTCTTCGCTTACACTTTCGCCAATAAGTGCTTTATACATACCTTCATATAAGCACATTAAACCTTTTCCACCAGCATCTACAACACCTGCTTTTTTAAGAACAGGTAAAAGTGATGGAGTAAGTTCAACTGCATTGTTTCCTGCAGTAATAAGTTCTGGCAAAAACGTTTCAAAATCTTTACATTTTGAACGAATTGATTGAGCGTGTTCAGCAACCATACGAGCAACTGTAAGCATTGTTCCTTCTTTTGGCTTACTTACTGCGCCATATGCAACTTCTGCGCCAGCCATCAATGCTTGTGCAAAAAGTTTTGTATCTATTTCTTCAGCCTTTCTAAGTGTTGAGCAAAAACCCCTTAAAACTTGTGAAAGAATAACGCCTGAATTTCCACGTGCACCACGAAGTGCACCTTTTGAAACAGCTTCTGTAATATCTTCAATTTTATTGCTTTGGCAGTTAATTAGTTCCTTAACTGCTGATTGAAATGTTAATGACATATTTGTTCCAGTGTCGCCATCAGGAACTGGGAAAACGTTAAGTGCATCGATTGATGCTTTATTTACTTCGAGTAATTTTGCTGATATTAAAATCATTGATTTTAACATTGAGCCATTTATCGTTTTTTGCATATTAAACCTCAATTACGAGAACATCTTTATTTTTATATATTTAAGATTAGTTCATAACTCCTGTCACACTGACGTCGATAGTGTCAACAATCATGCCCGTAAAACGCTCAACTTTATACTTAATAGATTCTTTAAGCGATTCTACAACGGCTTTTATTGATACGCCGTATTTTACAATAACAGCTATTTCTATAAAAATTCTATCTTCTTCAGCGTTGACTTTAACGCTTCTAAACTTAGAGCCTGTTTTTAACAAACTAACTAACGACGAAAAAGCATTGTGACGTGGATATGCTACAATGCCATAACAGTCTGTTGCTATATGAGAAACAAACTTTTCAATCGTTTTATTAGAAATAATTATTTTTCCATATATGTTGTTAGTTCTTACAGACATACAAACCTCTCTACAAATACATATCTATTTTACAATATTTCAAACTATTTTGCAACATTTTGGTAGGGTTAAATAAAATTTTTTCAACTTAGACAAATTTTAATTATAAATTTTTAATAAATTGCCCTTTTTTTGTTGCTTTTTATCTAATAATATGGTAAAGTATTCGTTGTCAATAAATAAACAATTCCAAAGTGGAGGTATATAGTAATGAGTAGAATTTGTAGTGTGTGTGGAAAAGGTAAACTTTCAGGCAATTTAGTTAGCCACTCTAATAGAAAAACACCAAAGCTTTATGAAGCAAATCTTCAAAAAGTAAGTGTTAAAAACGAAAACGGAACAGTTTCTAAACAATATGTTTGCGCTCGTTGTTTAAAGAGTGGTAAAGTTGAAAGAGCTTAATCATCTATTTTAATTTAGCAATTTTTTAAGGGTATATTCAAGTGAATATACCCTTAATTATTTTATTCAAAATTTTTGATTTTATTAAACCTATTCTTCAAATAGTTTTGTTGACAAATATCTCTCGCCCGTGTCTGGCAAGATAACAACTATCGTTTTGCCCTTATTTTCTTCTTTTTTTGCCTTTTTAACAGCAACTGAAAGTGCTGCACCCGATGAAATGCCAACCAATATGCCTTGATGTTTTGCCAAAAGCTTAGCATAAAAATATGCATCTTCATCACTTACACTCTCAACTTCATCAACGTATTCTTTTATAAAATTATCTGGCACAAAGTTTGCTCCTATCCCTTGAATATTATGCGCACCACTTTTGCCTAAACTTAACATTGGTGAACTTTGTGGTTCTACAGCAATAACCTTTATGTTTTTATTCTTCTCTTTTAAAAATTTTGCCGAGCCAGAAAGTGTTCCCCCTGTGCCAACACCAGCAATAAACATATCTACTTCACCATCGGTGTCTGCATAAATCTCTCTACCTGTTGTGAAGTAATGAGCATCAATATTAGCTTTATTATCAAACTGAGAAGGAATAAAACTGCCGTTTATTTGAGATTTTAACTCATTTGCCTTATCAATTGTACCTTTCATGCCAAGTTTGCCATCAGTTAAAACAACATCTGCACCATAGCCTTTTATAAGTTTAATTCGCTCTATACTCATAGTTTCTGGCATTGTTAATATAAGTTTGTATCCCCTTGAAGCGCATATCGATGCTAACCCTATTCCTGTGTTTCCACTTGTTGGCTCTATTATAGTTGCACCCTTTTTTATAAGCCCGTCCTTTTCAGCTTGGTCTAGCATAAAAAGTGCCGTTCTATCTTTTACACTTCCTGTAGGATTAAAATATTCTAATTTTGCCAAAATTTTGGCTTTTAACCCTAAAAAATTATTCAAATTTTTAATTTCTAAAAGTGGCGTTTTGCCAATTAAATCTTCTACTCTATCAAAAATTTTCATGCTTTATTTATCCATTTCTAGTTGTTTTTTTAATTCAACAAGCGCTCTAAATCGGTGACTAATTGTGTTTTTTTCCTCTGCACTTGCAATTCCTAAACATTTATTTAAGTCATAACTAAAAAATAATGGGTCATATCCAAAACCATTTTCGCCATAACATTTATCCATAATATCGCCGTGAGTTTCGCCAAGCGCTGATATAATTGTTCCATCTGGCTTATAGTATACTAATTGACAAACGAATTTTGCCTTTCTGTTGGTTTTGCCTTGCATGTTTTTAAGCAATAACTCATTATTATGCTCATCAACGCCGTCACCAGCATATCTTGCACTATAAATCCCCGGCTCTCCATTCAACTCTTCTACACAAATGCCACTATCATCAGCAAGCGCTGGAATGTTAAACCTTTCACACACGGTTTTAGCTTTAATTAATGCATTTTCATAAAACGTTGTGCCGTTTTCCTCAATTTCAAAGTCTATTCCAAGCTGTTTATAACCAATTATCTCATAATCGGGAAGCATTTGCTGAATTTCTTTAATTTTGTGCAAGTTTCCACTTGCTAAAACTATCTTTTGTTTTTCCATTTTTAACCTTTATAAATAACTTCGCTTAAATTTACAAAATCTTGTGCACTCAAGTTTTCGCCACGAACGGTTAAACCCAAGTTCGCCTCTGTTAAAACCTCTTCTGCCTTTGCCCTTGAAAATTTATAAGTGTTCATCAAGTTGTTTACAAGCATTTTTCTTCGGCTTGAAAAGGCGCATCTTACAACGTTTCTTACGTTATTAAAGTCAACGCCCTTAAATTTATCTTTTTCTATATCAATTTTTACTATTGCCGAATCAACGTTAGGAACGGGTGTAAACTTTTCTCTACCCACTTTTAATATAACTTCTGCACTGCCACGAAGATTTATTCCCACAGTTATTGCACCATAATCTGAAGAACTATTTTTTGATGCCAAACGATAAGCAACTTCTTCTTGCACCATGATAACCATACCCTTTATATTTTGGGCATTTTCGATAAATCGCATAATTATCGGTGTGGTTATATAATATGGAAGGTTTGCAACTAAAATATATTCGCCACCAAGCTTTTTTTCAATTTCATCAAGGCTAACTTTCATAACGTCGTTAAATACAATTTCAACGTTGTTATAGTCACTTAAAACTTCATTTAGGACTGGCTTTAACCTTGTGTCTATTTCATAACCTATAACCTTTTTTGCTTTTTTAGCAAGAGCACTTGTAAGAGCACCTGCGCCACAGCCTATTTCTAAAACGATATCGTCGTTTTTTACGCCTGCTTTTTCTACAATTTGGTCAAGCAGTGCCGTGTCGGTTAAAAAATTTTGACCGAATGCCTTTTTAAGTGTTAGATTATGTTTTATTAAAATTGATTTTAGTTTTTCCATAATTTACCTAAGCAAAAAGTTGTGCTTGTGCATAATTTATTTTAGCCTGCACATACTTAATTTTGTAAAGATAATCTCTTTACTATATAATTTATACAAATGAATTAAGAAAATAAATATAGTGGGCATTTTGCCAACTATATTTATTTTATTTTATAAAATAATCTTTTTCCGTTTTGCATAATCTCTCTTGCTAAATCTTGCTCGCTGACATCTTTTATTTCGGCGAGTTTTTTAACGATTAAAGGAATATTCTTTGGCGAATTAAGTTTGCCCCTTAATGGATGCGGGGATAAATATGGACTATCCGTTTCTGTTAAACACCTATCGTTTGGCACGTATTTAGCAACGTCTAAAATTGTATTTGCGTTCTTAAAAGTTAATGGACCGGCGAACGAAATATAAAGACCTAAATTTAATAGTTCTTTTGCCGTTTCTACACTTCCACTAAAGCAATGCATAACTCCACCATAGATGAGTTTTGATTTGTTTTCTTTAAGCAATCTTACCATATCGCCCGTTGCATCTCTGCTATGGATTGAGACAGGAAGTTTAACTTCTTTTGCAAGTTCTATTTGCTTTAAAAACACATCTATTTGCTTATTTTTATCATAGCCTTCGTGATAATAGTCAAGCCCAATTTCACCAACTGCAACACATTTTTCATGCGAAGTTAATTCTTTTATGGCATCGAACTCCTTTTCATCAAAGCCAAATGCGTCGCAAGGGTGACATCCCGTGCCAAAATATACCGATGGATATTTTTCGGCAAGTGCCTTTCCCTTGTTTGCAGTGAGTGCACAACATGCCATATTGATAACCACACTTACATTGTTATCTAAATAGCCTTGAACAACTGCATCGCTATCGCAAAGTTTATCATCGTGAAGATGGCAATGTGTGTCGATATACATTAGAAAATTTGGCTCCCGTCTTCAATATCGTTTTCTGGCATTAAGAAAGCAAGTTTACCTTCACTATTTTCAGCACAAAGAATCATGCCTTCACTTACAATTCCACATAATTTTGCAGGTTTTAAGTTTGTTATCATTGTAAGTTTTTTGCCTATCATTTGTTCTGGCGTGTAATGAAGCGCAATTCCACTTACAACAGTTCTTGTTTCATCGCCAATTTTAACTGTGAGTTTTAGTAGCTTTTTGCTCTTTTCTACCTTTTCACATGCGACAACCTTTGCAATTTTAAGCTCTATCTTTGCAAAATCTTCTATATCTATTGGTTCTTTTTTAGGCTCTTGTTTAACTTCAACAACCTTTTCTTTTCTTGATTCTATCATGGCGTTAACTTCTTCCATAACCTTAACTGCATCTAAACGAGCAAATAAAATTTCTGGATTTTCGCATACTTTAACGCTTTCTGCCACGCCGAATTTATCAGCACTATCATAGCTTCTTAAATCAAGATTCATCATTTTTGCAACCTTTTCGCAAGTATCTGGTAAAAATGCTGAAAGAAGTGAAGTTCCTATCATTATGCTTTCTATAAGATTATATAAAACTGTTGAAAGTCTATCCTTTTTACTTTCATCTTTTGCAAGAACCCAAGGCATAGTTTCGTCGATATACTTGTTTGCCCTTCTGAAGATTGCAAAAATTTCAAAGAGTGCATCTGAGACTTTGAATTCATCAATTTTATCGCTAACCTTTTTCTTTGCTGAAATTACAACGTTTTTAAGTTCGTTATCAACTTCTTCAACAACTCCACAATCTTTAACCGAGCCACCAAAATATTTATTTGACATTGCAATAGTTCTGCTAACTAGGTTGCCATAAACGTTTGCAAGGTCACTATTTATTGTGTCAATAACAGATTCCCAAGAAATTAAGCCGTCGTTATCTTGTGGCATTGCAGTTAAAACATAATACCTAACAGCATCTTTTCCAAAAAATCTAACTAAATCGTCAGCATACATAACGTTGCCTTTAGATTTACTCATTTTGCCACCATCTTGTAAAAGCCAGCCGTGTCCATATACTTTTTTAGGTAGTGGAACGCCGAGAGCCATTAAGAAGATTGGCCAATATATTGTGTGGAATCTTATAATATCTTTACCGATTACGTGTACGTCTGCTGGCCAAAAATCGTTATATTTTTGGTCGTGAGCACCATCTACGTCATAGCCTAAGCCCGTAATATAGTTTGAAAGTGCATCTAGCCAAACGTAAACAACGTGCTTATTATCAAAATCTACAGGAATGCCCCACTTAAACGTGCTTCTTGACACGCATAAATCTTGAAGCCCTGGTTTTAAGAAGTTGTTTACCATTTCGTTCTTGCGAGATACCGGTGTTATAAATTCTGGGTGCTCGTTATAATACTCAATAAGTCTATCAGCATACTTGCTCATTTTAAAGAAATATGCTTCTTCTTGAGACTTATTAACAGGTCTGCCACAGTCTGGGCATTTGCCATCTACAAGCTGACTTTCCGTCCAGAAAGATTCACAAGGTGTGCAATACCAACCTTCATAAGAGCCTTTATAAATATCCCCTTGTTCATAAAGTTTTTTGAATATTTTTTGAACTTGTTTTTCGTGATATTCATCAGTTGTTCTTATAAACTTGTCATAAGAAACACCAACCAAATCCCAAATTTGTTTAATTTCATCTGCAACGCCGTCAACAAATGCTTTTGGTGACATATTAGCGTTTTTTGCTTTTTCTTCTATCTTTTGACCGTGCTCATCAGTGCCTGTTTGGAAAAGCACTTCATAGCCTTGATAACGCTTAAAGCGTGCCAAGCAGTCTGTTAAAATTGCTTCATAAGTGTTGCCTATATGAGGCTTGCCTGAAGTGTAGGCAATAGCTGTTGTTATATAGTATTTTTGATTCATAATTTTACTCCTTTAACCCAGATGATTGGTTATTTAGTATTTTATACTACTCATAATATTTTAACATATTTTTTCCACATATTCAACCATTATTTAGCATAAAGTTTAGTATGAACGTAATTTTTGGCACACTTTTAATTTTATCAACTGTAATTTTAATGTTTTCAAGCCCCGAAACACTACTTAGTGCCATGCTTAGTGGTGGCGAAAAGGCTCTTTCCTTAACAACTAAGATGGTTATTATCTATGCCGTTTGGTTAGGTGTTTTTGCTCTTTTAGAGCAAAGTGGACTTGCCGATAAGTTTGCTAAAACGCTTAAGCCTTTAAATAACAAACTTTTTGGAAAAATTCCAGACACAGCAAATAACTTTATGTCTTTAAACATTTCTGCAAATATCCTTGGTATGAGTGGTGCGACAACTCCTATGGGTATAAAGTCTATTCAAGAACTTGAAAAACACAAGGGCACCGAGTATGCTATTGCAATGTTTTTTGTTATTAATGCAACTAGCGTTCAACTTATCCCTTCATCTGTTTTAGCACTTAGAACTTCAATGGGTTCTATATCCCCTTCAAGCATAATTTTGCCTACGATTTTAGCAACCCTATTATCGACAATAATCGGTGTTATTTTAGTTAAGATTTTTATTAAAAAAGGTGAAAAATGAGATATTTTATACCTGTTTTATTTTTGATTATTTTTATAATTGCTGTTTTTAAAAAGGTCAAGCCCTACGACGCTTTTACTCAAGGGGCTAAATCTGCAATACCTTTTGCCATAAGCATTTTTCCATATCTTGTTAGCATTTTTGTTTTGACAGAACTATTTGAAGTTAGTGGCTTATCAAACACTGTGACAAAACTTGTTTCTCCATTATTTAATCTTTTAGGAATACCAACCGAACTTACAAAACTAGTTTTAATAAAGCCTTTTTCTGGCAACGGGGCACTTGCAATTTTAACCGAAATTTATAAAACTTGTGGTGTGGATAGTTATTTATCTCGCTGTGCATCGGTTATTTATGGAAGCAGTGAAACGGTTTTTTACGTGGCTGCCGTTTACTTTGCAGGCGCTAAAACTAAAAACTTAACAAAACCTATTCTCATATCCCTTTTTGCATCTTTTTCTTCGTGCGTGTTTGCTTGTTTTATTTGTTTAGTTTTATAAAAATTATATAAAAAAATCGCTAGCATTTCACTAGCGATTTTTCTTTTTATTTTAATTAAAAATTAAATTCTTTTTGAGTTGTTTTCTTGAGCAAGTTCTTTAATTACTTCGTCTAGGTTCTTAGCACCTAAATCGCCTGCTTTTCTTGACCTAACTGAAACAAGTCCTTCTTCTTTTTCCTTATCGCCCACGATAAACATATAAGGAACTTTTTCAAGTTGAGCCTCTCTGATTTTGTAGCCGATTTTTTCACTTCTTATATCAACTTCTGCCCTAATTCCTGCCATAAGAAGTTTATCAACAATCTCTTTAGCATAATCTGCAGTTCTATCAGTTAAGCTCATAACCTTTACTTGAACAGGACAAATCCAGAATGGGAATGCACCAGCATATTTTTCAATAAGCATTGCAAGTGTTCTTTCATAACAACCGATTGAACTTCTGTGGATAATGAATGGATATTGTTTTGTGCCGTTTTCATCAATATATGTCATATCAAAACTGTGCGCTGCAGCAAAGTCAAGTTGGATTGTAATAATCGTATCTTCTTTACCATAAACGTTCTTTGCTTGAACGTCTAGTTTTGGACCATAGAAAGCAGCTTCATCATCTGCTTCAACATAGTCGATGCCGATGTTATCTAAAATCTTTTTCATAAGGCTTTCTGTTTCGTTCCAAGCCTTGTCGTTATCAATATACTTGCTCTTATTTGACTCGCCACGTTTACTGAAACGGAAAGTCACGTCTTCTCTCATTCCTAAGCAATCTAAGAAATAATAGCTTAGTTCTAAGCAACGCTTAAATTCTTCTTCAATTTGCTCTGGCGTACAAACAATATGTCCGTCTGAAAGTGTGAATTGGCGAACTCTTATAAGTCCGTGCATTTCGCCACTTGCTTCTTTTCTAAAGAGCGTTGCCGTTTCGCTATATCTACAAGGAAGATCTCTATAACTCTTTAGGCCGTTTTTATAAATTTGATATTGGAAAGGACACGTCATTGGTCTAAGAGCCATTGCTTCTGGAGAATTTTCATCACCGATAACAAACATCTTATCTCTATAGTGATCCCAGTGACCAGAAATTTTATAAAGGTCGCTTTTTGCCATATAAGGAGTTTTTGTTATCATAAAGCCACGCTTTTCTTCTTCATCTTCAACGAATCTAGTTAAAATTTGAAGGATTTTTGCACCTTTTGGCGCTAAGATAGGAAGACCTTGACCAACAACTTCTTCTGTAAGAAAAATACCAAGTTCCCTGCCAAGTTTATTGTGGTCACGCTTTTTAGCCTCTTCTAACGCTGTTAAGTATTCTTCAAGCTCGCTCTTTTTTGCAAACGCCGTGCCATAAATTCTTGTTAGCATTTTGTTCTTTTCATCACCACGCCAATAAGCACCTGTGACTGAGGTTAACTTAAATGCCTTTACCTTACCTGTTGAAGGAAGGTGTGGGCCACGACAAAGGTCCATAAAATCGCCTTGTTTATAGCAAGAAATTGTGCTTCCTGCTGGAAGGTCGTTTATTAGCTCAACTTTATATGGCTCTGAAAAATCTTTAAATATTTTAAGAGCTTCTTTTTTGCTATAAACAAATCTTTCAATAGGGAAATCGCCTTTAATTATTTCTTGCATTTCCTTTTCTATCTTTTGAAGGTCTTGTTGATTTATAGGCGTTTTGAACTCTATATCATAATAAAATCCGTTTTCAATTGTTGGCCCAATTGCAAGCTTTGAAGTTGGAAAAATATTTTTTACAGCTTGTGCCAATATATGCGATGTTGTATGACGATATACGTCTAAACCTTCTTTATCTTTTAAAGTGACTATTTCCAAATTAGAATCACTATCTAGCTTTGTAGATAAGTCAACGAGTTCGCCGTTTACCTTGCCGCAAACTGCGTTTCTAAAAAGTCCTTCTGAAATAGCTTGTGCCACTTCCCCCACACTTACACCTTGCTCAAATTCCATTACTGAGCCATCTTTAAGGGTTATTTTCATTTGAATTCCTCCTAAAAAAAATAAAATATCCTTAGACTTTGTCTAAGGACGAAAAAATTTCCGCGGTTCCACCTTAATTGCTGTAAATAACTTTACAGCCACTTAAATTCGCTTTTATAAGTGCGATAACTTTTGCCATTGCAGTGGTTTCATTTTCAAGAAATGTTTATAGGCTTTTCACCCCCGCCTACTCTCTAAAAAACACCTTCTTGCACTACTTGTCTACAATTTAAGTGCAATATTTATGGATACATATTACAACATAAAAAGTTTTTTGTCAACACTTTAATGGTCATATCCGTTAGAAAAAAATATTTTGTCGTTATAAAATTCTTTTAGATAAAACTCATCGTCTTTTGGAATTTTTCCACAAAGTTCAACTTCTCCACAATTACTAAGTAGAATTTCTCTAATGATTTTAACGCCGTCACCATCTAAAAGAGTGCTTCTCTTTAACCTTCTGTAATGGCTATCATAAACCATTCCATCATCAACATAAACCCTTTTTTTCTTGTTTTCAAGCAAAAAATATACAAAGTCTTTAAGCTGGCTGTTCAAAAAACAATTTGGAATACAACCGACAATATCTTGCCACTTTTTTTTGAGTGGAATTAGCATAAAGTTATATATACCATCAATTGCTATGTCACTATATTTTTTAACCTTTTCAAAGGCGTATTTTTTATCATCATCAAGGTCAGCTGCAATTAAACTTGTAAAAAGTATTTCTTTTTCCGTACTAGATAGTCCACTAACAAAAATATTTTTCTTAAAATATTCGTATTTATACTTGATGCTTATTATTTCAGCCACCTTATCAGAAAGCTCGGTCTTAATTATGTCGGCATAATATTCAGGGCAATTTACTCGTAAAACTGCCCTGCCATCTATTGTTTTATTTACCAAAGAGCAATCTGCGTGTGACAATAATTCGCCAATGCTCGTTTGAATATACATTAAATTTTCTTGATTATAATCTTTTTCAGAAATAACTATTGATGTCATATATTCTAGTTTACGCTCCACGCTAATTTTTATTTATTATTTTTGTTGAAACTTTTAATTTTTTTTGTTCTTTAACAACCTATATATTAATTTATATACTTCCGAAACTATTATAATTGAAAAACTTGCCAAAATTATTTTTGTCCACGACAAGACTGATAGTGGATACACGTTAAACATTGACGAAAATACTTGTATTATTAGATAATGCAATAAAAATACTGAACTAAAAGTAATTACCATAATTTTATTTTTACCAATACTACTAAATATGCTGTTTCTTCCTAATTCTCGAGAGTTGAAAGCATTGAATAATTGTAGCAAAATAAATAGTGAGAACAATCCACCAGAAAGCTCTAAAAAGCTTAACCCTAAAAAGTTGTATTTATACTGCAAAAACATAATGGTTGCAATATACACGCCGTTGAATAATATTCGCATAAGCATGTTCATTCCAACTATATTATCCGTGCGTTTTACAGGTGAATTATTCATAAGTTTTCTGCTTGCGTTTTCAAGCCCTAAAGTGAGTGCTGGTGGACCATCCATTATCACGTTTATCCATAATAATTGCAAAGTGTTAAACGGTGATGGCAAATTTAATATTGCACACACCATTATAAATAACAATGCTGAAATATTTACAGACAACTGAAAAAGTATAAACCTTTGCAAATTTTTATAAACGTTTCTGCCAAATGCGATAGATTTAACTATAGTTGCAAAACTATCGTCAAGGAGCACTATATCTGCCGTTTCTTTTGTAATGTCGCTTCCACTTATGCCCATTGCAATGCCAACGTCGGCATGCTTTATTGCAGGGGCATCGTTAATTCCATCGCCTGTCACAGCAACTACTTCACCACTTTGCTTTAATATTTTTACCACCCTTGACTTTGTTGTTGGCGTACTACGTGCAATAACTGTAATCTTGCCTAGCATTTTTTTAAGTGAGTTATCGTCTAATTTTTCTATATCCGATGCCTCTAATACTTGACTTATATCCGATGCAATTTTTAATTCTTTTGCAATTGCAAAAGCAGTTAGTTTATTATCCCCCGTTAAAATTTTTACTTTTATCCCTGCCCTTTTACAATCTGATACAGCCTTATACACGTCTTTCCTAATCGGGTCGGCTATAGCCACAAATCCATCGTAATTATATTTTTCTGTATTGTTTTCGCTGTCTAAATGAGCAAAACAAATAACTCTGCGTGCCTCTTTTTGATGCGCCGACATTTGTTCTAAAACTTTTGTTTTTTGCATTGAAGATAATTCGCACATATTTAGCACTACTTCAGGCGCACCTTTAACTAAAATTCGCTTATTGCCATTAGATAATGCAATTGTTGTAGACATAAACTTTGTTTCACTTGAAAAAGGCTGTCTATTTATCACGTTAAAATTTTTGCGATAGTCTTGATAACTTATATCGCTCATTTTACTAAACGCCCTTAAAAGTGCACACTCAGTGCTACTGCCACGATTTATATCTTTGTTTGCCGTTGTAATTATATCTGCCGTTGAATTTAGCGAAAAGTTTTGCTTTATAATTTCACTTTTAAATTTTTCTGGAACCGAGCACAACTGATTATAACAAATGCTTACAACTTGCATTTTGTTTTGAGTAAGCGTGCCCGTTTTATCCGAACAAATCACGCTGACTGCGCCTGCTGTTTCTGTTGCCGTCATCTTTTTTATAAGCGCATTGCTTTTTGCAAGTTTAATCATGTTTAATGCTAAAGAAACTGCAACTATTGTTGGCAACCCTTCTGGCACAGCAGCTACGATTAAAACTATACAAGAAATAAATAGGCTTTGGATACTATCAAAAGTTATTGCGTTATCTAAATAAATTCTTATTACCGATATAATAAACACTAGAACAGCACTTATCGCTCCGATAATAGTTATAGTTTTTCCAAGTTTAGAAAGTTTTGATTGAAGTGGTGAATCCTTGTTAGTACTTGATAAAAGTTCTCTCGCTATACTGCCCATTTCGGTATTATCTCCAATAGCAGTTATCAAAAGTTTCCCACTGCCACTTACTATAAAAGTGCCCGAAAACAAAGAGTTTACTCGCTCAGCAAGAGCACAATTAGTTGGCATAACTTTATTTGCATTTTTCTTTATAGGCAAGCTTTCGCCCGTGAGTGCAGATTCATCAACGGATAGTTCTTCAGATTGGATTAGTCTGCCGTCTGCAACTACCTTATCTCCACTTTCTAAAAGCATAATATCTCCAACAAGAATATCTTGTTGGCTTATTGTTATAATTCTGCCCGACCTTATAACCCTAACAGCGATATTTTCATAAATTTTATTTAGTGAGTCAAAGGCTTTTTCTGAAGTGCCTTCCATGATAACCGTTATAAAAACCGAAACTATAACAGCAAAAAGTATGCCAAAACACTCTGCAAATTCACCACTGCCTGTTTTTAAGAATTTACCCATACTACTGCCAAAGGCAATTACAAAACCGAAAAGCAAAATAACCATCATTGGTTCTTTTAATGCAGAAAAGAAACGTGAAATTATACTTTGCCTTTTGCGCTTTGTTAAAACGTTTCTTCCATACTTTTCAGCATTTATTTTTTGCCCTTTCTGGTCAAGTCCTAATTTTAGGTCTGAACCTAAAGTTTTTACGGCATCATCTATGCTTTTATCATGAAAATTCATCAAATCCTCCTTGTCACTACAATAAAATTATGCTTTTCTTGTTAATTTTATGAATAAGGAATAGACAAACTGAAAAAAAAGTGTTAAACTATATTCGGTAATAAAATATAATAAATTTTTACTAAAGGAAGTTATTATGGAAAAGTTTTTTAATGTTGACATTAACGGCTATAATGCTGAGCTACCACTCATCGCTCTATCTGATAAAATCACTATAGCTTTTTTCAATTTGCACGGAGACGCTAAGCTCACAGAACACTGCGGAAAAGAACTTGCTAAGTTAGTTGGTGATAGCCAAGTTTTGATTACTGCCGAATCAAAAGGTTTACAACTTACACACGTTGTTGCAAGAGAAAGTAATTTGCCTGATTATGCAGTTGCAAGAAAGTCTAAAAAGTTATATATGAACGATGGTATTTCAGTTGAATACGGAAGTTCTATTACAACCGGCAAGCCTCAAGAATTTTTCCTATCTGCAAAAGACGTTAACTTGATTAAAGGCAAAAAAGTTTGCATCGTTGACGACGTTTTATCAACAGGAACAAGTCTTTTAGGTTTAGAAAGTCTTGTTGAAAAAGCTGGTGGCATTGTTAACAAAAAAATCTTTGTTTTAGCAGAAGGCGACGCTGCAAAGAGAGATGACGTTGAATTTTTAGCAACTATTCCACTTTTTTAATAAAAAATTAAACAATTTTATTTAAAATAAAAAATCACCGAAAAATCGGTGATTTTTTTCTATATATCTCTCTTTTATTAAAATTAAAGTTTGTTTATGAAAGAAACGAGTTAGAAACAAGCAAGATAAGGCTCGCTTTTTTCAAAAACTGATAAAATTTAATTTGGTCTTTCAGTGCGTATAAACAAGTTAGGCAAGGCACACACAAGCAAAGGATGAAATTGACCGTCTGGTCATTGAAGTCTTTCTCAGTGTAGCAACGAAGCATAACGCTGTTTAGACACCCTTAAAGTTTGTTTCTTTGGATTTTGCCACTTATAGTCTTTGGTAGTTCATCTCTAAATACAACTACTCTTGGATATTTATATGGAGCTGTGTGGTCTTTAACGTATTTTTGAATTTCTTTCTTTAATTCTTCGCTTGGGGTTGTGCCTTTTGTTAAAACAATGCTTGCTTTAACAACTTGTCCTCTAACTTCATCAGGAACGGCAGAAACACCACACTCTAATACGTATGGAAGTTCCATGATAACGCTTTCTATTTCAAATGGTCCAATTCTATAACCACTAGACTTAATCACGTCGTCAACCCTGCCAACGTACCAGAAATAACCGTCTTCATCACGCCAAGCCGTATCGCCTGTGTGATAAAGGCCATCGTGCCAAGCATCGTTTGTTTTTTCAGTGTCACGATAATATTCCCTAAATAGTCCACAAGGAACGTTTTTGTCTGTATGAATTACAATTTCGCCCACTTCACCAGCAGGAACGCTGTTGCCGTCAGCGTCAACAACGTCAACGTCGTATTGAGGGTTTGCTTTGCCCATTGCACCGATTTTTGGAGTTGTTCCATAAAGGTTTGCAATTGCAAGCGTTGTTTCGGTTTGACCAAAGCCTTCCATTATTTCTAAGCCTGTTGCTTCTTTAAACTTGTTAAACACTTCTGGGTTCAAAGCTTCGCCAGCAGTTGTCATGTGGTGAATTGAAGACAAGTCGTATTTAGTTAGGTCACCACGAATTAACATTCTAAGCATTGTTGGTGGAGCACAGAAAGTGGTAATGTTATATCTTGCGAACATAGGAAGCAAATCGTTTTCATCAAATTTATCAAAGTCATAAACGAAAACTGCACCTTCGCAAAGCCATTGTCCGTAAAGTTTGCCCCAAAGTGATTTACCCCATCCCGTGTCTGAAATAGTTAAATGCAATCCATCTCTTTCGCAACAATGCCAATATTTAGCAGTCACGTAATGACCTAATGCGTACGTGTGTTTATGCGATGCCATTTTTGGATTGCCTGTTGTTCCTGACGTAAAGAACATAAGTGCTGACTCATCACCACATGAGCAATCTTCAGGTCTATCGTATTTTCCAGAGAATAAGCTATATTCTTTGTCAAAATCGTGCCAGCCTTCTTTTGCACCACCAACCATTATAAGCTTTTCAACTTGTGGGCATTTTTTAGCAGCACTTTCTGCATATTGATACGTATCGCCGTCAGCAGTACAAACAATTGCTTTTACCCCTGCTGAATTATATCTATATTCAAAGTCGTGCTCTTTAAGTTGGTTGGTTGCAGGAATTGCAACTGCGCCAATTTTGTGGAGAGCAACCATTGAGAACCAAAATTGATAATGGCGCTTAAGAACGAGCATAACTTTATCGCCCTTTTTAATGCCAAGTGAAGTGAAATAGTTTGCAACTTGATTTGATGCACGCTTGATATCCTTAAAAGTAAATTTGCGTTCAAATTTATTCTTATCTAAATGTAGCATTGCAAGTTTTTCTGGATATTTATCGGCAATGCCATCAACAATGTCAAAACCAAAGTTAAAAGTATCGGTGTTTTTAAATTTGATTGACTCTAATCTACCTTCTTTATCTTCAACCGTTTCAACGAATTTTTCGCAAACGAGTTTTTCGCTTGTTTTTGCGTTCATAACGCTTTTTCTAACAACCGTTTCATTTGTATTATTGCCTGACATAACAACAGCAACGAAAGTACAACTCTTTCCATCAACGGCAATCATTCCGTGTGGCAACGATGAGTTATAATAAATACTATCCCCTTCGCTTAGAATTTCCACATGGTCGCCTACTTGGACTTTAAGTTTGCCACTTAAAACTAAGTCGAACTCTTGTCCACTATGCGTTGTTAGGTGGATAGGTTTGTTTTGTTGAGATGCACTATATTCGTAAGTGACGTAATATGGCTCTGCAAGTTTATCTTTAAATTTAGGTGCAAGGTTTGCAATGTCTATGCCGTCTTCTTTTGCAGTTTCTTGACCTTGCCCCTTTCTAGTCACCGTGTATGTTGAGAGCTTTGCAGAACTACCTTGTAAAAGGTCTGTCATATCAACCCCAAATGCTAGGGCACACTTATGTATAAATGAAAAAGGTATATCTTCTTTTCCACTTTCATAAGCAAGATATTGCTCTTCTGTCACGTTTGTCTTTTTTGTCATTGTGTTAACGGAGTAACCAATAATTTCACGCAACTCCTTAATTCTTGTTGCAACTTCTGATAACTGATTTAAAGTGTTGTTTGTGTTCATGGTAATTAACCTCCTTAAAAAATTTTTATATTAATTTATTTTTTACTTTGATAAACAAAAAACCCGTCTCAAGCTTTTGCTTTGAGACGGGTATAAAATACTCGCGGAACCACTCAAATTGTAGTAAAAACTACCACCTTCAGAGCCTATTAGCTCCTATACACTGACGTAGCACACACGGAACGCGCCTACTTGAGATTTCTCTTTGGGACTTTCAGCTCGGAAGTGATAAGATTTCTAACTTGTTTTATCGGGATTGCACCATCCCCGACTCTCTATAAAAACGCTTGATAGAACCCGTCTTCGTCACAGCTTTTTAATATTTAGGTTAAAAAAAGTTTAACACTTTAACAATACTTTGTCAAGTATTTTTTATTGTTTATAAAATTTTTTTAGTATTTTATTTATTTTTTCAATTGGCAAACCTATAACGTTATTTATGCTTCCTTTATACTTTTTAACAAAGTTAAAATCACCGTCTTGTATGCCGTATGCACCTGCTTTTCCTATATATAACTTGCTATCTAAATAACTTTCTATTTGACTATCACTTAGTTTATTAAAGATAACAGTGCTTTTATCATAACCCACAATGGTTTTTGTGTTTGTTATTATTGCATAGCCTGTTATAACTTTATGTTTATTTGATGAAAGTTTTTCTAAAATGCGCTTTGCATCTTGCCTA
>JAZKZI010000048.1:0-68955 GCA_045612585.1 Christensenellaceae bacterium | reverse complement strand
CTGATACACTTTTGTGTGTCGGTGCTTTTTTATTTATCTATCAAGGGGGCTCGAATATATAGAAACTCACAAAAAAGCTTTTGCAAAGCAAAAATTTTTTGTGACAAGGAAAAGCAATGAAACGATTTCATATTTTGCTGGTAGCAAAATATTTTGAGTAAAATTTGCTTTGACGCAGTCCCCGATGGCGGACCACGTCGAAGCAAGCCCAATAGGTCTTGTTTCTTTTTTACAAAAAAACACTGACCTAAAGTCTGCTTCTCCTTTTTGCAAAAAGTTCTTTCGATACTTTTTGCAAGTTTTTTATTTTATACAAAAGTCTTTGATGACAAAATTTTTTTATCGCTCTTTTATTTGTTAAAATATTTTAAATATGCTTGCAATTTTTACATGAAAAACTATATAATAATTATATGGATAAATTATTTGACAAAACCTATTATAGATTAAATGATAAAGTTCACAAGGTAATTATAGACACCGACCCAGGTGTTGATGATGCAGCCTGCCTTATCTATGCTTTTTTTGATGAAAACATTGATATTAAGCTTATAACTTCGGTGGTTGGCAACACCTCGCTTGATAAGACCACAAGAAACTTATTGCATCTTATGGACTTGTTTGATGTTGACATTCCAGTTGCTCGTGGCGCACAAAAAGCAATGCATAGGGAAAGCATAAATGCAGAGTTTATTCACCAAAAAGAAGGGCTTGGCGGATATGAACCAGCAAAAATTTCTAAACGCAAACTTTTAGATATAGACGCAATAGAAGCAATGTATAATGTTTTAAAAGAAGGCGATGGTGATATTATTCCTATTATATTAGGACCACAAACTAATTTAGGGCTTTTGCTTACCAAACACCCTGATGTAATTGAAAAAATTCCATATATAGTGTTTATGGGTGGCTCGCCTTTTGGCAATCCAAAATATCCAGACCACATTTCTTTTAACATTTCTTCTGACCCAGAAGCCTTTAAGATTGTTTTAGATAGCAAAATTCCACTTGTTATGGTTCCATCTGACGTTGGCAGAAGAAAGGCTCACTTAAACGAAGAATTTGTAAACGGCCTAGCCGAAATTAACGATGCAGGAAAATTGCTTGCACAGATGTATTCTAAATATTGGGAACCAAACTACCCTGATAAGCGTGTTGCCACAAACGATTCGCTTGCACTCTTTGCTCTTTGCTATCCAAAGATGTTTGAATTTGAAAAAGTTAGTGTTTCAGTTGACCTTGAAGACGCTCCGGGCAAAACTATTGTAGATTTTGATGGCAAGGGCAACGTTTTATTTATAACCGACGTTGATAGAAAAGCTTTTTTGAATCTTTTAATTTCAGACCTTAAAAAACTTGACAATAAACGACTAAACAATAAATATTAAAAAAATAAACATGCCATATTCAAAAAACTATGGCATGTTTTTTTATTATTTCCAATAAGTTTTGTTTGTGTGGTGGGTAATACGTTCGCTTTCTGGTGGCAACTGCATATAGTCGCCAAACACGTCTGTTAAAACTTGGTCATAACCCACAGGGCAATTAAAGAAAAGCCCTTCAAATTCAAGTTTTATGCTTTTGTCAAAGCAAGTGCGCTTATGCCTGTCCCCTAAAGAATTTGCAGAAGTGCTAATGCTTCCAACATATTCACTGCTGTCAAAATTAAAATTTTTAACCAAGGTATCAATTTTTTGTTGATAAACCTTTTTATTTCTGCTTTTTAAAAAGTTTACTGCTCTATATACCTTTCTTTTTAAAGTCTTACATTGAGTTAAAAGGTTATAAGTAGAACAAACTTTTTTCATTTTGTTATAAGTTTTTTCAAACTCAGCATAATCTTGGGTTTGGGCATCTAACGGGAATATATCAATATCAATGCCAAATTCAAAATCATTTTTTATAAAAGGCTCTACCTTAAGCGTTTTTGTATTTATAATCTTTGCAATAAAGTGTTTACTTTCTTTTGAATAAGGGCTTACTAAATAATAGTCGCTACCCTTGTTTTGCTCGTTAAAAATTTCAATCAGTTTTTCATAGTCTGGTCTTGGCATATGAATATCAATATCATCATCCCAAGGAATAAATCCTTTGTGACGCACTGCTCCAAGCAAAGTGCCGTATGCCAAATAATATCTTAAATTGTTTTTTTCTAAAAAATCTGCAACGTATTTTAGGATATCAAGTTCTATCTTTTGAATTTCTCTTAATTCAGTTATCTCTTTCATTAATATCTTCCTTAATAATTTTTATTTTCTTCTAAAAATCTTGCCTGTCTTTTGATAAAAGCCCTTTCTCTCTTCTCTATTAAAACACAAGAAAAGTGTTGCAAGTAAATAAATTGATGCAACAATTATGCACTTAATAAAAAATCTTATATAACCCACGTCAGAAATGAAATAGTTTATAGCAAAACCTATTGCAAGCGATATTATAATAGAAGGCATCATTCTAATATAGCACTTCCTTATAAAATACCAAATATTAAGCCTTAGGATGCGTTGGTGCATAACGTGATAAATAATAGCCCTAACCATATATGCAACAAATATTGAAACGCACGCACCTAAAACACCAAATTTACTTGCTAAAATAAATGATAATATAACGTTTATAGCGCCATATGCTATTGAATATAATGCCTGCTCTTTAACTCTGCCTGCCACGGTTAAAGCCGTGTTGGCAACTTGAAGTGGGTTATAAAATAGCCCTGGAACAATAACTAATAATATCCCCCAATAAGCGCTGTCAAACGTTGAATCGCCATTAAGCCATAAATTTATAAACGACTTTCCTAAGACTGCAAACCCCACTATTATTAAACCATTAACGGCAAACTGAAACTTTCCAACTTTGAGCATAAGTGGCATAAGTTTTTCTTGCGGTTTTTCATCAAGATAAATTTTAGAAATTTTAGGCATAAACATGCCGTTTATGGCCGTTGTGACAGTGTATGAATAGCCTTCAACAAGCGTGACTATGCCAAAAACAGCAATTGCCGTTGAGCTTGCAACAATGCCAAGAATTGATGGTGTGATTACAAAAATCAGCCTTTGTGCAAGTGCAGAAACAGCCACCCATAATGAGAAAATTACTATTTCTTTATATAATTTTTTATCGCTATATTTTAGATTGACCTTAACGGGTGTGGTCACCTTTATAACCGAAAATTTAAAAATGATAATCAAAATTCCAGATATAGCATGAACTGAAACTAATGCATAAAGTCCCCAACCCATTAAAAGACCAACGATAGTAAGCCCTACAAGCACAACCTTATATAAAAGGTCTGCAATTTTTAGTTGAATAAACTTTTCATAAGCAGTTAATATGCCGTTTAAGGTTATAAAAGGCAAGTTCACCAAAGTGAAGGATGCCGAAATTAAATACACAACTTTAAATTGACTTAATTCCTGAGGCGTAAGCTCAACGTAAATTGATTCTATAAAAATAAAAATTATGGTAAGCACAACAAACAATATTAAATCTATTATTGCATAGATTTTATATATAGCGCCTAAAAAGTTGTTTACTTGTTGCTGATTTTCTTCTGCCTTATATTTAGCAACGTATCTTGCAGTTGCGGCAGATAAGCCAAAGTCCATAACAAAAAAAGTTATTAGCGAAGTTGCCAGTGTGTATAATCCATACTGACTTTTTCCAACTTTTTCTATCATCCAAGGCGTATAAACCAAACCCATAACAATATTGAAAACTATTGCAACGTAAGAAAGAATTGCGCCTATTTTAATTTGCTTTTTACTATCAATCATTTATTTATACCAATCGTTTTTTAATATTTCAGCCCTACTACAAGGTCCTCTTTCAAATAAATTCGCTTGCTTTTGACTTTTTAAAACTTTGCACAACTCTATAAATCTTTTAGCACAAACTTTTGCGTTCCACAAGTTCTTCATAGTAAGATATGCCTTTTTGCCAAACCCACGTGTTTTTTCACCATCATCTAACAAGCTTTTTACTTTGTTATATAAGTCTTGCTCGTTTTGGTTTTGATAAATATATCCATTTATTCCGTTTTCAATTAAATATGGTGCAGAACCTATTGCGTGGCTTGCAACAATTGCACAAGCACTGCTCATAGACTCGTTTAAAACTGCACCCCAACCTTCGTTAAAGTTAGACGTAAATAGATAAATTTGACTTTCTTCCATATACACTCTAACTTGCTGAGGCTTCATAGAGCCGAGCATTTTGATATAATCCCCTAAGTTCTCTTTTTCAATTTGAGTCCTTATTTCATTTTCAAGTGACCCACTTCCTATAATGTTTAAGGTCACGTTATAGCCATTTTCTTTTAATCTTTTTACAACGTTTATTGCATCACAGGCACGTTTCCAATCAATAAGTCTACCCACCCATAAAAGCGAGCCTTCTTTTTTATCCTTAATCAAACCATCAACGTCTTCATAATCGCTTAGTTTTGGAAAATATCCCCACTTATAACTTCTGTTCTTAAATGCTAAAACCCTTGAATAATCGTATGATGCATATGCACTTGCACATAACAAATACGAGTTTTTATATCTGCCAAAATTTAAATAATTTTTAACCTTACGCAAAAACATGCCCAATTTACCCACGTCTTTTTTAAATAAGCGTTCAGAATAAATAAAGGTCATTTTTCCTTTTTTAAGTCTTTTTTTTATATAACTATAAGGTGCTGAGCCATAAATTACAACTTCGGCCATATCAATATGCTTTTGAACTTTTTCATCATAAGCGCAAACGTATTGTGGTTTATCCCAATCGCCATAGCCCAACTTCTTTCTTTCATCAGACATTTCTTCAGTTTCAACAAATAAAAAATCACCATCGGTAAGTGCATAAAACTCTTTTGCCACTTCCGACTGATGATGATTGTAATAATTTGTTAAAAAAACTATTTTTTTCTCTTTCATAATGTCTAAAAATTATTTCCTTAATACTTCTTTTACCACACGTGTATGCTTTTAAGCATACACACTGATTATACTACAAACCTTTGCTCTTGTCAATAAGTTAATTTTAAAACAAAAAAGCAAGACTATAAGCCTTGCTTTTTTTGGAGCTGGTGATCAGACTTGAACTGACGTCCTGCTGATTACGAATCAGCTGCTCTACCGACTGAGCCACACCAGCAATAAAGTATAAACTTTAATTTTTTATCTATGATATATTATCATAAAACAGACAAAATCGCAATAAAATTTACACTTAAAATTTAAATTTATTCTTTTGCTAAAAGCTTTTTTATTTTATTAGCGTTTTCTTTTCCCAATTTATATCCACTTTCAATTGCAAAATCAATGTCTTTTAGCTTATATTGGTTCATGTTGCCAAGCTCTGGCAAAAGATATAGGTCAGATTTTTGTTGTTTCTTTTTATATTCAGTAATTTCGTTGTCGGTAATTTCAAATACCCTAGAGAGCAAGGTGAAAATATTATATTTCTTATCGCATGGTCTTATTTCACCTAAAACGTCAACGGCAACAACCACAGTTGCCCCCATATCTCTAACTTCTTGAATAGGCACCCTTTGAACAACCCCTCCGTCAACTAAAAAATAATTGTCCTTAGAAACAGGCTTAAATATTGAAGGAATTGATGCACTTGCAACAACTGCTTCGCACACCTTGTCTTGCTTATTTTCACCCAAAAGCACTTTTTTGCCCGAAATAACGTCGGTTGCAACACACGTGAAAGGAATTTCTAATTCTGAAAATTTTACGCTTCCTAAAAATTGTTTTATTTTTTTCTGCATTTTTTGTGAGCGAAGTAGCGACGCTCCACCAAGTGGATTAAGCGAAAAATCAAAGATATCTGATGGTTTTAGATTTTTAACAATGTTTATCATACGCTCTATAGTTAAGCCTTTTGCATAACACGAGCCAACAACAGCCCCCATAGATACGCCACTTATAAAATCTGGTTTTATGCCCTCTTCTTCCATTGCCTTTAAAAAGCCTATATGACTAACGCCACGGCTACCACCTGAGCCAAGAGCAAACCCTAATTTTTTTGTCACTATATTTCCCCTTAAAAATTTATTATACATATAATATTAACCTTATATTAGCACAATAAACACAAATTTTCAAGTATTTGCTTGAATTTTTGATAGTATTTTGATATAATAAAAACATGAATTATCATATAGATACAGGTTTAATAATAGAAAAATTTAACGTTGACTGTGAGTGTCCACTGTGTGAAATTAAAAAAATTGTTGAGGAGCAATTTTTGCACGAATTCTTAAACGATGCCGTTATGGAAGACAACACTAGAATTAAAGTCGGCAAATTTGGTTTTTGCGACAGACACTTTGATATGCTTTTTTCAAGACAAAACAAACTTTCGGTTGCCTTGCAAATAAGAACAAGAACTGAGGTGCTAAAACAAGGTTTAACAGAACTTAAATCACTAAAAAGTGCAAAAAAACAATCAGAATATCTTGAAAAAGCTAGCAAAACTTGCGTTATATGTAGCCTTGTTGAAGAAAGTATGACAAAATATTATAAAACTATTGCACAGATGTTTGTTAAAGAAAAAGATTTTTATAAAACCTTGATTTCTTGCAAAGGATTTTGCATGCATCATTATGCTATGCTACTTAAATATGCTAGCAGTGCAAGCGTGTTTGCAAAAAATTACGTTAACGTTTTAAGTGGCGCACAACTCCGTGGCATTGAAAGGGTTGAATCAGACTTAAAAAAGTTTTGCGACAAACACGATTATCGCAATGCAAACGAACCACTTGGCAGTGCAGAAACGGCACTCCCTAGAATCAGAACCAAACTTTACGGCAAAAAATACGACTAATTATTTTAATTGTATAAAAAAAATGACTGATTTAAATCAGTCATTTTTATTTTGCGAATTTTAATTTATAGTTAATCTTCTTTTATTTGCTCTTTTGTGGAAAACAAGTTTTTCTTCATGACTAAAAGGATAATTACAGCAAACAGTGCCGATAGTGCTGATGCAAAAGTATAATTTAGCCACAAACCATTGAGTTTTAGTGGTAAAAGCACTAAAATTGATAAGAGTGGGAAAACCAAGCATATTGAAAGTGAAATTGCCAAGGCTGGCAATGGCTTTTCTATGGCAAGTAAAAAACTTTGAATTGTGTGGCTTATCCACTTAAATATATATGCTATAGAAAATAACCTTAATGCGTGTGCCGAGTATTCTAAAAGCGAAAAATCGTTTAAGAAGGCACTTGACAAAGTTTTTGGAATTACAAGCATTAAAATGGCAAAGAAAACAGAAATTATTGCCCCTGCAATAAAAGAATATTTGACAAGAAGTTTAACCCTTTGATTTTCATTTGCACCATAATTATAGCCGATTGCTGGCTGAAGCGAATCGAGCACACCATAAAGCATTTGCTCTACAATGCCACCAATAGTAAACAGCAAGCCATAAACGACAACGGCGTTATCCCCACCGAATTTTATGAGCATTATGTTCATTACTATTGAGAATAATCTGCCTGCAATGTTTGTTAAAAAGGCAGGCGTGCCGTTTGACACAATTTCTTTTAACATTTTTGCGTTTGCCTTAAATTTAACAAACTTTAACTGGAGCTTGCCTGTAAAGAAAAAGGAATATGCTATAACAATACAAATCACTAACACAACGTTTGCGCCAAATGCTGCGCCTTGTATTCCCCAGTTAAAACCAACAACGAATAAAAGCTCAATTAAAACTGTGCCTATGCTCATAAACACGTTTATTAGCAAGCTCGTTTTTATCTTGCCTGAAATTCTTAGGTAGTTATCCACGGCGAAAAACAGCGTTGATATTGGCGAAAATAATGCATATACCCTTGCGTATTTTACGCCATACATAGCAAGGTCGCCCTTAGCCCCCACAAGCGACATAAAGCTTGGCGCTAAAAAATATAAGAGCACGCCTATTACTATGCCTGTTAAAATTATTAAAAGGGTTGCATATGTAAAGTATTCGTTGGCTTTTCTATCTTCTTTTTTACCCAGCAAAATGGCGATAGGCACTGATGAGCCTACGCCAATTAAGTCTGCAAGCGAAAAGTTGATTATAACAAGTGGCATGGCAAGACCTAGCCCACCAAGCGCCACACTACCAACAAACTTTCCAACAAATATGGCATCGAATACGGTGTAAACTGACATCATAAGCATGCTTATACCACCGGGGATTGCCGCTTTTAAGAATAATCTTAAAGGTTTTGTATGTAAAAATAGTTTTTTGTTGTCCATTAGTCTTGTTCTTCTATTTGTTCTTGCTCTAAGGTAATAGCCTTTTCAATAATATCTAAAAGTTCATTTTTGCCATAACCTGTGTCTGCACTTGTGGCAGTTATATCACCGATGCCCACCCTGAGAGATGATGCAATCTCGTTAATTCTTGGCTTAATTCTAGTTTTTGCAAGTTTATCTGCCTTTGTTGCAACAAGTGCAAAAGGCACGGCATAATGATATAAATAATTTATCATCATTTTGTCGTCACTAGTAGGCTCGTGCCTAATATCCACGAGCGAAAGAAGAAGTCTTATATTTTGCGTGCCTAAAAAAGTTTCAAGAAGTCTTCCCCACTTTTGCTTTTCTTCTTTTGGTGCTTTTGCAAAACCATAGCCCGGAAGGTCGGCAAGCACAAAGTCACCAAAATCAAAATAGTTTATTAGCCTTGTTCTGCCTGGTGTGGTAGAAGTTTTGGCAAGTTTTTTCTTATTAGCAAGCATATTGATAAGCGAACTTTTGCCCACGTTTGATTTTCCTGCAACTGCAATTATAGGCTTTGTGGTTTTATAAAACTTATCAACACTTGCAACGCTTGTTATAAAAACAGCATCTTTAATCTTCATAATTTTCCTTTAAAAATTTATTGCTTTTTCAAATACTTCATCTATGTTTTCTACAGCAATAAACTCAATTTTTTCTCGTATTTCTTTTGGAATATCCACAAGGTCTTTTTGGTTATCTTTTGGAATTATAATGTTTGTTATTCCAAGCCTATAAGCAGCAAGTGCCTTTTCTTTAAGTCCACCGATTGCCAATACTTTGCCCCTTAAAGTTATTTCACCCGTCATTGCAACAGTCTTTTTAACAGCTTTTTCAGTAAATGCCGAAAGTATTGCCGTTGCCATTGTTATGCCTGCACTAGGCCCGTCTTTTGGAGTTGCACCTTCTGGAACGTGAATGTGAATATCGGTTTTTTCAAACCTAGAATTATCAATGTTATACTTTTCTGCATTAGCCCTGATATAACTGATTGCCGCCCTTGCAGATTCCTTCATAACGTCGCCAAGCTTACCTGTTAAAACAATTTCGCCCTTGCCTTGCATTAAGGAAACTTCTATTGTTAAAGTCGTTCCACCCACACTTGTCCACGCAAGCCCTGTTGCTGCGCCCACTTCGTCATTTTCAAGTGCCATATCTCTTGCGTGCTTTTTAATGCCAAGAAGTTGGTTAACTTGTTGTGCATCAATAATTTGCTTTTTAAGTTTAGGTTTTTGTGCAACTAAAGTTGCAACTTTTCTAACCACGCTTGCAATTTCACGCTCTAAGTTTCTAACGCCGGCTTCGGCAGTATAACCCGTTATAATTTCTTCAATACCCTCATCGGTAAATGCAATATTTTTCTTTGTTAAGCCGTTGTTTTCAAGTTGCTTTGGAATTAAATATTGCTTTGCAATTTGCAATTTTTCTTCTTTTGTATAGCCCGAAATTTCTATTACTTCCATTCTATCAAGAAGTGGATAAGGAATAGTGTCAAGCGAGTTTGCTGTCGTTATAAACATAACTTTAGATAGGTCAAAAGGAACTTCTAAATACCTATCTCTAAAAGTTGTGTTTTGCTCTGGGTCCAAAACTTCTAAAAGCGCACTTGCAGGGTCTCCGTGTATGTCAGAAGATAGTTTATCAATTTCATCAAGCAAAAACACTGGGTTATTAGAGCCTGCATTTTTTAAGCCGAAAATAATTCTGCCCGGCATAGCCCCAACGTAAGTTCTTCTGTGTCCCCTGATTTCAGACTCGTCTTTAACGCCACCCAAACTCATTCTTACAAACTTTCTGTTAAGTGCCCTTGCAATTGAAGTTGCAACCGAAGTTTTACCTACCCCCGGTGGCCCAACAAAGCACAAGATAGGTCCTTTAATCTTCTTTGTTAATTGTAAAACTGCAAGATATTCTATTATTCTTTGCTTAACTTTTTCTAAGCCAAAATGGTCTTTATTTAAAATTTCCATTGCCTTTTTTAAGTCGGCAGTGTCGCTTGTGCTAAAGTTAAATGGCAATTCCTTAATCCAATCAAGATAATTTAAGATTATTGAATAATCTGGTGAAGATGGATTGATTTTATCAAGCCTTGCAATTTCTTTTAACGCCTTGTCTTCAATGTCCTTTGGCAATCCTTTTTCTTTGATAACGTTTTTAAGTTGTTCAAGTTCGTCAAGGTCATCACCAAGTTCATCGTGAATAGCTTTAAGTTGCTCTCTAAGATAAAACTCTTTTTGGCTTTTATCAATGCTTGTGCGAACTTTAGACGTTATTTTACGCTCTATTTTAGCAATTTCTATTTCGTTTTTGAATAGTTTTTCAAATTCGATAGCCCTCTTTTCAGTGCTATCTATCTCTAAAATCTTTTGCACGTCTTTATCGTTTAGTGGTGCCGTTGATAAAGCGTTATCTATATATTCGTTTACGTCGGTTATGCTTGCAAAAAGCCCCAAAACGTCTTTGTTTATTCCCTTGCCAAGCAACGCATACTCTGCGAATACATTTTTAAGCACCCTTAAATATGCTTCGTGAATAGCCCCTTCTTCAATAGGGATATAAGGGTTGTCTATAACTTTAACGGCAAAATATCCCTTGTCGTTTGTAAAACTTGTTATTTTTACTCTGCTTAGTGCTTGAACGCTAATTTTAAGTGACGCACCTTGCCCTTTAATAACTTGTTTAATATGTGCAAGCACGCCCACTTTTAAAATTTCGCTCTTTTTTGGATTTTCTATAAAAGCATTTTTTTGTGGGGCGATAACGATTTTAGAATCTCTTGACACTGCCATATTTACAGCGTTTATCGATGCTATTCTGCCCACTTCAAAGTTAAGAAGTGTTTTAGGAAAAAGGGATTTGCCCCTTAACGCCACCAATGGATATTCATTTTGCTCATCAATTAGTTTTTCTTTATTTTCAATTTCTTGTTGATTATCTTCGCTTAAAACTACTTGTATTTGTTCTTCCATAATCTTCCTTTCTTATGTTTTTCTTTATGTAATCTATTTATAAACAATATTTTTCTAATAAATGTTTTACAGGCTTATCCTTAAAGTCAACGGTCACTTCTTTAGCAATGCTTTTAAGTTTTTCACTTGCATCGCCAACGGCAACGCCGTGCCACTCTCCACTAATTAGTGGAATATCGTTGGTGCTATCCCCCACGGTCAACACTTGGTTTAGTGGAACATTATAATGCTTTGCTAAAAATTTTACAGCTTCGCCCTTGTTATATTTTTTATTGATACACTCGAGTAGATATTTTGCACCCGAATTAAACATAATGTCCGTTTTATTATACTCGCCATTATATTTTCCCATAAGCGTTAAAACTTTTTCAGGCTCACATAAAGCGCACATTTTGCTTACCATTTTGTTTTGGCTTAAAATTTCCTTTGCTAAATCAAAAACGGCGTAAACTTCGGTCTTTAATGCACTTGCATAAATTTTAATATACTCGGCATATTTTTCGTTTGGTTGATAATATAACTTTTCACCTATATAAGCAAGCGCCAAAGTATCATCACAAACAAATTTTTCCACCACTTCGCTTGCATCTTTTGGCAAAAGTCCACCTTCTAAAAGAGCAGTGCCACTTTCTATATCTTTTATCATTGCGCCTTGAAATGACACGCATAGACCACTTAAGCCTGCGTCTAAACAAATTCTTTGAGCCGAACTAAACATTCTGCCCGTACAAAGAACAAACTTGCCACCCTTTTCTTGGAACTTTTTTATTTTGACAAGCGTTTCTTCATCAATATTATTTAATGGCGCACCACCTAACGTGCCATCATAATCGCTTATAACTAATTTGTATTTCACCTTAGTCCTTCCTTTGTAAGCACATCTATTATTAACTGAGCTTGTTTTTCGCCTATTCCTTTAACCGACGTAAGTTGCTCAATAGTTGCCCCTATAATTCCACTTAAATCTTTAAACTGCAATAAAAGTGCTTGCCTTTTAACCTTGCCCAAACCTTTAACCGAGTCAAGCACAGAAGAAAGCGCCCTTTTGCCCCTTAAACTTCGATGATAATTAATTGCAAATCTATGCGCCTCATCTCTTATTCTTTGCAACATTTGCAAGCAATAATCACGCTTTTCTAAAATAATAGGCTCTTTTCTATCTAAAACAAAAATTTCTTCTTCACGCTCGGCAAGGGCTATTAAGTCTATATCTGTTATTTCAAACTCATCAAAAACTTGTTTTATGCTAGAGAGTTGACCTTTGCCACCATCAATTATAATAAGGTCTGGCTTTGGAAACTTTTCGCTATCCGTTTTAAGTCTTATAAGCCTTCTTCTCATCATTTCTTGATGGCTCTTAAAGTCGTCTGCCCCTTCAACCGTTTTTATCTTAAACCTGCGATAAGAATCAAGGTCTTTTTCACCATCGATGAATACAACCATGCTCCCCACTTTATCCACACCACTTATGTTTGAAATGTCATAGCACTCCATACGCCTTGGATAGTTTTTAAGGTTTAGCTTTTGCATCAAACTCCTGCAAGCATTTATGGTCATATCGTTTTTATGCTCTATCTTATTTGTTGCCGTTTGTAAATGCTCTAAAGCATTTGCTTCTGCCATGTCTGAAAGTTGCTTTCTTATACCTTGACGAACAGCTAAAATGCTGACAGACTTATTAAAGTCTTGCTTAAAATATTTTTCTAAAATGTCGCCGTCAGAAATTTCTATAGAACTTATAATTTCATCGGGTATTTCCACACCGTTTTTATAATATCTTAAAATAAATTCTCTTAAAAAATCGCCGTCACTTTGCCCAAAATATGAAAAGGAAAAGTTTTTAACGCCAAGCATTCTGCCATTTCTAACGACAAGCAAACTTATAGTGCTATAAATATCGTTTGTTTTATAACCAATGATATCGGCATTTAAGAATTTGTTGAGAGAAGTTATTCTTTTTTGTTTGATTTTTTCTAAACTGAATAGTTTATCTCTATATTTAAGAGCAAGCTCAAATTCTTCTTTTTGGCTGGCGAGAATCATCTTTTCCTTTAATAGATTTTCGGTAAAAGACATATCTCCAGATAAAAAGTCTATTGCCCTGTTAACCTTTTCCATATACTCATCGTGACTAACTAGCCCCGTGCAAGGTGCAATGCACTTTTTTATGTGAAAGTTTAAGCATTCTTTTATAGGCTTTGTTAGTTTTTTAGTGCAAGGCCTAACGCCAAATGCTAGGTTTATAATTTCTAAAACGTCTCTTACACTCACGCCACCCATAAACGGCCCAAAATATTTAGCGCCGTCCTTTTTGATTTTACGAGTGATTGTAAAGGTAGGAAAGTTTTCTTTTAAGTCAATTTTTAGATATGGATAAGTTTTATCGTCTTTAAGTAAAATGTTATATCTTGGTTTATATTTTTTTATAAGGTTGTTCTCTAAGGAAAGTGCATCAATTTCGGTTGGTGCAATGATATAATAAAAATCTTTGACGTTGCTAACCATTGCCATAACCTTGTCGGTTTTGACACTTGCTTGAAAATATTGCCTTACCCTGTTTTTAAGGTTTTTTGCCTTGCCAACGTATATAACTTGCCCAGCGCCGTCTTGCATAACGTAAACACCGGGATTTTCGGGAAGATGTTTTAATTTTTCTCTAATAATATCCACCCTTTTATTATAAACCATTTTAAAATAATTTACAAGTAGTTAATACCCCAAAAACTCCACTCCTTTTAAAAGAACGTCATTTAAAGTGTCATTTCTAAGCGAATAAAATACAACTTTGCCCTGTCTTCTTGTTGTCACAGCGTTTAAGTTTTTAAGAAGCCTTAGCTGATGCGATACAGTGGTTTGATTTAATTCTAACAAAGCCGATAGGTCGCTTACACACATTTCGCTAATAGCAAGTGCAGATATGATTTTAAGCCGTGTATAATCTGAAAACATTGAAAAGAAACACACAAGGTCATCTAAAATTTCGCCTTCTGGCACGTAATCGTTTACTAAAGTTTGAAGCCTTTTATCAAGTAATACTTCCATAATATTCCCCCTGTTATTGTTTTTAGCATATAATAAATAGTTGCACATATATTTTAACAAAAATATTCTCGCACATTTTTATATAAATACACGCATATAATAGAAAAATAGCGAATTTATTATAAAAGGAGGATTTAGTATGAACTCAAATAATCTTACTTTAATCGCACTGCTATTTTTACTCACTTGTAATAACAGCATAAACCCAACGCAATTATTATTGCTACTTGCCCTTCTTAGCACGACTAACGGCATAGGCTTATTTAACAATAATAACAATTGCAACTGCAATGGCTAATGGTATATGCTTGATAAACAACAGATAAAAAGAAAAACGCACCTGCAACAAGTGCGCTTTTCAACATATAAAAAAGGACTGCTTCTCGCAGTCCTTTAATTTTATTATTATCTATCTATGCTTACATTCAACACTTTCACCTTTACTTTGTTTATTTTATCCCATTAGACCTTGTGCATGCGACAATAATTATAATATACTTTCGACAATAATCGACAATATAAGACATAATTAGTAAAATATTAGGTGGTCAATCAGTTTCACCACCGATAAATAAGTGTTATAATATGCTTAGTTTTTAAAATCCGTTCTACCTAAAAGATAGTCCAGTGAAACATTAAAATAGTCGCAAAGCAATTCTAATATTTCTAATTCAGGCAAAAAACCTTTGCTCATCCACCTTGAAATATTGCTTTTGTCAAAACAACAATCACCAGCAACTTTATAATGAGAAACTCCTTTTTCATAACACAATTCTTCAAATCGTTGTTGAAAAGGAGGGGTTTTAGCAGATTTTATAAAATTTTCAACCTCGTTTTTTCCTAAAAGTAACTCTATAGATATTTCAAAGAAATCTGCAATTTTTATTAGTGTTTTGGTGCTTGGCACAATTCCATAAGTTAATGCATTTGAAAGCGTGCTTTGACTTAAAGGAATAAGTTTTGCTATCTCCGAACGAGAATAATCTGAACTTTCTAATAACGAATTAAATCTTTTTTGAAAGGATAATGATATTGACAATTATAAACTCCTAAAATTATTTAGGTGGTCAATAAGATAAATCACCTATATATTAAGTATAGGCTTTATTTATAAAATAATAGGTGGTCATTTGGTTAGACCATATAAAATGGAGGTTTTTTATGAAAATTTTAACAAAAGAGTGGGCCGAAAAGCTCGAATTAGTTAAAAAATTGTATGATGCGAAAGATTTTAAGCAAGCAAATAAACTGATAAGGGAAATTGAATGTAATGCACAAAAAGCAAACCAATTAACCGAAACTGCCGAATACTATTTATCGAATAATTTTATACTTGATGATGTTGTTTATGAGTTTGTGCAAAGAGAATATTCACAAGGTAGAGATTATTTTATAAATGTCGGTGCCTTTAATATTTTCATAGAAAATTATCAAATTTTAGAGCGTGAAAATTTCAAAATAAAGGATACATACATTTATTTTGCTGAATTACATCATATCTGTAATAATTGTTTTGAATTACATTTATTGCTGTCAAACGAAGATGAGTACACTAATAAAAAGTATTGGTATTTTTCTTTAATGGGCACTAACATTAAGTTCGTTGGTGACCAACAATAAAGATATTTTAAGCAGTTAGAAGCGAGTTGCAGTAGGCTAGATTGCTAAATGATTTTAAGCGAATAGAAACGAGTTAGGCAAGGCTCGACAAATTGCAGGGTGAAATAGACCTTGCTGGTCATCGAAGTCTGCAATGCAGTCAGAAACGAAGCATAACGACGTTTATATTCGAAAAAAAGAAAAACGCAAGGATATTTCCTTGCGTTTTTGTTTTTAGTCTTAAAATTAGATTTCTGAGAAGTATTTAATAGTTCTAACCATTTGGCTTGTGTATGAGTTTTCGTTGTCATACCAAGAAACTACTTGAACTTGATATGTGTCGTCATCAATCTTAGATACCATTGTTTGTGTAGCATCGAAGAGTGAGCCGTATCTCATACCGATAACGTCTGAAGAAACGATTTCATCTGTGTTGTAGCCGAAAGATTCTGTAGCTTGAGCCTTCATAGCAGCGTTGATGCCTTCTTTAGTAACGTCTTTGCCCTTAACAACAGCGATAAGGATTGTTGTTGAACCTGTTGCTGTTGGAACACGTTGAGCAGCACCGATGAGCTTGCCGTTGAGTTCTGGGATAACAAGACCAATAGCTTTTGCAGCACCTGTTGAGTTTGGAACGATGTTCATAGCACCAGCACGGCTTCTTCTCTTGTCGCCCTTTCTTTGTGGACCATCAAGAATCATTTGGTCGCCTGTGTAAGCGTGAACTGTTGTCATGATACCAGATTGAATTGGAGCATAATCATTAAGAGCCTTAGCCATAGGAGCAAGACAGTTTGTTGTGCAAGATGCAGCTGAAATGATTGTGTCTTCCTTTGTAAGTGACTTGTGGTTTACGTTGTAAACGATTGTTGGAAGGTCGTTGCCTGCTGGAGCAGAAATAACAACTTTCTTAGCACCTGCTGTGATGTGAGCTTCTGCTTTTGCTTTTGCTGTATAGAAACCTGTGCATTCTAAAACAACATCAACATCGTATTTAGCCCATGGGCAGTTAGCAGCGTCTTTTTCAGCAGAAATTTTAATTTCTTTTCCGTCAACGATGATTGAATCTTCTGTTGATTCAACTGTGTGACCTTGTGCTACGTAATTACCTTGCATTGTATCGTATTTTAATAAATGAGCGAGCATTTCTGGGCTTGTTAAATCGTTGATAGCAACAACTTCATAACCTTCTGCACCGAACATTTGTCTGAATGCAAGACGGCCGATACGACCGAAACCATTGATTGCAACTTTAGTTACTTTTGACATTGTAATGTCCTCCAAATAATATAATTTTATATTTTTTTATAGTTTTTTCTGAAATTTTGACCAAATTTCGTCTTATATATTATATATATAAAAAAACTTTAAGTCAAACATTTTTATGGCATTTTCTTTTTGTTTTTTAATTTAAACCAAATTTATTAAAATAATTTGCTTCTTAAATATCTATATTTAAGGAATCTCCAACTAACATATCCAAACTAACATTAAAAAATTTAGCAATTACTATTAAGTTAGAAGTCTTTGGGAACATTCCTTTCTTCCATCTATAATAATCATATTCCCCTAAGTTCATTTGTTTTAATGCACCCATAATAGATAAGTTATTTTGCTTTAATAAAATATCAAAGTTTTGTATAAAAGAATTTAAATTATTTACGACAAAGCCATCAAAATTTTCGTCATCTAAACCAAACAAATAATCAAGCGAACAATTAAACTCTTTTGCCATCTTAACAGCAACATCAATTCTCGGATAATAATTATCATTAAAATATCCATTGATTGTGGTTGAAGACACACCTATTTTATTTGCTAATTTTAATCTGTTTAATCCATTTTCTTTTAAAAGTTCTGTTAATCTTTGCTTAAACTTCATATTTTTACCCTAATTATTTTGTTTTCGACATATATCGACAATAAAACCCACACTACTCTCTATCTTTTTAACAAATTTTTAATATTTTTTGTTGCATTAGAGAGTTGTGAGGGTGTAAAATATAAAAAAAACAATTTGAGGTGATAAAGTTGAGAACAATTAAAGAAATTTTAGCAGCAGCATTAAAATTAGAAACATTAAACGAGTTTTTTATAGATAAAAATAAATTAACTATAAAATTAAATGAAAAAAATGCAACAATCTATTTTCACAATTTTTTAGACAAGGATTGCATCGCAGAAAATATTTATTTACAAGATTTGCCTAATTTGGTGGACTATATTAAAGGTGTCCTTGATTGCAATTTTAGTCATAATGTTATTGTTCTAGAGTGCGACAATAATAATGCAGAAATAAAAATTTTAGTATGAAAAAAGGCACTTGCTTTTTTGCGAGTGCCTTTTTGGCTTTATTTTTACAAGATTTATTTAAGATTTTCTGGGTTTAGGCATAATAGGTCATCTGTCACGAATAAGCCGTCTTTTCTAATTAGTTCGCCGTCGAGATAAATTTCCCCACCACCATATTCTTTTGTTTGAATTTGCACTAAATCCCAATGGAGTGCCGAGATATTTCCGTTATAACACTCATCATAGCAACAACCCGGTGTAAAGTGGATAGAGCCAGATATTTTTTCATCAAAAAGAATATCTCCCATAGGGTTTTTGATATAAGGGTTAACGCCAAATGCAAACTCGCCAACGTATCTTGCACCTTCATCGGTGTCAAAAATGGCGTTTACCTTTTCGGTGTCGTTTGCTGTTGCTTTTATAATCTTTCCGTCCTTAAAAGTTAAGCTAACGTTTTCAAACTTAAATCCGTTTTCAACAGATGGTGTGTTATAAGTGATTGTTCCGTTAACGCTGTCCTTAATCGGTGCTGTGTAAATTTCGCCGTCTGGAATATTTCTGCTTCCAGAACATTTTTGACTGCCAATACCTTTGATAGAAAAACTTATGTCGGTATCTTTTGCGATGATTCTAACCTTGTCGGCACTATCTAGTCTTTTCTTTAACGCATCCATTGCCCTATCCATTTTTGAATAGTCTAAAGTGCAAACGTTAAAGTAAAATTCTTCAAAGGCATCAGTGCTCATGCCTGCGCTTTGAGCCATGCCCTCAGTTGGGTATCTTAAAACAACCCACTTGGTCTTTTTAACCCTAAGTTCGTGATGCACAGGGTGAGAATAATATTCGCTTTCGGCTTTCATTTTATCTTCTGGAACGTCAGAGAGTTCGTTGCAATTCTCTCCACCACGAATACCGATATAAGCATCCATTTCAGCCATGCGATAGCCATCGTATTTAGCCCTTAGTTTTGCTTGCTCTTCGGTTTGACCCATAAGTAATTTTCTTGTTATTCTATTGTCATAAAGTTCTACAAATGGATATGCCCCAACCTTATAAGCCTCGTCAACCAAAGCGTTAACAAGCATATAGTCAATGCCCTTTGCCTCGATTAAAACCTTTTCGCCCTTTTTTAGAGCACAAGAATAGTTTATAAGCACGTTTGCGAGTTTCAAAATTCTATTATCTTGCATAAAAACACCTTTTATATTTTATTTACACATCAATTATACAACTAATTGGTTTTTTTATAAAGTATTTTTGATTAAAATAAAAAAATATTTGCTTAATTGCAAAAAAAATGATATTATATTAGTTGTTGGGAATAAAACCGACAAAATTACGCAAAAAAATTATATATATATTATTTGGAGGCTATTATTATGGCATTAGTAAACTCAAAGAAAATGTTTGAAATGGCTTATAAGAACGGCTATGCTATCGGCGCTTTCAATGTTAACAACATGGAAATCGTTCAAGGTATTACCGAAGCTTGTAAAGAAGAAAACGCACCTGTTATTTTGCAAGTATCAAAGGGCGCAAGAGCTTATGCTAACCACACATACCTTGTTAAACTTGTAGAAGCAGCTGTTAAGGAATGTCCAGAAATTCCTATCGTATTGCACCTTGACCACGGTCCAGACTTCGAAACATGTAAGTCTTGTATCGATGGTGGCTTTACATCAGTTATGATTGACGGCTCACACCTTCCTTTTGAAGAAAACATCGAACTCACAAAGAAAGTTGTTGAATATGCTCACGCTCGTGGCGTTACAGTTGAAGGCGAACTCGGCACACTTGCTGGTATCGAAGACGACGTAAAGGTTGAACACGGCTCTGAAAGTTATACAAAACCAGAAGAAGTTATCGAATTCGTTGAAAGAACAGGCGTTGACTCACTCGCTATCGCTATCGGTACATCACACGGCGCTTATAAATTTAAGCCAGAACAATGCACAAGAAACGAAGAAGGTATTTTAGTTCCACCAGCACTTCGTTTTGATATCTTAGAAGCAGTTTCTAAAAAGCTCCCTGGTTTCCCTATCGTATTACACGGCTCATCTTCAGTTCCACAAGACTACGTTAAGATGGTAAACGAAAACGGTGGTAAAATGCCAGATGCTATCGGTGTTCCAGAAGAACAATTAAGAAAGGCTGCAACACTTTCAGTTTGCAAAATCAATATCGACTCTGACCTTCGTTTAGCAATGACAGGTACAATCCGTCAATTCTTCAACGAAAAACCAGACAAGTTCGACCCAAGAGAATATTTAAAACCTGCTCGTGCTAACATCAAAGAAATCGTTAGACATAAGCTCAAAAACGTTCTTGGTTGTGCTGGCAAAGCAGACGAATGCAAATAATTTAGTTGCATAACTAAAAATCAAAAAACAAAACTCTCGGCATTTCACCGAGAGTTTTTTTGTTTTTAACTAAAATTAAAACCATTTAATTTAAACAAGCTTATTGTTTGCTATTTTATCCCATCAACAAGCTCTTCAAAACTTATCTCCAATATTTTGAGAATTTTGATGATGTTATAAAGCGATGGCTCAACCTTATCACATTCCCATTCACTTACACGCTGTTGTGTAGTTTGCATTTTTTTAGCAAACTCAACTTGGCTTATGTTTTTTATCTTTCTTAAATTTTTTAAATTATTCCCTAATGTTGCCATATAAAAATATTACACTAAATTAAGTGTTTTTATTTGACATACACTAAAATTAGTGTTAATATTTTATAAAAAGCTAACTTCGTTAGTCGCCAACAATTATTAAAAGGGAAGACATTTTATAAATGCCTTCCCTTTTCATTGTTTTTATATTGCCCTAAAAAGCATTAGAAACGAGTTAAGCAAGGCTCGCTAATCTTTAACTATAAAATCTTTTGTCCACACACCCCTTAAAGATTAAGGGGTTAGGGGTTTGAGGAGTTTTACAGTTAGGGATTGTTAAGGGGAAGGCATTTATAAAATGTCTTCCCCTTTTGGTTGTTTTTTTGCCTTAAAAAGCATTAGAAACGAGTTGCAGTAGGCTCGCTTATCAAAACGGATGAAATAGACCGTTTGGTCATTGAAGTCGTTTTGATAAAGCAGTAAACGACCTGCAACGAAGTTTATAAGGCATTTTAATACATGCCACCCATGCCACCAGCTGGCATTTGTGGAACACCTTCTTCTTTAACGTCTGCTACAACTGATTCTGTTGTTAAGAATACGCTTGCAACTGATGCTGCGTTTTGAAGTGCTGAACGTGTCACTTTAGTTGGGTCGATAATGCCACTTTCAACCATGTCTGTATATTCGTTTGTAAGAGCATTGAAACCAAAGTTTGGTTTATCTGCCTTTAACACTTCGTTTAATATAACTGAGCCGTCAAGACCAGCGTTAAGAGCAATTTGTTTAAGTGGAGCTTGAACAGCCTTAAGAACAATCTGAGCACCTGTCTTTTCATCGCCAGATAACGTTTCGATATAACTATTTAATGCTTTCATTGTTGAAATAAGAGCAATACCACCACCTGGAACGATACCTTCTTGAACGGCAGCCTTTGTTGCGTTAAGAGCATCTTCGATACGGAGTTTCTTTTCTTTCATTTCAACTTCTGTTGCTGCACCAACGTTGATAACTGCAACGCCACCAGCAAGTTTAGCAAGACGTTCTTGTAATTTTTCTCTATCATAATCAGACGTTGTTTCAGCAATTTGTGCTTTGATAGCTTGTTTTCTTGCTTCGATAGCGTTAGGGTCACCAGCGCCGTTGATAATTGTTGTGTTATCTTTATCAACCTTAACTGTGCCTGCACGACCTAGCATATCCATTGTCACGTCTTTGAATTCATAACCGAGTTCAGAAGAAATTACTGTGCCACCTGTTAAAATTGCGATGTCTTCGAGCATAGCCTTTCTTCTATCGCCAAATCCTGGGGCTTTAACAGCAACGCAGTTGAACACGCCTTTGAGTTTGTTTACAACGAGTGCCGCTAAGGCATCGCCTTCAACTTCTTCAGCAATGATAAGTAGTCTCATGCCTTGTTGAGCGATAGGCTCAATTACAGGTAAAATTTCTTGGATAGCAGAAATCTTTTTGTCTGTGATTAAAATTACAGGTGATTCTAACACTGCTTCCATTTTGTCTGTGTTTGTCACCATATATGCAGAAGCATAACCTCTGTCGAATTGCATGCCTTCAACAGTTGAAAGTTCTGTTTTCATTGTCTTTGATTCTTCGATAGTGATAACGCCGTCTTTACCAACCTTTTCCATTGCTTCTGAAATAAGTTCGCCAACAGTATTGTCGCCAGCAGAGATTGAAGCAACTTGATTAATTCCGTTTTTATCCTTTACAGGCTTAGAAATATTTTTAAGTTCTTCTGTTGCAACAGCAACTGCGCCAGCAATACCCTTTTTAAGGATAACAGGGTTTGCACCTGCAGCAACGTTTTTAAGACCTTCACCAATCATTGCTTGTGCTAAAATAACTGCTGTTGTTGTGCCGTCACCAGCAACGTCGTTTGTCTTTGTTGAAACTTCTTTTACAATTGAAGCACCCATATTTTCAAAAGCGTCTTCAAGCTCTATTTCCTTTGCAATTGTCACACCGTCGTTAGTGATGAGTGGTGCGCCAAACTTTCTGTCTAAAACTACGTTTCTACCCTTCGGTCCTAAAGTGATTTTAACTGTATCAGCAAGTGTGTCCACACCCTTTTGGAGTGCTTTTCTTGCTTCTTCACCATGTTTTAATTGTTTAGCCATTTTTTTCTCTCCTTATTCTACAATCGCCAAAATGTCGCTTTGACGAATAATTGTTAATTCCTTGCCGTCAACTTTAAATTCACTGCCTGCATATTTTGAATATAAAATTACGTCCCCTTCTTTAACTTGCATAACGATTTCTTTGCCGTCAACAATGCCACCAGGGCCAACAGCAATTATCTTTGCCATTTGTTGCTTTTCTTGTGATGCAGTTGGCAAATAAAAGCCACTTTGTGTTTTTTCTTGAATTTCCAAACTTTCAACAACTACTTTGTCGAACAATGGTTTAACCTTCATATATATACTCCTTATTCTTTGTTTCTTGTTTTGTCAATTTTAGCACTCTCTAGGTTAAAGTGCTAACACTAATTATACACGACTATTTTAATTTGTCAATAGAATATGCCAGTAATAACCAAAAATTTTTAAATATTTTTAGGCTATTTTGTTTTTACGCTAAATTTATAAAAAATATTCTATAATTTTTGTTTATCTACCGAATTTTCTTAATAGATATTCTTTTAAGTCTTTATCTGACATTTGCTTTCTTTGCTCTTTTTTCTTGTTAGCATCAATTCTTCCTTGCTTTCTTTCCTTGTCGGTTTTATTGTTGCTAACAGCAATTCCGTTAGGCAGGTCTGCCGTTTTCATTGTGAGCGAAATTTTCTTCTTTACGGTGTCAACACCTAAAACTTTAACCTTAACTAAGTCGCCAACTTTTAAAACGTCTGATGGGTGCTTAATATATCCATCGCTTATTTGAGAGATATGCACTAAGCCGTCTTGATGCACGCCGATATCAACGAACACGCCAAAGTCTATAACGTTTCTAACCGTGCCGTTTATTTCCATGCCTTCTTTTAAGTCTGCAAGGTCCATTAAGTCACTTCTTAAAATTGGCTTTGGAAGGCTATCACGAATATCCCTACCCGGTTTTAATAGTTCACTTACTATATCGTTTAAGGTTGGAACGCCTATTTCGCAAAACTCTGCTGTCTTTTCTATGCTCATTTTATTGATTCGGTCTTTAATGTCGCCGATTTTTCCGTTTGCAACGTCTTCTAAAGTATAGCCTGTAAAGTCAAGAAGTTTTTGCGTTGCCACATAACTTTCTGGGTGAACGCCCGTGTTGTCAAGCACGTTACCCCCAACGATTCTTAAAAAGCCTGCGCATTGCTCAAATGCTTTTGCACCGAGCTTTTTAACCTTAAGCAAGTCTTCTCTCTTACTAAATGGCTTTTCTGCCCTATACTTAACAATCTCTTTTGCAATGCCTTTGTTTAAGCCTGCAACGTAAGAAAGTAGACTTGGCGATGCCGTGTTTAAGTCCACGCCAACACTGTTAACGCAATCTTCAACAACGCCACCTAAAACTTCGGTAAGCCTTGCTTCTGGCATATCGTGTTGATATTGACCTACGCCGATTGACTTAACGTCAATTTTAATAAGTTCAGCGAGTGGGTCTTGAAGTCTTCTTGCAATAGAAACGGCACTTCTTTGTGCTGGCTCAAAGTCTGGGAATTCTTCTGCACCGAGTTTGCTTGCGCTATAAACAGATGCGCCTGCTTCGTTTACAACGGCATAAGAAAGGGCTAAGCCACTATCTTTAATTAGGTTTGCAACAAATATTTCCGATTCTTTACTTGCAGTTCCATTACCTATTGAAATAATTGAAACGTTGTGTTTTTTTATAAGTGAAAGCAAGGTTTTGCTTGCTTCTTCTATCTTGTTTTGTGGTGGGGTTGGGAAAACGACAGCCGTGTCTAAAACGTTGCCTTCCGAGTCAATAACTGCGATTTTACAACCCGTTCTATACGCTGGGTCTAACCCTAAAATGGTTTTGCCCTTTAGTGGTGGTTGAAGAAGTAATGGACGAAGGTTAACTTCAAACATTTTAATTGCTTGTTCGCTTGCTTTTTCGGTAAGTTCGCTTCTTACTTCTCTTTCGATTGATGGGAAGATAAGTCTTGAATAAGCATCAGTACCTGCATCTTTAACGATTTGGGCACACCTATCATCATTTTTAACGTAAGCATTTGTTATTTCTTTTATAAATTCTTCTGTTTCAACAACAACGTTTACTTTTAAGCACTCTTCCTTTTCGCCACGGTTGATTGCCAAAATTCTGTGTGATGGGATTTTTTGGATTTTTTCGTTATACTCAGCATACATGTCGTATGTTTTTGCATTTTCGTTTTCTAAAAGTTTGCAAGCTATAGCCCCTAAATCGAAAACCTTTTTTCTAAGCACTTTTCTAAGCTCGGCATCGTCAGAAATCTTTTCTGCAATAATATCAGATGCACCGGCGATAGCACTATCTTTTGTTTCAACACCCTTTTCTTCGCTAATAAATTCGCTTGCTTTTTTATCTAAGTCCACGCCTATATTTTGCTCTAAAATAAACTCTGCAAGTGGCATAAGTCCCTTTTCGATAGCCATAGACGCCCTTGTCTTTCTCTTTTGCTTAAATGGGCGATAAATATCTTCAGCTTCGGTTAAAGTTTCTGCAGAGCCAAGAGCAATCATAATTTCATCGGTCATCTTGCCTTGTTCTGTGATAGAATCGGCAATCTCTTGCTTTCTCTTATCAAGGTTGCCCAAATATTTAAGCCTATCTGCAAATTCCCTTAAAACTTGGTCGTCGCAAGAACCCGTTTGTTCTTTTCTATATCTCGCGATAAATGGAATGGTGTTGCCTTCTTCAATTAGTCTTATAATATTTGCTGAGTGTTCTACTTTTAGGTTAAATTCTTTGCTGAGTTTTAATGAATAGTCCATGTTATACCTTTTTGCCTTTATTCCTTCTTATTTGTTTTACTGTTTTTTCGTATCCGTTATCTTTTGGAATATAATATTTTTTGCCAACAAGTTTATCTGGCAAATATTGTTGCTCTACGTATCCACCATAGTTATGTGGATATTTATAAAGCCCTTTTTTCTCTTTGTCTTCTTTTGATGCAAACTCATAATTTTTTAAGTGCGCAGGAATATTGTCGTCCTTTTCTTTAATTGCATCTTCCTTTGCAAGTTGCATAGCCTCTACAACACTGTTTGATTTTTCTGCCTCGCACACGTAAATTACTGCTTCGGATAGTGGGATAAGCCCTTCTGGGAGCCCTAACCTTTCAAACGCAAGCATTGCGTTTGTTGCAACTATCAAAGCATTAGGGTCTGCCAACCCCACGTCTTCTGCCGAGTGAACGATTAGCCTTCTTGCAAGCAAGAGTGGGTCGCACCCGCCTTGGATAAGCCTTTGCATATAGTATAGCGCTGCATCTGAGTCGCTTCCCCTTAAACTTTTGCAAAATGCCGAAAGTATATCGTAATATAAATTCACGTCATAAGACATTGCCTTTTGTTGAATAGATTCTTCAGCATCTTTTAAAGTGACATTAATTTTTCCGTTTTTATCAGGGTTTGTTGTTAAGCAAGCAAGCTCTAAAGCATTGTATGCCACCCTTAAATCGCCGTCAGCCATGCGTGCAATATGTTTTATTGCCTGTTCGCTAACGCAAAGGTCATAGTTTCCAAGCCCCTTTTCCTTGTCGTTAAGCGCCTTGTTTAATGCTCCGACAATATCTTTTTCGGTTAATTTTTTAAGTTCAAACACCCTGCATCTAGAAACGATAGCAGGGGTCATTGAAGCATAAGGATTTTCGGTTGTTGAACCTATAAAAATAATATCCCCTTGCTCAATAGCAGGAAGCAAACTATCACTTTGTGTTTTGTTAAACCTATGACATTCATCGAGAAGTAGATAGGTTTTCTTACCATAAAGTTTTAACGACTCTCTGGCTTTTTCTACAACCTGTTTCACGTCATTAACGCCACTACTAACGGCGTTTAACTTTACAAAATTATTGTTGGTGCTGTTTGCAATAACGTTTGCAAGCGTTGTTTTGCCACAGCCTGGTGGCCCCCAAAAAATACAACTGCCAAGCCTATCAAGTTTAATAGCCCTTCTAAGCAAACTCGTTTCTTTTGCAATATGTTCTTGACCAACGAAATCTGATAGTGTTTTTGCCCTCATTCTTTCTGCAAGTGGGATATTTGCATTTGCGTTTTGTTCATTTAATATATCAAATAAATTCATAAAAATATTTTAACATATTCTATATTTTTTTTCAAGCCATAATACAATATATTATGGTTAAAAAAATAAACACTTTTCTTTCTATTACATTTTTCTTATCTTTAATTTGCTTTTCGCTAATTTTATCGCTAGGCAAGGGTTTTTCTGCACTTACACTGCAAGGAATTAACTTGTGGATATCGCTAATACTTCCTGCAATGCTACCATATTTTTTTATAACGGCAGTTCTATCTTCTCTTAGCATAACAAGTAAAATTTCTAATAAATTTTCGCCACTCACTAAACGACTTTTTAACGTAAGTGGAGCATGTGGATACGCTTTTTTTATGAGCCTTATTGCAGGCTATCCTATAGGCGCTAAAATCGTTAGCGACCTAAAAGAAAAGAATGCTATCGGGGAAAACGAGGCAATTAGGGCATCTACTTTTTGCTCAACTTCTTCGCCAATGTTTTTAATCAGCAGTGTGGGAAGCATAATGTTTAATAGCACCACTATCGGTTTAGTTTTGCTTATAAGCAATTTTTTATCTGCAATAATTATAGGTATAATTTTTTCAAATTATAATAAAAACGACAAGCCTAACAGCAAGCCTTTTTTGTCAAATAAAAAAATAGACAATATTTTATATGAAAGTGCCTATTCCTCGGTAATATCAGTGCTTGTTGTGGGTGCCATTATAACTATTTTTTACATATTTTCATCAATTTTATTCGGCTTAAATTTATTAAATCCTATAATAAACTTACTTGCACTTTTGTTAGGGAATTTTGACACGGCAAAGGCACTTGCTTTTGGTCTTATTGAAAGCACACAAGGCTTGAAAATTTTGTCAACACTGCCTATCAGCACGCTTACGCTACCCCTTTGCGCTTTTATTTGTGGGTTTGGTGGCCTTTCGGTAATAATGCAATCTGTTGCGTATTTAAAAAAAGCAAAAATAAAGACTGCACCATTTATAAAAGCAAAACTTTTATGTGCAGTCATTAATTTTATTATTACTTTTATTATTTGCCTAATCTTTCAGCCGATATAAACTCGCAAACGGCTTTTGGTAAATACTCGCTTGGGTCAGCACCTAAATTCAAAATGCTTCTTATTGCACTTGAACTGATATGCACCAACTCCTTTGGTGTTGGAATATATATGGTTGTCATTTCACTATACATATCCCTATTATATCTTTCCATTGTGGTTTCGTATTTATAATCGTCTAAATCCCTTATGCCCCTAACGTTAACTTTAATATCGTTTTTCTTCATAAAGTCAACTAACATACCTTCAAAACTTGCTATTTCAACCCTATCGTTATTGCCAACGGCAAGTTCTATCATTTTTTTGCGTGACTGTAAATCAAACATAGGTTTTTTATCTTGATTTATGCCAAGTGCCACAACAACCTTGTCAAATATTTCCAAACACTTTTCTATAACAAAAGTGTGACCTATTGTTATAGGGTCAAACGTCCCTGCAAAAACACAAACTTTCATTATTTTTCCTCTTTTTTAAAAAACGTTAAATGCACCCTTCCATACTTTCTTTTATCATATACCATAAGTCCTTCAATTTCACCCTGCCACTCGTTTTCATCTTCAAAGATAACAATTCCGTCATCATTTAAAACTGGTGCACAATGTGATAGGCTGTCCCTTTTTTTATCGCTTTTATATGGTGGGTCTATAAATATGATATCAAATTTTTTTTGTGTTGTATTTAAAAATCTTACAGCATCTTGATTTGAGACTTCAAACTCATCATCAATCTTTATTTTTTCAAGATTTTTTCTTAAAAGCGCCAAACTGCTTTTAGATAAATCGTTAAAAACAACGCTTTTTGCATATCTTGAAAGTGCTTCTATACCCATTGCACCCGTTCCTGAGTAAAGGTCTAAAAACACGCTCCCTGCCGTTTTGTTTTGAATTATGTTAAAAAGGCTTTCTCTAACCCTATCTGCAGTTGGGCGAATATCTTCACCACTGAATTCTAAAAGAGTTCTGCCCCTATACTTTCCAGCAACTATTCGCAAAATTATTCACCATAAAACTTTTTATGTGTTTCTTTAATTTTATCTTGTTGAGCTTGCATTTTTCTACCACCTAAATAGAAGAAAACGCCATGAAGCACAATAAGAAAAGGAATTGCAATAAGCGTCCATAAATAAGATGCATAAAGCACCGTTCTATGAGCACTTAAAAAATCTATATTGAAAAAACCATAAAATACCATATACAATAATTGAAGAACTTTTACTGCAACGTTATTTGGATTTCCAATTAATAAATCTAAAAGTAAAAATATTAATAGTGGAATACAAGTGGTAGCGCCCGTTATAAAACCTTTTCTAACCGTAAATTCACCATCTAAATCTAATTTATAGTCATTGCCAGTTTGCACAATTAATTCTCTCATTTTATCGTTTGAAACACGCACCATAAGTGCTTTTTCGCCATCTTTAAATGCAATTGCACAATAAATAAACACAAACAAAGCAAGGTTGGCAACAAGAAGCAAAAGCTTAAGCCAAGGCAAGCCCTCAATTGTAAGCACCCCCGAACTAATTATGCCAGAGGAAATTAGATAAACAAATAGTAGAAAAAACTTTTTTAAGTAATATTTCATATTTCACCTAACGTATATAAATTTTTTGCGACCTTATAGCACACTTTGTTAAAACTTCATAACTAATTGTGTTATATTTTTTTGCAACAACGTCTGCATTGCCCATTATAAGCACGCCTTTTTTAGTCACCTTTGCCTTTTCAAGTGCCGTTAAGTCCATACACCTGTTGTTAAACTGCCTTGCTGTTTTTTGCCTAGGCAAGCCGTCTGCATAACCAAACCGAACGATAGAAAGTCGTTTTGCACAATTCAACTTAGCACTTCCGTATAAGCAATTATCGCCCTTTTTTAAGGTGCGTTTTTTAACTAGTGGTGCATATATTTTCATAATTGGTTTTACGCTAACGAATTTACTTGGAAAAGGCTTGTAGCCATACATTAAAATTCCAATCCTAACCATATCGCTATAAACTTTAGCCAAAAAACCACCACTTGCCGACAAATGACATATTGCTTTATTATTATAACCTTTAATCAAATTATTTGCAAGCAAAAACTTGTTTTGTGCAATATTTGTGCTTTTTTTATTTTCTGGAAATGCTAAATGTGAAAATAAACCGTCTAAATATAGATATTTAGAAGAAATTATTTTTTTTGCAATGGTTTCTAATTGTTCTAAATTATCTACTCCAAGCCTGTTCATGCCCGTGTTGTATTTAATATGAATTTTAATCCGTTTTGACTGTCTTTTAGCTTCTCTTTCTATTTTATCTAAAACGGAAACATTATCCACACTTAAAGTTAGGTCGTAAAAAACAGCATCTTTTAAGTCACTATTAACGGGTGGCGTTAACACCAAAATATCTTTGTCAATGCCACTTTGTCTAAGGCTTATCCCTTCTTGCACAAGGGCAACGGCAAAATAATCGCACTCTTTGTAAATTGCGTTTGCTATTTGTTCTGCTCCGTGGCCATATCCATCGGCTTTTACAACAGCGCAAAATTTAACCGATGGACTTAGTTTTGCTTTTATATTTTTTACGTTTTGTCTAAGAATATTTAAATCTATATACGCCTTGTTTAACATACTCATATTTTATGAAAAATCAAACAAAAAAAGTTCGTTTATCCTTAAAAAGATAAAGCCGACAAAACTTTGTCGGCTTTATTGACTGATTTTTTATTTTTCGATTTTAAGATTCTTTTCTAATAAGCGCAACCGGCTTTTCTTTTATAATCTTTCTTATTGGTATTAGCGACGACACAAATCCCGTGGCAACACTTACGCCAACGATAATTAAAACTTGCCTTAAACCGAATAGTGCAAAGCTTATAGTCATGTTCATAACGTCTAAAATATAAGCATTAACAAATATGCTTGCTATATATCCAACAACGCTTGCAAATATTCCGTTTATGAGCGCTATAATTATACTTTCAAACAAAAACATAACAAAGATGTTAGAGCCTTTAGCACCAAGCGCCCTAAGTATGCCGATTGCATGCCTTTTTGACGCAATACTCGTTGTTATATAGTTCATAAGCATAAACATTGAGAACACAATTATTATCAGCGAAATGTACAAGAATAATTGCAAGAGTTGGTTCAAGAAACCAGAATTTGCTTTAAGAGTGTCTACCATGCTGTTTTTATACCATCTTAAACAAAATCCATCGTCTTCGACCATCATTTCGCCAAGCAAAGTAGCCCCTCTAGAATTGTCTTTAAGACCTGAAATCGCCCTTGAATAGAATCCTTGATTGGTGCTTATGCTTAAAGCCTTAAGCCCTTCGTTTGAAAAGACAAACGGCTCATAATAACTTACGTTAGTAATAGTTGTTATCATATCTTTGTTTGTATCAAAGTAAAATCCTTTCACTTTGAGCAATTTAGGCTCAATTTCTTGACCATCGTTTATTTCGTTAAACTGAAGAACCTTTCTATATTGATTAGATTCATATTTATAATTTTGATCATTATAAATAGATTTCATAAGTTCGAGTAGTTGCCTTGTTTTACTAATTCTTGTATCGAGGTCTTGCTCAGCAATAAGCCCGTCTGTTAAGCCCCTAAACTGTGCTTGTAAAGCACCACTACACTTATCATGTTCAATATCAAAAAGCAATCTTAAATTGTTTACGCTTATAAGCACTTCATCTGCGTTTAGTTGTGGCGTGCCTTGTGATGCATTTCCGTTTTCAACGTCGCCGAACAAAATTGTATTTTCTTCATTGAATTCAACCGTATTATAAAAATATGGTTTAATTGATTTTGTAAGAGGCACGTCAAGACCACTTTGAGTAATTGAAAACTCTCTATTGCCATAATCGGCAAAATATGCTGTTTTTCTATTATACTCGTCTCTCCTATTTTGAACGTATCCATCTGGTAAAAATAAAGTTAGATAACACCCCGTGTTTATGTACGTGGTAAAATCTTCGGTTAACGCCGTCATTGTGCCTGCTGTTGATTCTTTTAACTTAGAATATTTTTCTGGAATATCGCCACAATCGATAATTGCTTTAATAGTAAAATATTTTGTGTTTAGACTGCCCAAGCCAATATTTGCACCGACAAGGTCGCCAATATCTTTAATGCCCTTTTTACCACCGAACACTTCCTTTCTATTTAAACGCATATACGTTATAATACTTTTTGCCACATAAGAAGAAATGCCCACACCTTGATACATTTCGTTGCTTTTCTTTAAGGTTGGATAATCTCCATAAATGATTTTATAGTTATATTCCTTTGGTAAAATAACCTTGTTAACTATTTCGCTTTCCTTAAATTCAACCATGCCACTAACGTGTTTGATATAATAATCTCCACCGGTGGTTAAATTCCCCACTACGCTTGGGTCGCTTATCATGTGTTCTTCGTTAAAATTAGACCTTTCTTTTAAATATTCTGCATATTCTTCTTGGTCTCTAATATCGTATATCCCCCTAAAAGAATATTTGGTTTCTTTATTTAGCTTGTTTATTTGCGCTTGTGACAACTTAAAGTTGACTTTTTCATAGCCATAGTTATTGTATTCTGCATAAATAGAAACAGAATTATAGTTATCGCCTTTTAAAAGAGCTATCAACCCTCTCTCATCATTGAAAGATGCAACTGCATCAAACACGCCGAACATGGCAAAGGCAATTATAGATAAAAGTACAGTAAAAATAAGCCTTATTGGTTTTGCAACAAGCGACTTTAAGCCTAATCCAGCAACGCTTTTGAGCTTCATCTTACTTTGAATAAACTTAATGCTTTCCTTTTGCGTTTGCTCGCTATATTCTTCTTTTTCGGTGTTTTTTCTTTCTTTAAAATAACTTTTTTCAGTTATGTTAATTTTTTTGTTTTCTTTGATAGCTTTAGTAAGTTTTTTAGTGTCTTCATCGCTAAGGTCGGCACCTGCTTTAACAACCAACTCGTCTTCAAATTCGTGAACTACTTGCGTCATTTCAACGTCTTTTTGAGTGATGTCTTCAACCACCCTTCCGTCAACAAGCCTTATAATTCTATCTGCATATTTTTCAGCAAAGTCTGCCTCGTGAGAAACAACGACAATTAGCTTTTCTTTAGAAAGTTCTTTAAGTAGTTCCATAACTTGCACGCCCGTTGCACTATCTAGTGCGCCAGTCGGCTCGTCTGCAAGCACAATCTTAGGATTTTTTATTAGCGCCCTTGCTATAGATGCCCTTTGCTTTTGACCACCTGAAAGTTGATAAGGCTTTCTATTTTCATATCCACCGATTTCTACGGTTGTTAAAAGCTTTGCTATATCTTCTTCTTTTGCGTTGCTTCCTTGCAACTCGTTTGCTATGTTTATATTTTTGCCTATATTATAGTCGGAAAGTAGGTTATATTCTTGAAACACAAACCCAACTAAAGTATTTCTATAGCTATCATAATCTTTTGGTGAAAATTCAGAGAACTTTTTTCCATCTATAATAATCTCGCCACTATCTATACTATCAAGACCACCTATCATATTTAAAAGAGTTGTTTTACCACAACCACTTTTACCAAGAATAAAAACCAAACCCTTATCAGCAAATTTTATACTAACGTTGTTCAATGCTTGGGTATCCCCTGCTTTAGTCACGTATTTTTTACACACGTTAATAAGTTCAATCATTTTAGCACCTTTTTCCTTTACTATAAGTATACAATAAAAATTTTAACATTTTTTTATATGCATGTCAATGTCTTTATAATTTTTTTACAAAACTTTGCTTTTATTTTTCTCATTTTTATAACAAAAAAGGCAAGCAACTAAAGTTGCTTGCCTAACATTACGTTTTTTACTCATTATGCTAAAACGTAAACAATGTTAAACACAAAATATGCTAGATAAATTGCAAACATCATAACGCCTTGGGTTCTAGTAAATTTTTTGAAAATTAGCGTTGGAATAATACCTATTGCTATAATCAAAAGTGTGACTGGCATTGTGATAAATAGGTGCAATCCAGAAACTAAAAGTCCACTTCCACCTGCAATAAATGCACTGAGAGGCAAAATGATTGCAAGGTCTATTGTGTTTGCGCCGATAATATTGCCAATGCTTAAACTTGCTTGACCTTTTTTAACGGCAATAATCATTGTCACAAGTTCTGGAAGCGACGTTCCTATCGCCAAAATCGTCACCCCGATAAGTGCTTCTGATAGGCCTAACTTAATAGCAAGTTGTTCAGCATTGTCCTTTAACAAGATTGCGCCACCACCAATAGCGACAGCACCTAAAATCAACTTTAATAGGTTGATTGTAACACTCTTTTTTGTTGCCACAATTTTTTCATCTTCTTGTGCTTCTGTTGCGTGTTTTTTTGCCGAAACAACGTTTTCAACAATAAACACGATGAACAATACTAAAAGTATAGCCGAACCAACGTAGCCAAAAAGTCCGTTTGTGTTAAGAGAAATTGTTTTGCTTTCCATACCAAAAAGTGAAAAGGCAAAAAGCAAGCCCATAACCACTGTTAAAAGTATGCCCTTAAACGCATAATCTTTTCTTTTAATCATAAATGGCTGAGCAATGAGTGCTATTGCCATAATGATACCCGTATTAAAAACAACCGAGCCAACGGCATTACCTATTGCCATATCAGGACTTGATTTTGCTGAAATTAACGAAACCACTATTTCAGGCAAGGTCGTTGCAATGCTAACTATGGTAGCACCGACAATAAACTTTGGTATGCCACTTACTTCTGCAAGCCAACTTGCTCCATCAACGAAATAGTCGCCACCTTTAATAATTAAAACTAAACCAACTACTAGCAACAAACATATAACGATTATGTTATCTGACATTTGTTTTCTCCTTATAAATAATATGAAGCCAAATGCTTTGCACTAGCAAAACATTTGGCTTCAACTTCTTTTGTTTTATTATGAACTAAAGCCCTTTAACTCAATTACCTAGGAAATTTGAGTTGTGCTTGTGCAGCAGCGAGTCGAGCAATTGGAACTCTGAATGGTGAGCATGAAACGTATGTCAAACCTGTCTTATGACAGAATTCGATTGTAGATGGGTCACCACCGTGTTCACCACAGATACCAAGTTTGATGTTTGGACGAGTTGTCTTACCAAGTTTAACAGCAGTTTCAACTAATCTACCAACACCGATTTGGTCAAGCTTAGCAAATGGGTCGTCTTCATAAATCTTCTTTTCATAATATGCATTTAAGAACTTACCAGCATCGTCACGAGAGAAACCAAATGTCATTTGTGTTAAGTCGTTTGTACCAAATGAGAAGAATTCTGCTTCTTTAGCAATTTCATCTGCAGTAAGAGCTGCTCTTGGGATTTCAATCATTGTGCCAACTTTGTATGTAAGTTTAACGCCTGCGTTTGCAATGCATTCATCAGCAGTGTTAACAACTAAAGCCTTAACGAAAGCAAGTTCTTTGATTTCGCCAACAAGTGGAATCATGATTTCTGGAACGATGTTCCATGCTGGGTGCTTTTTGCTAACAGAAATTGCAGCGCCGATAACAGCTTTTGTTTGCATTACTGCGATTTCTGGATATGTGACAGCAAGTCTGCAACCACGGTGTCCCATCATTGGGTTGAATTCGTGAAGACCTGCGATTGTTGCCTTAATATCTTCAGCAGTTTTGCCCATTTCTTTTGCAAGTGCAACGATATCTTCTTCTGCTGTTGGAACGAATTCGTGTAGTGGTGGGTCAAGGAAACGAATTGTTACTGGGTTGCCTTCCATTGCTTCGTAAAGTGCTTCAAAGTCACCTTGTTGCATTGGAAGAAGTTTTTCAAGAGCCTTTTCTCTTTGTTCAACTGTGTCAGAAACAATCATTTCTCTCATTGCTTTAATTCTGTCTGCTTCAAAGAACATGTGTTCTGTTCTGCATAGACCAATGCCTTGTGCACCAAATGAACGAGCTTGTTTTGCATCCTTTGGAGTATCAGCATTTGTTCTAACTTCAAGTGAACGATATTTATCAGCCCAATCCATAATTCTGCCAAAATAACCAGAAATTGATGCAGGAACTGTTGGGATTGCTTCGCCATAGATATTACCTGTTGAACCATCAAGTGAAATGTAGTCACCTTCAACGAAAGTCTTTCCACCGAGTGAGAAAGTTTTCTTTTCTTCGTCGATTTTGATTTCGCCACAACCAGAAACGCAACATGTACCCATACCACGAGCAACAACGGCTGCGTGTGACGTCATACCACCACGAACTGTCAAGATACCTTGTGCATAGTGCATACCTTCGATATCTTCTGGTGATGTTTCAAGTCTAACGAGGATAACTTTTTCGCCTTTCTTTGTCACCCATTCTGTAGCGTCTTCTGCAGTAAATACAACCTTACCACAAGCAGCACCTGGAGATGCAGGAAGTGCACAGCCGATAGGCTTAGCGCTCTTTAATGCCTTAGCATCGAATTGTGGGTGTAAAAGTGCATCAAGTTGTTTTGGGTCAATCATAAGAACGGCTTGCTTTTCATCAATCATGCCTTCGTCAACTAAGTCGCAAGCAATCTTGAGAGCTGCAGCAGCTGTACGCTTACCGTTTCTTGTTTGCAACATAAAGAGTTTGCCATCTTCAATAGTAAATTCCATATCTTGCATATCTCTATAGTGGTCTTCGAGTTTAGCAACAATTTTAACGAATTGTTCATAAACTGCTGGATTTTCTTGTTTAAGTTGGTCGATAGTTTGTGGTGTTCTAACGCCGGCAACAACGTCTTCGCCTTGTGCGTTCATTAAGTATTCACCATATAAACCTTTTTCACCTGTTGATGGGTTGCGTGAGAAAGCAACGCCTGTACCAGAAGTGTTGCCCATATTACCGAACACCATTTCTTGTACGTTAACTGCTGTACCCCAGCTTGCAGGGATATCGTTCATTCTTCTGTAGTAAATAGCTCTTGGGTTATCCCATGAACGGAATACTGCTCTTACAGCACCAAAGAGTTGTTCTTTTGGATCTTGTGGGAATTCAGCACCGATTTTTGCTTTATATTCAGCCTTGAATTGTTCAGCAAGATTTTTAAGGTCATCAGCTGTGAGTTCTGTATCAAGCTTAACACCCTTTTCTTCTTTCATTTTGTCGATAAGTTCTTCAAAGTATTTCTTACCAACTTCCATAACAACGTCTGAATACATTTGAATAAATCTACGATAAGAGTCGTAAGCAAATCTTCTGTTGCCTGTCTTTTCAGCAAACTTTTCAACAACGATGTCGTTCAAACCAAGGTTAAGGATTGTATCCATCATACCTGGCATTGATGCTCTTGCACCAGAACGAACAGAAACTAAAAGTGGGTTTGATAAATCGCCAAACTTTTTGCCTGTGACTTCTTCAAGTTTTGCTACGTATTCCATAATTTGTGCTTGAATTTCGCTGTTGATTTTTTCACCATCAGCATAATATTGTGTGCACGCTTCAGTTGTGATTGTGAAACCACGTGGAACAGGCATGCCGAGATTTGTCATTTCAGCAAGGTTTGCACCCTTACCACCAAGCAATTCTCTCATTTGTCCGTTGCCTTCACTGAATAAATAAATATACTTCATTAAATTTATCCTCCAAAGTATTTGTTTTAACTTTATATTTTTTTAGCCTATCTATTTTACTACATCTATAAATTTTTTTCAACTATTTTATATAAATTTTCGTATTTTTTGCATTTGTATAAAAATTTTTCACCTAATTATTGACTATTTAAGGTTTTTATATGGTTTTTTTGATTAATTTAAAATATCAATTAACTCTTTCAAAGACTTTATTTCTTCTTCAGTTCTATTCTTTATGTAATATTCTAAAAGCCTAAGCGCCTTTTTTGTGCCTTGGTGTTCGTCGGTTAAACTATTATTTTTTGCCTTTATTAACGCACTTAAGGTTATTCCGTTTATCTCCCTTCCTACGTTATCAAAGCACTTTTCGCAAATAAACGCACCGTTTCTATAATCAAAAAAGGTTCTTTCTTTTATCTCGCTATCACAATAAAAACAGCCGTCTAACTTTAAGCCGAACCCATAATTTTCTAAGGCGAGTATTAAAAACTTAACTAGCGCAGACAAATAGTTTTCTGTATAAGCAATTTCTTTCAACGTTGAAACGGCAAGCATAAACTCCACTTCATCAACAATTTCTTCTTGATAAAATCGTTTAATGAACTCAACCACGGTGCCAGCGCAAAAATACTTATAAATATTTTCTCTAACCGGATAAAAACTATCTATAAGCGAAGCGCCGATAACCATGCGTTTTTCGCCTGTTTTAGAAAAAATAAATTCGGCAAAACAAAAAGGCTCGGCTGCAAATTTTAATTTTGCACCTGCCTTTTTTACGCCTTTAATTTTAGCACAAACAACACCTTTGTTTAAGGTGAAAATGTTTAACAACTTATCATTTTCAGAAAAGTTTATTGAGCTTAAAACTATGCCGTTTTGTTTTTCTTCCATATTTAACTCTATTTGTTAAGTTTTCTGTAAAAGAGATAATGTGAAGCAATTCCCGTCGTTTTAAAAAGTTCCCAAGCAACTTCGCCTATATCATCTTTTTTATTGTTTTCTGGTTTTTGATTTTTTGCCATAAATTCCCCCACTACTAGTTTGTGTGAAATTTAGGCATAATATTCTTTTGTTTTAGGCTTTTTTCTACATGTTTTCTTCGCCATAGCCATATTCTTTCATAAGCCCAGCGCTGTTTCTCCAATCTTCTTTAACCTTAATATATGTGGTTAAGAAAACCTTTTTGCCCAAAAACTTTTCCATATCCTGCCTTGCAAAAGAAGAAACTTCTTTTATCGCCTTTCCACCTTTGCCAATCAAAATGGCTTTGTGGTTAGGCTTTTCGCATACGATATCAAGATTAATTTCATAGGTATTGCCGTTTTCCCTTAAAAAGAATTTGTTTATAATTATGGCAATTCCGTGTGGAATTTCTTTGTCAAACTTAAGTAAAATTTTCTCACGCATAATCTCGGAAATCATAAACTTATAAGACCTATCCGAAACTATATCGTCTTTAAAAATCTTTTCGCCTTCTGGAAGTTTTGAAAGTATAACTTTTAAAAGTTCTTTCAAATTTTTATTTTTTCTTGCAGAAACAGGCACTATATCTAAACCTTCGCTAGAGAGTTCTTTTAGTTCAGATATCAATAAACTTTCGTTCATAATATCGGTTTTTGAAAGAACTAAAACGGTTGGAACGCTTTGCTTAGAATACTTTTTAACAAGCGTTTTATCAGTTTCGCTTAAACCCTCGTGCGCATCGATAACAAATAGCACAAGGTCAACGTCTTGGCTTGCATCGGCTGTGGTCTTTTGCATTACTGAATTCAAAAGATTATCGGCCTTATAAATACCCGGCGTATCAACAAATGCAATTTGATATTCGTCTGTAGTAAGCACGCCCAAAATTCTATCTCTCGTCGTTTGTGGCTTTGGCGAAACAATTGCAACTTTTTCACCAACAAGCACGTTTATCAAAGTGCTTTTTCCTGCGTTTGCCCTACCCACGACTGCTACGAATCCACTTTTCATTATTCTTCCTTTCTTCCTAACTTTTTCTTTTCCCACTTATAATTAGTCTTCTTGACTCTCTTTTGGATAAAGCATTTTCATAATTTGCTTTTCCTTTGTTCTCATTTCAAGTTTATCACTATCGGTCATATGGTCATAATCGAATAAATGTAAAAGTCCGTGAACTACCAAATATTCCCTTTCTCTTTGTTCACTATGTCCATATTCTTTTGCTTGTTCGCGAATTTTTTCATCACAAAGCACTATAGAGCCAAGAAAAATATATTTCCCTTCAAGCTCTGTTTTACATTCGTTCGGAGTTAAGATTTTTCCTCTTATTCCTTCCATACTTGGATAAGATAAAACGTCTGTTATACTGTCCTTGCCACGTGTTGTTTTATTTAGATATTGCATATACTCGCCGTCTTGAAAAATAACTTCTGCTTTGAAAAAAGATTTTTGACCAAGCACTTTATAAACGGCTTTTGCAACTTTTCTTAACTTTGGATTTCTATCTAAACATTCTAATTTAATTTTGCCCATGTTTTTTACACTCCCATTCCATCAAGACTAACTTTTGGATATTCTATTCTGCTGTGATATACACCTGTTAAGTGGTTAACAACTGTATGAATTATAATGTTAAGTTCGTTTAACGTGATTTCACATTCTTCAAACTGACCGAGTTGCATTCTTTCGTTTACGATTTTTCTAACAACTGCTTTAACGTTTTCTCTTGAACGGTCTTGAAGCGTTCTTGCAGCTGCCTCACAACCATCTGCAATCATAATAATTGCCGCTATCTTGGTGCTTGGCTTTGGTCCTGCATAACTATATTGCGCAAGGTCAACGTCGCCATCGGTATATTTTTGTGCTTTGCCATAAAAATACAAAATTGGAAGAGTTCCGTGATGTTCTCTACAAACGTCTGCAATCTCTTTTGGCAAACGATTTTTCATAATTAAGTCATATCCATCTTGTGCATGAGATTTGATAATGTTTGCCGATAGTTCTGGCGTCAAGTCATCATGTGGATTTTCGCCGTCAGCTTGGTTTTCTTTAAAGAATTCTGGTCTTCTTAATTTTCCTATATCGTGATAATATGCACAAGTTCTTGCAAGCAAGCCGTCTTCTCCTATTGCTAAAGCGCAAGCTTCTGCAATATTAGAAACTACTATAGAGTGGTTAAACGTGCCAGGTGCTTGTTGAATAAGTTTTTTAACGAGTTTTGCGTTATGCTCAATGAGTTCTGAGAACTTAAAGCACGACACTTTTTTGAATATTGCTTCAAATATAGGCAAAAGCACCATAAATATTGATACTGAAAGTGGACCTGATGCCGTTGCACAAATTAAATCAACAACAACGTTGTCTGCTGCTTCGATATGTTCTACAAGTGTTATTGCAACACTTATGAGCGATGGAAGTGCCACCAAAAAACTCATTGCCAAAAGTTTTAGCCTAGAAAACACTTTATCCATACAAAGCGATGCGATAACGCCTGATGAAAAGCCCATGATTAGCGATGGATATTTGCCCGTTTCTACGTTTGCTGTAAATGAATCGAACAAGAATATAAGAATACAGAATATTATATTCATGAAAAAGGCTTTTCTCTTGTCTGTTAAAAACAACGTAAGTAGTGCAACTAGTGCAAGTGGACGAAGATAGGTGTCAACGTAATTTCCACTTGCAAAGCAAGCAACAATTGAAAGCTCTATAATTAAAAAAAGCATTTCCGAGTTAGCTGGGTTTTTTAAGAAGTTTCTATCTTCATATAAAAAATATAATGCCATAACGGAAAATATAAGTATGAGCATTGTAAGAAATCTAAACGGAGAAGCAAGGTTTTTTAAGAAACTTGTGATATTGTTCTTGCCACCCGACATGCCGTCTACGTAAATAGTAAGCAAAAATAGACCACTTATTATGGCTATGTTTATAACGTAAACCAAAACGTTTAAGAACACGTCTTTGCCTGTCCAGTCTTCAATTTTTTGTGATTTTGTTTTCAACATAATCTTATCCTTTTTTATCCTACATATATTATATATCTATATTTTATCGTTGTTGTATAAACGAAAGCATCTTGCTCTTGAGTGCAATTAGTTGAGGTTGATACAATATCTTCATCGCCAAGCATTGCTTTTGCAAGTAGCGTTGCCTTTTGCTCTTGCCCCCTTTCCTTGTCGATATAAGTAAACTGTTTTTCAACGATTATAGAAACCGTTGCTATAACGTTTATTTTAACAGTTTGCTCTTTGATAATCATATATCCATCAACTAACAAGTCGCCACAATTGACTAGGTCACCTTCTTTAACAAGTGCTGTGCCACGATATATCTTTATCCTTTCTATAACCCCACTAACCTCACTTTTTAAGGAATAAACGTTGCCCAAAAGAGTGTCTGTGTTTTCGTTTGCAAGGGCAAGGTCAAAGCAAAGAGTGTTGCCTTGTTTAGTTATTCCCACAAAAGAAAGATGTGGACTTGCTGCTAAAATTTGGTCTTCTAGCCTTTGTGTATTTATATCTGAAAACCGTGTATATGGTTTTATTCCAACGCTATTTAAGTAAGAAAGCACTTCTCTTTCATAAACACTTCCACTGCCCGTAAAATTAAAGCCGTAAATAAAATCGTTATAAACATAACAGGCTATGCAAAATATTATAGTGCCAAGGGCTATGCCTATCTTTCGCCAGAGCATAAGTAGTGGCAAAGTTAAGCCCTTTTCTTTAATTTTTTTTATATTATAACACAATTCTTTTGCAATTGCAAAAAATTTTGCACTTTCTTTAATAGAAACGCTAACTATCAGCTGTTTATTAGTGATTTTTTTAATATCATATAGCGTTATGCCCTTATTTTTTGCTAAAAGCAAAAATCTATCAAGATTTAGTCCTTGCACTAAATATGTGTTTTTAACACCTAAAAAATTCTTTCCACGCTTAGTATTTTTCCGCAAACCACCACGTCTCCTAAACAATATTTTTTTATGTAAAGGTCTTTGCCACTAACCTTTAATCCCCCGTTTTTTAAGGACAAAACAACCTGCTCTTTTTCATAACTAACAATGCTTTTCACGTTTTCAAAATACCCTGCACTCTCGCCAAATAAAACTGCACGATATGCGCACTCGGCAGGAAGTTCGTTTTGACAAAAACAATCTCTAATATTATCTATAAACCCCATAGTTCCCCCTTTATGCTATTGCTGTATATATATTTATGCTCTTTTTTGAAATTTTAGAAAGCTATTGTCTTAAATAGATAGTTTTAAATCGACCTAAATAGATAATTTAAAATGATAAAAGGCAACGATTTTTCGTTGCCTTTTTGTTTTGTTTAGTTGCTATAATGCCCTGTTAACCCCTATAGTAGTTGATTAAACAACCTTTAAGGATAATTTGTTTTTCTGCATCGGTTAAAGCATCCATTTTTAAGGTGATTTCCCTCTTGTTTTCGCCAAGGATAACTGCCTTGAATTCTTTTGCTCCGTTTTCAATGCCTTTTTTAACGTCTTTAATTAAGATATATTCATCGATAGCAAAATCGTTCTTTTCAGCAAGGAAAGGTATCATACCCCAGTTAATAAGGTTGCTACGATATCTCTTTGTTGCATATTCATAAGCAATGTTTGCAACGCCACCTAAAACTCTTTGGCAAGATGCTGCTTGTTCTCTTGCAGAACCGTCGCCCGGTTTAATTGAACAAACAACGCTTCCATAAGTTGTTTTGCTTTCATCAAGCCCTAATTCACTTGGGAAAGCGCCGTCTCTAACAGCCTTAGCCCTACCAACGTATAATGGGTCTTTTCTAGAAAGAGCAAACTCAGCAAGCTTAAGTGGGTTAGAACGATATGAAGATGTTTCGCCTGATGGAATAAGTTCGTCAGTTGTAGTCACAGGGTCGTTTAATACTGACACAACTTTTAGAAGTAAATCATCTTTTAACGCTTGCATTTTTGGCCAGTCTGCAATGTTTGGTCCGTAAACTAAATCTTTTTTAGCATCTCCACCATTTACAGCGTTAAACACTCTTGCTCTATAAATCTTGTTATCAAAACGGTATTTTTTAACCTTGTTAGAATATGCTTCATCCATAGCAGAAGTGATAGCACCACCATTTTTAGCCGTTGCAGCAATACTTCTTGCATCCATGAGTGCAACTGCAGAAAGTTGACCGTTTGCAGGCTTGCTACCTTCTCTGCTTTCAAAGTTTCTCGTTGTATGACGGATTGATAACCCGTTATTTTGTGGAACGTCACCTGCACCAAAGCAAGGGCCACAGAAAGCCGTTTTAATTACAGCGCCGTTCTCAATAAGTTTAGAAATATAACCGTTATCAACAAGTCCTTTATATACAGGTTGGCTTGATGGATATACGTCTAAAGTAAAGTCGTTATTGTTTATTTCAGCATCGCCTAAAATATTAGATGCTTCTGAAATGTTTTCATACATACCACCAGCGCAACCAGCGATAACGCCTTGTTCAACGTAAACCTTTCCGTCTTTAATTTTATCAACGAGTTTAAATTCGCCTTTGCCTTGTGGCAAGAGTTTTTGACCTGCTTCTTCGCACTCTTTTAAGAGTTCATAAGGGCGAGATAAGAATTCACGGATAGTGTATGCGTTTGATGGGTGGAAAGGAAGGGCAATCATAGGCTCTACCTTTGACAAGTCAATAACAATACCCTTATCGTAATACGTGCCTTCTTCTGGATTCATTTCCTTATAAGCCTCTGGCCTGCCGTGCTCGATATAATATTCTTGAGTTTTCTTGTCTGTTTGCCAAATAGAAGAAAGGCAAGTTGTTTCGGTTGTCATAACGTCGATGCCGTTTCTAAAATCCATTGAAAGAGTTTTAATGCCGTTTCCAACAAACTCTAAAATCTTATTTTTAACAAAACCCGACTTAAAGGTTGCTTTAACTAAAGCGAGAGCCACGTCGTGTGGGCCAACACCCTTTCTTAGTCTGCCTTTTAAGTTTACGGCAATGATTTCTGGCATGTCTAAGTCGTAAGTTCTATTTAATAATTGCTTAACGAGTTCTGGGCCACCTTCGCCAACGGCAAGTGTGCCGAGTGCGCCGTATCTTGTGTGAGAGTCAGAGCCAAGTATCATTGCGCCACAAAAAGCACGCATTTCTCTCATATATTGGTGAATAACTGCAAGGTGTGGTGGCACAAATGCTCCACCATATTTTTTTGCAGCAGAAAGACCAAACACGTGGTCGTCTTCATTTATTGTTCCACCAACGGCACAAAGTGAGTTGTGGCAGTTAGTTAAAGTATATGGAATTGGGAATTTTTCTAGCCCTGATGCCTTTGCCGTTTGGATAATTCCAACGTAAGTTATATCGTGCGAAGTTATTTCGTCAAACTTAATGTTGAGCTTGTTGATATCTGCACTTTGATTGTGTGATGCCAAAATTTTATAAGCCATACTGCCTTTTTTAGCATTGTTATCAACGCTTTTTGCCTTTACAAGCTTGCCGTTATTATAGTAAACGCCGTTACTTAAAAGTTTAATCATTTTGTATCTTCCTTTTGTAGTATTATATTTTTAACAGGAAATATTATATAATATTAGCAAGGAATTTGCAAGCAAACTTATAGAAAAACTGCATCAAAAAAAATATTTAACTATTGATTTTTGATATTTTTTATGCTACAATGACCTAAGGAAGAAATAACTATGAAAAAATTTAGATTTCAATATTCACCTATAGTTTGGATTTTAATTAGCATAATTTTAGTTATGTGTCTTTTAGGTTTTGTTTGGAATATATTTAATTTGACCGAATATAACGCCTTAAATACTTTTAAGTTTGTTTCTTATATAGTTCTTGCCGTGGTGACTTTTGGGCTTACTGTTTTTTCACTCAGCCTTTTGTTTTATGGAAGATACGTTATAAATAACGGTTATTTATATACATATTTCGGATTTATCCGTTCCAAGATAAATATTAAGGATATCGTTTGCATAACGCATTTTAAAAAGAGCGATAAACTTGTTATATATCTAAAAGAGCGAAGTTATAGCGTTATAGTAATCTCTAAAGATAGCTATGACGAGTTTGTTATTACTTTAAGATCGCAAAATAATGAAATTTTATATGACACTAAGATAGATGGCGAAGACTGATTTTTTAGATTTAGTTTAGACTTTTTTCTTTAATCTACCTTAGCATAAAGGTAGATTTTTTATTGCTAAAAAGGAGGAAAGATTATGACCGAACAAATTCAAATTCTTTATGAAAGACTTGCTTTTTGTTTTGAAACAAGGAAGTTTGCCGATTTAAGAATACTTCTTATTGATATGGAGCCTGTTGATATTGCTCTGTTTTTGGAAAACAATCTTGATGAAAAAGAACAATTAATGTTTTTTAGGCTTCTCCCTAAAGAACTTGCCAGCGACGTGTTTGTTGAATTTAACTCTGACGTTCAGCAAAGATTTATAAAAGCCTTTTCGGACAAAGAACTAAAAGAAGTTATAAACGATATGTTCCTTGACGACACCGTAGATATTATTGAAGAAATGCCTGCAAACGTGGTTAAGAGAATTTTAATGAGCGCTAGCCCAGAAGATAGAAAACAAATAAACGACCTTTTAGAATATCCAGAAGACTCTGCCGGCTCTATTATGACCACCGAGTTTATATCATTTTCTCCATCAACCACCATAGATTTGGCGTTTGACAAAATTAGAAGAACGGGCGTTAATAAAGAAACCATTTACACCTGCTACGTTGTGGATAGAAAAAAACGCTTAGTTGGTGCCGTTTCAGTTAAAGATATGCTTCTTGCCGATAAAAACACTATTATTGCCGATATTATGGATTCTAACGCCGTGGTGGTCAGCACGCTTGACGATAAAGAACAAGTTGCGCTTATGTTTTCTAAATACGATAAACTAGCACTTCCTGTAATAGATAAAGAAGGTTGTTTGGTTGGCATTATCACGGTTGACGATGCCGTTGACGTTATTCAAGAAGAAGCAACCGAAGATATGCAAAAAATAGCAGCCGTGTTGCCAAACGAAAAGCCTTATCTAAAACAATCTATCTTTAGCATTTGGTTAGCAAGAGCGCCTTGGCTTATATTACTACTTATAACTTCTACTTTTACAAGCATAATTTTATCTAAGTATGAAAGTTCGCTAGATGCTATTATGTATGCTTTTGTGCCTATGCTTATGGGCACGGCAGGAAATGCCGGCGGGCAAACTTCGGTGACCATTATAAGGGCTATCGCCGTTCATGACGTTGAGTTTAAAGATATATTTAAGGTTATATTAAAAGAACTGCTATCTTCTGTCATAATAGGAATAACCATTGCACTTGTTTGTTTTGCAAAGATTATGCTCATTGATAGGCTTTATAACGATATATCTATGATGAGAGCGTCTGTTATATCGCTTGTATGTATGGTAAGTTTAATTATGGCAAAACTAGTTGGCTCAATACTGCCACTTGTTGCAAAAAAGATTAAGCTTGACCCAGCAGTCGTTGCAAGCCCACTTATGACAACAATAGTCGATGCCTTATCTCTTATAATTTACTGCACGATAGCAATAGCAGTGTTGTAAGTTCAAATTACATTCATATTGTTAAAAAACCAAAAAGCCACCGAAGTCGGTGGCTTTTTTCTTATTAAAGTTTTTCTATCTTTTTTTGAAGTTCGGCTATTATCTCATATATAAGTTCTTTTTTCGCATTTCTAATTTTGTTGTCCATATCTAACCAGTGCTGTTTGCATTTTAAATAATCTTTAACATCACTCAAATTTTCCACATATAGCCCTACCGGACGCCCTGTTTTAGGTGGAAGGCATGGCTTTTTTCTTCCATAATGAATATCTAAAATTTCTTCTATCAAAACACTCTTTGTTAAAGCAGTTGGCGCTCTAACGCCCATTTCTCTTCCAATAGTTCTTAAACTATGAATATTTATTTTTAGCAGTTCTTCTTTTTCATATTCCATATCCTTTCTCCTAAAATAAAAAAAGCGTACCCCGAGAGATACGCCGAAAAACGCATCTCCCAATGTTGCTACACATTTTCCCAAAACTAGGCGAGAGCATACGTTTTTACCGATAATATGCCCCAGTTTTGAGAATATTAAAATGTGTAGCATAGTTAGTATAACACACTTAAAAATTTTTATCAAGGATTTTATAAAATAAAAAACTCGGCTTTTTGCCGAGTTTATTTTAATCGAGTTTATTTTAATTTTATTTATCTTACAAAATAAACGATTAAGTTTGCCATGCTTATTAGCACCAAATAAAGGCTAAACCATTTATAATTTGCTTTCTTTATAATCTTTAGCATAAACTTAATTGCTATGTATCCAGAAATCATTGCCGTTAAAACGCCGAGAGCAAGTGGAACAAAGTCTATTCCCACGTTAGCACCACTTGTTATAAAGTCAAGCCCTTCTAATAAAACGGCTGCTAAAATGATTGGAATGCTCATTAAAAAAGTAAAGTTTGCGTTATGAGTTTTGTCAACTTTTGCCAAATTTCCTGCTGTTAAAGTTGAGCCACTTCTTGATATCCCAGGGAACACGCCAACTGCTTGCCCACACCCCATAATAAAGGCAGTTTTACTGTTAATTTCCTTTGTCATTTGGCATTTTTTTGCCCTAATTTCAGAGAAAATCATTTCGCCTGCCGTGAATAAAAACGGAATTGAAAGAAGCCAAATATTATCTGCAAAAAGCGCATCAAGGTCGATTACTTTTGAAAAAATTATTCCCAAAATGCCTGCAGGTATGGTTGCCAAAACCAAACAGCCAAATAAATTAAACGGCTTTTTAAAAACTTCTAAAATTTGTTTCCACAAAACTATTATAACCGGAATTAGCGTGCCTAAGTGTAGCATAACGCTATAAAAAATAACGTTATCTTCAATGCCAAACCAGTTAGAAAGTAAAATCAAATGACCACTTGATGAAATAGGTAAAAATTCTGCAAAGCCTTGAACAAAACCGAGAACTATCGCTTGCCAAATTTCCATATTACCCCCCTTTTTACTTTGATAAAAGTTTTATAAATTCTTTAACGGCAAACGTTAAATTTTTATCTTTTGGGAGAGCTAACCCTATCGCCCTTGTTGGAAGGGTTGGGTTAGTTTTAATTTCAATCAAACTCTTTTCTTCGTTAAGCTCGTGTGAAACAAACTCTCTTGGAATACAAGCAATGCCTATGCCGTTTTTAGCAAGCATACACATAAGTTCTAAACTTGCAAGTTCAATTTCTGGGTGAAGGTGCACACCTTGTGAGTGCGCAAAACTAACAATTGCTTGCCTTGTTGCAGTTGAGAGTTCAAGCATTAAAAGTGGATAATCCTGAAGTCTTTTAAGGTCAACCACGCCGTCCGTTAATTCCTTAAACTTATCACTGCACACAAAGGTATCGTGAAGTTGCATAACCGTGTTAGATAAATTTATTTCGGTATCGTCAATAGGTAGGTTTACAAAGCCGATATCCCCTTTGCCAGCCTTTAAAAGTTCTATGGTTTCACTCGAAGTGCAGTTTTGAAGCACTAAGTTAACGTTTGGATATTTTTCATGATATTCTTTTATGTAAGGAAGCAAAAAGTGCGTGCTAACCGTGTCTGATGCGCAAATTCTAACCATGCCCGTTGCCGTGTCTTTTAGTTCGGCGTATTTACTTTCTGCCTCATCAAAAAGTTTAAGCGCCTTTTCAACAGTGTCAAATATTTGTCTGCCACCCGTTTCGGTCAGTTCCATGCCCTTATGCGTTCTATTAAAGAGTTTGCCACCGAGTTGGATTTCAAGTTGCTTTATGGCTTGAGAAACGGCTGGTTGAGAAATATAAAGTTCTTCAGCCGCCTTTGTTAAACTGCCACACTTAGCAACCACGTAAAACACCCTATAAAGTTCAAGGTTTACCATTTTCTCCCCCTATTTGCCCACGCAAAATTTAGAAAATATGTTGTTTATAATGTCTTCGGTTGCCGTCTTGCCAGAAATCTCGCCAAGAGCATCCCAACCGTCTTTAATGTCTATAGATAAAATATCAAGTGGCACGATATCGATATTATTTAAGGCTTGAGTAAGTTTATCTTTTGCCCTAGAAAGCGCCTCAAAGTGCCTTTCTTCGCACAAGAAGTCCCCATTTAAATCTATGCCACTGCCAATGGTTTTTTGATATAAAAGTTCTTTAAGTTCACTTAAGTTTTGTTTTTTAAGTGCAGAAATGCAAATATCTGAAAAATCGCACTTTTTATCGCATTTATCAACCTTGTTTTGTGCCACGATAGCGTTTTGACCTTTTATAAAATCATAAATCTTTTTATCGTCTTCATCAATAGACGCTCCGTCAACAACAAACAAGATAACGTCACTTTCTTTTAATATTTTTTTAGATAGTTCAACGCCTAAACTTTCAACCTTATCGTCGCTTTCCCTTATGCCTGCCGTGTCAGAGAAATTAAATCTAACGCCATCGATATCAATAGTGCCTTCAACTATATCACGAGTCGTGCCTGCGATATCAGAAACGATAGCCTTGTCATAACTAAGCAGTGCATTAAGAAGCGAACTTTTGCCTGTGTTTGGCTTTCCAACAATTGCTACCCTAACGCCGTTTTTTAGCGACCTGCCCGTTCTATAAGTGCCCATTAAACCTTCAATTTTTTTGGTGACTTGTTCTAAGGCGCTTTTAACGTTTTTTGTCGACGTAATCTCTAAATCTTCTTCTGGAAAATCCATATCGGCATCAATTTCACTTAAAGCATCTAGAATAACATCTTGAAGGGAATTTATTTGCTCGGTTAGTTTTTCTCTATAAAGATAATATCCTGCTTTAACCCCACTTTCACTTTCGCTATTTATCATGTCGATAAGCCCTTCTGCAGAAGAAAGCGAAAGTTTGCCGTTGATAAAGGCACGCTTTGTAAACTCGCCGTTATTAGCAAGTCTTGCACCGAGCGATAAAACCTTTCTAAGTATGCCTTTAGAAATCGCAACACCACCGTGAGAGTGAATTTCAACCACGTCTTCACCAGTAAAACTCTTTGGTCCTTTAAAATACACTAAAAGGCCGTGGTCAAAAAAACCATCAGCCTGAATTTCGCCAACGTACATTTTGTTTGGAATAAAATCTAAAACTTGAGTTTTGCCAAGTGGCTTAAACATTTTACTTGCAATTTCAAGCGATTTTTTTCCACTTATTCTTATAACTGCAACACCACTTGCTACAAGTGGTGTTGATATTGCAGAAATTGTATCTAGGGTCATAAACTTACCTATTTTCTTTTGCACTTTTGTGCTTTTTATTTTAATCTTAACTATTTAACAAGTTCTAATTATCAAACTCGTCAAAAGGGTTTTTTGGTTTTGCTTTTTTATCCTCAAACTCTTCAAACGGGTCTTTTGGTTTTTTATTTTTCTTGTCTTCAAAATCTTCAAATGGAGACTCTGGTTCTTTTGGTGCACTAGCACCACCTTGTGCGCCATAAGGGTTGCCATATCCACCATTATATGGTCCACCATATGGGTTGCCGTAAGGATTGCCATAAGGGTTTCTATATGCACCATATCTTGCACGCAAATATTGATTGTAGTCTATTGGGTTCTTTTTTCTTATCACAAACACGAATATTGGGAAAAGCCCAAAGAAAATTGAAAGAAGTGATGCAAGCATATAGTGTTGTGGCCAGAACTTTCTAAATAACGCAAAATAAACTGAAACTGTTATAAATATGCTTGCCAAATCAAACAATGGCATAATATAACTCATAATGTCTAAAATGCTATCTAACGTTCTAACAGACATGCCGAGTGGAAAAATTTGTTTTGTTACAAACACGCCGTCAATCATTGAATATGGAACGAGTTCGCCACCGAATTGAGATGCCGTTCCGATATAAACGTCCCCACCCATTATAACGTATTCAAGCAGTGGGAAGTATAGCAAGAAATTATAAACAAACGTTAAAACTTCAGCGATAGTAAAGAACACGCACATCAAAAGTGCAAGGTTTTGCATTGGTTGGCTAAAAAATCTTGCGTTTCCAACCAGTTTGCAAGCAACGTATATCCATACACCCGGAATCCAAGCTAGATATGCCTTTTTTATTCTTTGTTTTTTTGCAAGCACGTATAATCCTATCGAGCGCAACAAATAAAGCGCCAAATAAATGGCAAGCGCCACGCCGATTATTGACCAAATTTGCCAATTATCAATAGAAATTGTATTGAATTTTCCCGTGCCGATAGAAGCACTAAAAGTTTCAGTCATTAAATTCTCCTTCCCCAAAAAAATCTCTCTTAAATAAACTTATCTTTATTATTATACTTTTGTTGAAATTTTAGTATGCACGGGCAAAAATAACTTTATGTTTTGCTTTTTTTCCACAGATAGCGCAAGTTTCTGGCACGCCTTCTTCATCGCACATAACCCTTGCCGTTGCAGATGCATATTCTTTAACCTTGTCTTCGCACTCTCTGCATCCACACCAGCCAGCCTTAACAAAGTTTTTGTTTTCAACGCCAGCCAAAATGCCGTCTAAACTGTCTGCTTCAACAACTCTTTTATCTCTGTTTGCTTTTGACTTAATGAATAAATCTTTTTGTACAACGTCTAAAAGTTTTGCTATTTCTTCGGTTAAGTTTTCCATTGACATAGCATTCTTTTCAAAGTTATCTCTTCTTGCAACCATAACTTGATTGTTTTCGATATCTCTTGGTCCAATTTCAATACGAAGTGGCACGCCTTTCATTTCCCACTCGTTAAATTTCCAGCCTGGGCTCATATCACGTGTGTCAACTTCTGCTCTTATGCCAGCCTTAACTAAAGCGCTTTCAAGTTCAGTTGCCTTTTCAATAACGCCACCCTTATGAGTTGCGATAGGAACGATGATAACTTGAATAGGTGCAACCTTTGGTGGAAGAACTAAGCCTCTTTGGTCGCCGTGTGCCATAATAACGGCACCAATCATACGAGTTGAAGTTCCCCAAGAAGTCGTGTAGCCGTGCTTTTCTTTGCCGTCTTTATCTAAGAACTTGATATCAAACGCCTTTGCAAAATTTTGACCTAAATAGTGGCTTGTTCCTGACTGCAAACTCTTGCCGTCAAGCATCATTGCTTCTAATCCGAAAGTTGCATTTGCACCTGCAAATTTTTCTTTGTCGGTTTTTCTGCCTGTAAACACAGGAAGAGCTAAGGTTTGTTCCATAAAATCTTTATAAACCTGAAGCATTTTCATTGTTTCTTCCATTGCTTCTTCTTCCGTTGCGTGCACGGTGTGGCCTTCTTGCCACAAGAATTCACTTGTGCGAAGGAAAGGACGAGTTGTTTTTTCCCAACGCATAACGTTGCACCATTGGTTCATAATTACAGGTAGATCTCTATAAGATTGAATCCACTTTGCATACATTGTGCCGATAACAGTTTCGCTTGTAGGGCGAATTGCAAGTGGTTCTTCAAGTTTAGCGCCACCTGCGTGAGTGACAACAGCAACTTCTGGAGCAAAGCCTTCAACGTGTTCTGCTTCTTTTGTAAAATAACTCATAGGGATAAGAAGTGGGAAGTAAGCGTTTTTAGAGCCAGCCTCTTTAAATCTTCTATCCATATCTTTTTGTATATTTTCCCAAATAGCATAGCCATAAGGGCGAATAACCATAGTGCCTTTAACAGGACCGTAATCTACAAGTTCGGTCTTTAATACAACGTCTGTATACCATTGTGCAAAGTTTTCATTGATGTCTGCAATTTGCTTAACGAATTGTTTTTCGCTCATAAATTTATCTCCGTGCATAGTTTTCCATTATAGTATATTTAATTATAACAACAAATGCAAAATTTATCAAGTTTTTTTCTTTAATATTATACAAAAAGGCTTGAAAAACAATTGAAATTAAGTTATAATATACATTGTAATATGATTAGGCTGTCCAAAACTAGTGATTTTGGGCAAAAATAGTCTATCTAATTTTAGGAGGATTTATTATGCAAGATGCAAAACAACTTACCGTAAATGCGATAAGAGTGCTTTCAGCAGAAGCAATCCAAAAGGCTAATTCTGGTCACCCAGGTTTGCCACTTGGCGCTGCTCCTATCGGCTATGCGGCTTTTACTAACATGACTTTTAACCCAAAAGATACTGCTTTTGACAATAGAGATAGATTTGTTCTCTCTGCTGGTCACGGCTCTATGCTTGACTATGCTTTATATTATCTTTTCGGTTTCGGCTTAACAAAAGAAGACATCATGAACTTCCGTCAACTTGGCTCTAAAACAGCAGGTCACCCAGAATATGGCGTTTGCCCTGGCGTTGAAACAAGCACGGGTCCACTTGGTCAAGGTATTGCAAACGCAGTTGGTATGGCTATTGCTGAAGATTACCTTGCAACAAAGTTCAATAAAGAAGGCTTCCCTATCGTTGACCACTACACTATTGCTCTTTGTGGCGATGGCTGTATGCAAGAAGGTATCGAAAACGAAGCAGCATCACTTGCTGGTGCATTAAAACTTGGCAAACTTATCGTTTTATATGATGATAACGATATTACTATCGAAGGCAACACAGACATAACCTTTACTGAAAACGTTGGCAAACGTCACGAAGCAATGGGCTGGCAAGTTATTAACGTTAAAGATGCTAACGACCTTGGCGCATTAAATCGTGCTATTAAGAAAGCTAAGGCTGAAAAGGAAAAACCATCACTTATCATCATCAAATCACAAATCGGTTATGGTTCTCACCTTGTTGGCAAGGCTAGTTGCCATGGCGCACCTCTCGGCGAAGAAGGCGTTCAAACATTAAAAGACAACCTCGGTTGGACTTCAGCTCCATTTGAAGTTCCAGAAGAAGTTTTTGCACACTGCAAAAAGTTTGGTGCTAAGGGCAGAAAGGCTCAAAAAGCTTGGAAAGAAATGTTCAAGGCATATTCTGAACAATATCCAGAACTCGCTAAAGAATATATTGCTTGGAAGAACAAAGAACTTCCTGACCTAAAAGCTATTGAAGAATTATGGCAATTTGAAAAGGACGATGCTTCTAGAGGCTATAGCAACACAGTTCTTAATAAGCTTGCTAAATATATCCCAAGCCTTATCGGTGGTTCAGCAGACTTAGGCCCTGCAAATAAATCTACAATGAAAGGCCGTGGCGATTATCTTCCAAATGATAAGACAGGTTCAAACATGCACTTTGGTATCCGTGAACACGCAATGGCTGCTATCGTAAACGGTATGTACTTTCACGGTGGTTTAATTCCTTACTGCGCAACGTTTGCTGTTTTCTCTGACTATATGAAGAACGCAATGCGTATGTCTGCACTTATGGAACTCCCTGTAATTTACATCTTGTCACACGATTCTATCGGCGTTGGCGAAGACGGACCTACACACCAACCTATCGAACACTTAGCAGGTTTAAGAGCAATGCCTAACATGAAGGTTTATCGCCCTGCAGACGGCAGAGAAACAACAGCAAGCTGGATTGATGCTTTAACTGGTAAAGAACCATCTTGTATCGTTGTATCTCGTCAAACACTTCCTATGCTTGACGGCACAGGCGACAAAGCGTTCAAGGGTGGCTATATCCTTTCAGACAGCACAAAGAAAACTCCAGATGCAATTTTAATTGCAACAGGTAGCGAAGTTAACCTTGCAGTATCAGCAAAGAAAGTTTTAGCTGAACAAGGAATCGACGTAAGAGTTGTTTCAATGCCTTGCGTTGAAGTATTTGAAAAACAATGCGATAAATATAAAGAAAGCGTTCTTCCTAACGCAGTTAGAAAGAGAGTTGCTATCGAAGCTGGCTCACCAATGTGTTGGTATAAATACGTTGGTATGGACGGAAAGATTATCGGTATGGAAACATTCGGTGAATCTGCACCTGCTGGCAAGTTATTCGCTAAATACGGCTTTACAGTTGATAACGTTGTAAACACAGTAAACGAACTTGTTAAATAAATTTAACTAAAAAGTAAAAAGGCTAACGAATTTCGTTAGCCTTTTTTGTTTTATTTGCACGCCTCTTTAAGTTTTAAGATATTTTCTTCTATTTTTTTAATTATAACCTTAAATTCTTCATCACTTTTACCTGTTGGGTCTTCTAACCCCCAATTATCATCAAATGGTTTTGCCACGAAAGGACATTCTACGTTGCACCCCATTGAAATTACTATATCAGGATTTGGAATATCTGTAATTAACTTTGAATACTGCGTTTTCTCCATATCAATACCATATAGTTCTTTCATAATTCTAACTGCATCTTGATTGATTTGGCTCTTTATCTTAGTTCCAGCAGAATAAAAATCAAACTTATCTGATGCCAAATGCTTTCCTAACGCTTCTGCAATTTGACTACGACAAGAGTTATGAACGCAAATAAACGCCACCTTTTTCTTTGAATTTTTATAAAACGGGCAATTTTCTTGTATGCACTGATTGTTTAGATGATAGCGAGAGCAAGTTGGTTGACAACTTTGCATGTGAACGCCTAAATTTTCACTTGTAAATTTAACAGCCTCCATAATAGCAAGATATGAATCTCTTTTGCAACAACGTGGGCCACCGTTTTTACCTATTGCATCTAAAGCTCTTGCCGTCATTTGATTTGAAAGCCCCCACGCCTCTTTTGTTAATGGTGTTGCTTTTAACGCAATAGAGACATACATACCTGTGCTAACCCCTGCACCACAAGCACCCCAAAAACCACAAGCACCACCTGGAACTTGCTTTGCTCTTTTTTGCATTTCATAAAGTGCAGATTTTAAATCTATATTTCCCCCTGCATTTTTATAAGCCGTTAAAAGTGCAGCACCCACCATTGTATGATGTTCTGGGCCATGCATATGGCAGGCTGGGATAGACATCATTTCTTCTAAAATTTGGATAGGGTTTTTAGACTTACTGCTTAAACATATGCTAACCATTTCATCCATTCCACTCGTATGACATTCGTCACAAACGAAATGACCATTTATGCACCTTGTTTTGCTATATTGCTTTTTATGACAAATTTCACACTCCATCATCTCATCTCTTTCAAGATATTCTAATGGTGCTTTGCATATTAAGCATTCTTCATTCATTCTAATCACCTCGCCCAATTCTTATTTAAGGATAATTTGATTATACCAAAAAAATCAGCACAATTCAAGTGTTTCAAATATGCAAAACAAACCTGAATAAAATCCAACATTTCAACAAGTTGGGGATTATATCCCCTTAATAAAAAAGATTATAACCCCCATAATATAAAATGTCAACTCATAAGGGGGATAAAATGTTTAAATTTGATAGATTATTTATAACGATGGACAAAAAGGGTGTTTCAACTTATAGGCTTAGAGAAGAATGTGGCATAGATAGTAAAACCGTGCGTAGATTAAGGGCAAACCAAAATATTGAAATGAAAACCCTTGACAGAATTTGTTCTTTTTTAGATTGCAAAATAGAAGATATCGTTGAATTTATAAAAGACTAGATTTACTTTAAAAAGTAAAAAAGCGAGAGAAAAATTCTCTCGCTTTTTGTTTGTTTTATTAATTAGTCTTTAATGAATTTTTCAGAAACAACTGCACAAACAGCAGATAAAGCAGCAAGTATGCCACCTAAAAGTGTACCTATTCCAAGACCAAGAGCTTTTGCCATGTCTGTTTTAGCACCTTCAAGATATGTTGCTGGTGCGCCCAAATCTTTTAAGTAAGCGATTTGAGAACCAATATATAATGTTTCTGTTAAGAAAATAACAACTGCAGCAGCAACCAATAAACCGATAGCAACCCAGAAAATTGTATTATCCTTAGGAATGCTAATAAATTGTCTAACGATTAGGTATGCGCCTGCAAGTAAAGCAACTATAAATGCGATAAATGGAATAATTGTTCCACCATCTTCAAACCATATGTCAGCTGCTTCTGCGTTAACAACACCAAATGGTGATTCGCTCTTAAGTGGTGAAAGGAAAGCCATAATAAATGCGATTACAGCTAAGCCACCAGCTACTAGTGCCAAAATCTTTTTTAATGTGAGTTTCATAACCCTCTCTCCTTTTTTGCAAATAAGCCATCAAGCGAGATTCTGCGTGTTTACACGCAGAAGAGCCATGGCTCTTGCTTAAAATTTTTGATATTTTAATTATACACCCAAAAAAATCTTTGTCAATAGGTTTTTTAAAATTTTGTCGATTTTTAGCAGATTAGATTTCTTCTTATTAATCTTTGTCAAATTTTGCATGCACATTGTATATTATATTCAACCAGTTGCAAAATTGCTAACTTTTATATTAAAAAAAGCGAGATAACCTCGCTTTTTCTTTTTATCTAATTAAATTATTTTCTTCAATTATAATACCTACAATTCCACCGACTATTGTTGTAATTCCATAAACAATAGCCCCGGCGCCTAATTCAAATCCGTATATTAAAACAAACCCTTTATATTCATAAGGAATATTATTAACTTTAATCATTGTTCCCATTTCAAACAACATTAACATACATATTCCAGAAATAATAACTAACACTATGCCGTAATAATCTAAACTTTTATTTCTAACTTTTATAGAAATAATTGCTAAAATAACACCTGTTATTAGAGTGACTGCAGAAACAAGTCCAAAAACTGACATGCCTCCCGTTAAAGCCACGCTTGCAGAATAGGTTTTTGAAGAAACGTGCATTGTGGCATTGCCAAAAACCAAACCTAAAGTATGTATGCTATATTTTTCTTGACTTCCTTTTCCATGAACACCCGGAAGAAAACACACCAAAACTATTGACAACACAGCAACGGCCATAACTAACAACGCCAAAAAATTTTTTCTAATAAATTTCATATCATTGACCCTAATTATTTATGCCAAACCTTGTTCGGCTGTCTTTAGATTTAGTTCGTTTAGTTCTTTTAGTCTATAGAACTTGCCTTTCTTTGCCATAAGTTCAGTGTATGTGCCACACTCAACCATTTCGCCCTGCTCCATAACCACAATTCTATCAGCATCACGAATTGTTGAAAGCCTGTGTGCAACGATAAAGGTCGTTCTTCCCCTAATAGAAGATGCTATTGCTTTTTGCACGTGGAATTCTGAAATGTTGTCTAATGCGCTTGTCGCCTCATCGAGTATTAAAATTTTTGGATTTCTAATAAGCGCCCTTGCAATAGTAATTCTTTGGCGCTGACCACCAGAAAGCTTTCCTCCATGCTCGCCCACTTGCGTTTCTATGCCTTCAGGAAGGTCTTTTAAGAACTCGTGTAGGTTTGCCATTTCAACAACCCTATCTAAGTCTTCATCTGAATATTTTTCTATACCATAGGTGATATTTTCTTTAATAGAGCCTGTAAAGAGAATGCTATTTTGTGGCACGACTGAAATGTGGTGGCGATACTTAGATAAATCTAGTTCGGCTATAGAATTATTATCAATCATAATCTTTCCACTATTTGGCATCATAAACCCAATTATTAAGTTCATAAGCGTGCTCTTTCCTGAGCCTGATGAACCAACAACGGCAATACACTCGCCCTTTTTAACTTTTAGGTTAAAGTTATGAACAACGTCTTGCTCGCCATCTGGAAAGCGATAACTTACGTTATCAAAAGTGATATTCCCTTCAATTTCAGGGATATTTTTTTTGCCCATGCTAGTTTCAACGTCTGTTGCGTTCATAATTTCCGAAACTGAGTTTAAGGCTTCTGTGCCAGATGCTATTGCTGGAACAAGGTTTGTAAGCGACGTGACCGAGTTGCTTATTTGGTTAAACATAGATTGATATAAGATTATATCGCCAACCCCTATCGTTCCATTTAGTGCAAGGAAACAACAAAACACAACACACATCATGCTTAACCCTGCATTCACGATATAAACCCACGAGCCAAAGTTTGCAGTCTTTTTATCAACCTCAAGCCCAGAGCCAGCAAGTGCCTTAATAGTTTTGTTAAAATGCGTGATTTCCGTTTGCTCTAATCCGTGCGATTTTGTGACAGGAAGCATTTCAAGCATTGTGCTCATCTTTGCACTCATATCTTCTGTTTTAATTCTATAATCTCTATAATTTTGCCTTAATTTTTTTCTAAAAAATTTGGTTAAAATTACGTTAAAAGGTATAACAAGCAAGAAAAAGAGCGAAACCAATCCATTATTATATAATGATATACCAGTTGCTATTATAATGTTTATCACGCAAAGCAAAACGCCGTGCATTAAGTTTGATAATAGCATATCTATAGACTCGGTGTCTTTAAGGAATTTTGACTGAATTCTACCCGACTGAATATCTTTATGGTATGTAATTGATAAATGTTGAAGTTTTCTAACAACCGATGCTTTAATGCCAGCGCTAGTGCGCCTGTTCATTTTGCTAACAACACGATATCTTGCAATTGTTGTTGGGTTGTTTAATAATAACAAAACCAATATTATGCCTGCCCTTATACAAATGTATTGTAGTAGCTCTGGCGTTATCCCATATCCCACTTGAATTGCGTTTACAACGGTATTTATTATGTCAGCCGTTAAAATTGGGGTCACCCAAACAGGCAACATTTGAAATAGATAAATAAATAGCGAAAGTATAATAGGCCACCTATTTATCATTATAATTTTGCCAAAAAATCCTTTGTTTTTAGGCTTTTTTACTACATCACTTTGGTCAAACAAATAGTCATAGTCAGGAATAAAATTGTCACTTCTTTTTAACTTAACTAATTCTTTTTCTTTCATTTTTCTAACCCACAAAACTCATGGCAATGTTAAAGGCTTTAACTATTCGTTAGTTAAAGCCTTTTATTAATTTTAGTTTAGCATATTGATATATGCTTGTCAATATTTTTTAGATTATTAATTACTCTTTTTTTGCCCAGTTTTTTCTTTTTCTAAAAACTCAAATAGTTTTTCAATGCCATCTTCAATATCATTTAAAGTTTGGTTAAAGTCACCCGTCCAATAAGGGTCTGCAACGTCTCTTGGATAATCTGTATAATCTAATAATTTTGTGCATTTATTATCCTTATCTTGCCCAAAAATTCTAAGCATGTTGGTCATGTTTCTACTATCCATACAAACAAAGTAGTCATACTTATCATAATCGCTTCTATCAAGTTTTTCTGCACGCTTATCTCGGCAGTCTATCCCACGGCTGTTTAGAATTTTTCTTGTGCCATAATGCACGGGATTATAAAGCTCTTCACTACTGGTTGCCGATGAACGGATAAAATACTCTTTTTCTTTGCCCTTTTCTTTAACAAGCTCTTTCATCAAAAACTCTGCCATAGGTGAACGGCATATATTTCCATGGCAAACAAACATAATCTTTTTCATGTCTTTTCCTTTGTTGTTTTGTTTACATTATTTATTATTACATATATTATTTTAACACAAAACCCCGTTTATGGCAATATAAATGCATAGCTTGAAACAATCTTTAAGATATGTAGATTAATTAAGATGCACGCATTTACCTGTTTTGGCATCTTGAAACATTATAAAATAGCCATCTCCAAACATGTCGAATATAGAAAGTGGAATAAAAGAAGAACATCCTTCAAGACCTGTTGGTGGCGTTTTTGAATAGCGAGACGGCACGCCATAGCATATATATTTTTCTTTGGCTTGCTCAAAAATTAATCCTACCACGTAATATTTATCCTTTGTGTAAAAAATTTTAGCCCACTTACTTTCACTAAAAACCTTTTCAAGACCTTCTTCTCTAGAATAAGAATAAAATATCTGCTCAAGTTCATTTTTAACACCATCGTAGTAATTGCCGTTTTCACAATCTAAACTTTGTTTAAGTTCATTTTCTTTTATGTTTTTATTCTTTTGGCACTCACAAGCGTTCGCTTCATCTTGAGCGCCGTAAGTGAAAGGCAGTTCTTCTTCCTCCGTTTTTTTGCTTGAGTTATAAGCAAACTCATTTTCAAAGAATAAATTTTCACTTTTATTTTCCTTTATTGTTTTAATTTTTAATTTTATTTCATCTTCTAACTCATAATAATTTTCGGTTGCAACAGCCTCGTCGTTATATTGCGTTAATATTTTATCACTTAAATTTTTTTGCTCTAAATTTTCACACTCACTATTTTCTTTTTGACACTTACACTCCTGTTCTTTTATGTTTTGCTTAAACCTTAAAAGACATTTATCTGCAACAATTTTTTTAAATTCTTGCAAGCAAATGCCACAACCTTGACTTGCAAAAGCAAGCGTTATAGGAATCTGCTCGCTCGTGCAGTATAAGCCTATCGCAACGCCGTCTATCACGCTTGGGGCTTCATAAAAGGTTTTAACGTTTGAAGTTGGCCGACTTCCTAAATCAAACTCAAAATCTTTTCCCTTGCTATCTATAACAAGTGCATAATAATTTGTTTTTTTGTTAAAGGTAGGTAAATTTACCACCGAAATATAAAACTCCCCCACCCCACTTTCAATTTCAACACGTGCAAGCACGCTTAAAGACTTTGCACTGACGGTTGTTGTTTCAACACGCCTTAGCATCATCACTTTTTTTACGTAATCCATAGTCGTTTGCCCTTGCCTTATTTTTTAATTCGCTATCACCGAATGCTTGTATTTACATATATTATATATGAATAAAAAAGTTTAAAAAGTTATAATTTTGTCAAAACGTGTTAATATTTAGCAAATTTCAAAAAGCTGGTCACAAAAGTTGTCTTTTGCTGTAAAATTTTTACAAAAAGACAACTCAAAATCTTTACATTTGACAAAATCTATGATAAACTATATCTTGTGGGAAGTTAAGGTTTTTGTAGAATAGCTTACTATTTAAGATAAAGTATTAGCATTAAATTAAAGAGTGAACTACAAAATATAACCTAGATTTTCTAAATAATTTTATGTCATTGTGAAAAAATTTTAATCGGAAGGGTCCGAAAATACATAAGGAGAACTATTATGACAAACAACAAAAAGGTTATTGATTTTATCAATCAAGCAAAAGAACTTTGTCAACCAGATAATATTGTTTGGATTGACGGTAGCGAAGAACAACTTGAAGCACTAAGAAATCAAGCAGTTGAAGAAAAGATTCTTATTAAACTTAATCAAGAAAAATTACCAGGCTGTTATCTACACCGTACAACAGTTAACGACGTTGCTAGAGTAGAAGGCAGAACTTTTATTTGTTCTAAGAAAAAAGAAGACTCTGCTCCAATAAACAACTGGATGGAAACAACAGAAGCTATGAACCTTATGAACGATTTGTTTAAAGGCGTTATGAAAGGCAGAACAATGTACGTTATCCCTTATTCAATGGGTGCAGTTGGTTCTAAATTCTCTAAAATCGGTATCGAACTTACTGACTCTGTTTACGTTGTTCTCAACATGGCTATCATGACAAGAGTTGGCAAGGCTGTTGTTGATGCTTTAGGCGATGGCGACTTCATTAAGGGCTTACACTCTTATGCAGAACTTTCTGAAGAAAAGAGATACATCATGCACTTCCCAGAAGAAAACACAATTATGTCTATCAACTCTAACTATGGTGGAAACGTTCTTTTAGGTAAAAAGTGCTTTGCTTTAAGAATTGCATCTTTCCTTGGTAAAAACGAAGGTTGGATGGCTGAACACATGCTTATCCTTGGTATCAAAAAACCAAATGGAGAAAAGAAATATATCGCAGCTGCTTTCCCAAGTGCTTGCGGTAAAACAAACCTCGCAATGCTTATCCCACCTAAGTCATATCTTGAAAAGGGTTATGAAATTGAATGCGTAGGCGATGACATCGCTTGGATTAGAGTTGGCGCTGATGGAAGACTTTGGGCAGTAAACCCAGAAAACGGTTTCTTCGGTGTTGCACCTGGAACAAACATGAAGTCTAACCCTAACGCACTTCTCTCTACAATGAAAAACACAATCTTCACAAACGTTGTTCAAAATCTTGATGACAACACAGTTTGGTGGGAAGGTCTTGATAAGAACCCTCCAAAGAACGCTATCGACTGGAAAGGAAATCCTTGGAACGGCGATATGAAAGATGCTGAAGGCAAGGCTATCAAGGGCGCTCACCCTAACAGCCGTTTCACAGCTCCAGCTATCAACTGCCCTTGCATTTCTGATAAGTTTGAAGCACCAGACGGTGTTCCACTAGAAGCAATCGTATTCGGTGGAAGAAGAGCAAAAACTGCTCCACTTGTATATCAATCAAGAGATTGGAACAATGGTGTGTTCGTAGGCTCAATCATGGCAAGTGAAACAACTGCTGCTGCAACAGGCGCTGTTGGTGTTGTTCGTCGTGACCCTATGGCTATGAGACCATTCGTTGGCTACAACATGGGTGACTATTTTGCACACTGGATTGAAATGGGCGAAAAGATTTCTAACAAGCCAAAGATTTTCAACGTTAACTGGTTCAGAACTGATGACAACGGCAACTTCATTTGGCCTGGTTTTGGTGACAACATGCGTGTTCTTGAATGGATTATCGCTCGTTGTGAAGACAAGGTTGATGCTGTTGAAACACCTATTGGTTTCGTTCCAAAGGCAGAAGATATCAATATCGAAGGTTTAGAAGACGTTAACTTAGATACAATCAAAGAACTTCTCACAATTGATACAGAAAACTGGAAGAAAGAAGCAGAAGGTATCGAAGGTTTCTATGGCGAATTAACAAGAGTTCCTGCTGAACTTTACGCTCAACTTGAAACCTTAAAGAAAAACTTAGATAAATAAGTTTAAGAAAAAAACTAAAAGCACTTTGTAAATTACAAAGTGCTTTTTTATTTGTATATAAAATTTTATATATAATATATATTGTTTATGCTATTTAGATTTTTTTAACTTACGAACAAGTCCAAAAATAAAGAATATAGCCGACACGAGCAAAAGGCTTAAAAAGACTATAAGATGCACGTTGTTTTCAATATAATTAACTTGCCAATTAGATAAGTTTGCCCTTAAAATATTGATATCATTAAATTCATTTTGTAGTGCAGGGTTGTTAACATTTATAAATATTGGTGGCAAATACAAAATAAAAGCAATTAAAAATAGAATTAAACTTGACTTAAAAAGTTTGTTGATTTTTATAAACCTTATAGAAAGCAATATGTTTATGACCAAGTAAATGCCACTTGCAATAGGCAAGGCAAGATTAAAATACCACCACCCCAAATTCAAGTTCAAAACGTTTATTGTGAAAAGCAAAATATTTAGAACGAGAAAATCTATTGCAATAGAGATAAAACCGTTATATTTTCTTATTTTTGCAAAAACTTTATATTTTGAAATATATATCGGCATAAAAATCATTGTTAAGCCAAGTAAAACTGATAATGATGCAATAAAAAACCAATTTCCATTAGTATAAAGGCAACAAACACCCAAAAGCAAACATAACGATAAATACATGCAAAGTGGTAAAATAATTAGTTTATGCTTTTTAATCAGTTTTGGAAGATTTGTAAAGGTGAACGAAAGCAAAAGCGCACAAACAACAATCCAAAACCAAGAAAGTGTTTTATCTATTGCAAGATTGCATATAAAACACGGTATTATCGCAAGGGCATAAGCAATATACCAAAACAAACTCCATGAAAGAGAAAGCGTGCGCCACTTTTTTGCTTGTACTTTTTCAGTTCTTGCGTCGTTATCAATGCTTGCCGTTATAAGTTCATGTTCGGAAACTTCTAAAATTTCACAAATTTTAGGCAAAAGAGCAATGTCTGGGTGGGCAACGTTTTTTTCCCACTTGCTTATGGTTGATTCGGAAACGAACAATAAACTTGCAAGTTGTTTTTGCGTCAAGTTTTTTTCTTGTCGTTTTTGTCTAAAAAATGCGCCAAAGTTGTTCATTGTTTGCTCCTAAAAAATTTATCATAAGCATTATAACATATTGTAAAGAAAACTGTTTTACTTTTATCAAGAAATTCACTTGAAAGTTTTTCAAGCAATAAAAAAGGCTACAAGCGAAAACTTATAGCCTTATGGCGCACTTGACAGGGTTCGAACCTATAACCTTCAGAATCGGAATCTGATGCCCTATCCAGTTGGGCGACAAGTGCATAACTGCTACTTAAAAATTTAAGTAGCAGTCTTTTTAATTATTATTCATTTGTATCGTTAGATTCATCAACTTGTTCGTTAATAGTGATTTTCATTTGCAACACTCTTTTAACGGTTGATTTTAATACTTCTATTGAAATGTTTTGGTATTCAAATTGATATCCAGCGTGTGGGATAATTCCAAGTTGCTCAATAACAAACCCACTCATTGTGTTTGCATCAACAGATTCGTCATCTTTTAAGCCGAACTTTTCGAAAGTTTCGTTTACAGGTGCGTTTCCGTCAACAATACAAGTTGTTTCGTTTATATCCTTAAAGTAATTGATAATTTCATCGTGCTCGTCATAAATTTCGCCAACCAACTCTTCTAAGATATCTTCCATAGTAAGAAGACCAAGTGTTCCACCATATTCGTCTAAAACGACAGCAATATGAAGTTTTTTCTTTTGAAGTTGCTTTAATAGGTCTGAAATTTTGGCGTGTTCGGTAGTGTAGAAGGCATTTTGCATTATGCCGTCAATACCTTTTTTGCCAGCGAGATAAGCGTTAAAGAAGTCTTTTTCGTGAATTGTTCCGATAACCGTATCGATACTATCTTTGTAAACCAAAATTCTCGAATAGCCTTCTCTTGCGAACACTTTTTTAATATCGTCCATTGAAGACGAAACGTCAACTGCAACGATATTAACTCTTGGGACTAAAATATCGCCAACTTCCAAATCGTCAAACTCGATAACTGAACGAATAAGTTCGGTTTCTTCTTCCTTTAAGGTGCCGTCTTCTTCGGCTTCTTCAACGATGGTCATAATCTCGGCTTCGGTCACCACGCTATCGTCTTTAAACCTAAATATCTTGCTGATAAGCCATTTCCAGCCAGAAAAGAAAAGGTTAAGAACGAATAACAAATAATAAACAGCCTTGATTATTGGATAAAATGCCATAGCCATTTTCTCTGGATAAGTTTTGGCTATTAACTTTGGCGTAATTTCCCCAAAAATTAAAATTGCAAGCGTCATAACCACGGTAGAAACTATATTTGCAGTTGAAGAAACTGGAATTATAGTCGCAAAGAAAATGGTTGCAAGTGTGGTTGCTACGATGTTTACAATGTTGTTGCCTATAAGAATTGTACTTATAAGTCTGTCGTAATTAGTTTCAGCAAGGTCTAAAACCTGCTTTGCACGTTTGTTGCCACTTGTTGAAAGTGAGCGTAGTTTAATGCGGTTTGCACACGAATATGCTGTTTCGGTTGACGAGAAAAAACCCGACAAAATGATTAGCACAACGAGTGCGATAAGTATGGGAACTGAGCCGTCCGGCATAATATCCTCCTAAAATATTTTGTAGAATACATTTTAGCATAAAAATTTAGTTTATGCAATAAAAAAATAAGATTTTAACTATTTATTTATGCATATAACATAATTTATTGCGTATTTTTCAGTTTTATGTTATTATATATGCGTTTATTAAAATGAAAAGGAGATTGTTATGCAAAAGACCGTTGTTGTTGGTATGAGTGGTGGTGTTGACAGTTCTGTTGCAGCGCTTATTTTAAAAGAACAAGGCTATAACGTTATCGGTCTTTTTATGAACAACTGGGAAGAAAAGGACGAGTGTGGCGCTTGCACCAGCGAAGAAGATTTTTCTGACGTTAGAAGGGTTGCAAACAAAATCGGCATACCATATTATTCTGTAAACTTTGCAAAAGAATATATGGATAGGGTATTTTCCTATTTTTTAGATGAGTATAAAGCAGGCAGAACTCCTAATCCAGACGTTTTATGTAATAGAGAAATCAAGTTTAAGGACTTTAAGCAAAAAGCCTTAGAACTTGGCGCAGACTATATTGCCACAGGGCATTATTGCGACATTTTGCACGACAACGGCACTCATTACTTGTTGAAAGCAAAAGACCAGTCCAAAGACCAGACTTATTTTCTTAATCAACTTTCACAAGACCAACTTGATAAAGTGTTATTCCCACTCGGCAAACTTGATAAAAGTCAAGTTCGTGAAATTGCATTAAAAAACGGGCTTGCGACAGCCACTAAAAAGGACTCAACTGGAATTTGTTTTATAGGGGAGAGAAATTTTAGAAACTTCTTGCAGTCTTATATCCCAAACCAAAAAGGGCCTATTAAAACTTATGACCGAAAAGTTTTGGGCGAACACTTGGGGCTTATGTATTACACTATCGGTCAACGCAGAGGCTTAAATATAGGTGGTCAAAAAGGCGATGACGGCTCTCGTTGGTTCGTTATCGAAAAAGATTTACAAAACAATATATTATACGTTGCGCACGGTAGTGAAGAAAAACTTTATTCAAAAGGTTTAATTATGAATTCTTGCAACTGGATTCCAAACGAGCCAAAAGAAAAGACTTTCACTTGCACTGCAAAATTTAGGTATCGCCAACCAGAACAAGAATGCACCGTGCACATAAAAGAAAATTTTATAGAGGTTGAATTTAAGGAAAGGCAACGCGCAATCACCGAAGGTCAGTTCGCAGTGTTTTACGATAATGAAAAATGTATCGGTGGTGGCGTAATAGAAAAAGCCATATTTTAGGAATAAAATTACTATATTATATATATAATGTATATAGCAACCAAGAAAAAGGCAAATTGCACTAAAAATAAAGGATATTTAGGGCAGTTTGCCGTTTTTTATCAAAAAAACAAAATTTTTAAAAAACCTTGTAAAAACGTTTGACAAATAGTTTGTTTTCATATATAATCGGTAATGCTCTCAAGTTGAGGGCAAAGCTTCATATGCAAAATCGTTAGATTTTTTCTTGTGATTTTAAGTTAATGGAATTACAATATATCGTGTCTAACAAACGGAAAAACACAATATTTTGTAGTCCAAAAAAAAGTTTAAAAAAACTTAAAAAAAATTTAAAAAACATTGAAAAAATGCTTGACTTAAAACTTTGCTTATGATATTATATGTAGGCTGTCGCGAAAAAAGACAGCAAGCGTCAACCGATGTTGACGGAGGTAGCTTAAAAATTGAATAGAAGGAAAAAAGACGAAATAATAGTTATTTTGAAAGTTTCTGTCAAAATCTTTTGAGTATATATGTACTTAAAAAACAGTCATTATATGACAAACAACAAACGCAAACAAAGCGAAAATCGTTAGAGCAGTTGAGTCTAAGGACTCGGCTTTAAATAATTAAACTTAAGAGTTTGATTCTGGCTCAGGACGAACGCTGGCGGTGTGCTTAATACATGCAAGTCGAGCGGAGTTGAAGGGGCTTGCTCCTTTAACTTAGCGGCGGACGGGTGAGTAACGCGTGAGCAACCTGCCTATATCTGGGGAACAACAGTTGGAAACGACTGCTAATACCGCATAAGACCACAGTGGGGCATCCCACAG
>JAZKZI010000047.1:0-3242 GCA_045612585.1 Christensenellaceae bacterium | reverse complement strand
AAGTCAATGCCGTTGTCTTTTGCTTTTACTTTTAGTGAGTGGCTGTCGGTCATAACGTTTAGCAAATAGTTGCATTCTTTTCCGTTTAAAGGTACGTTGTTTACAGCAATGCTTGTTCCGTTAATCTTCTCGCTAAAAGCATTAAAAACCAGCGTTTCGGTTGGGGAAAGTTCACCAACAAACTTACCTTCTTTAAACAGAGCCGTTGTTCTTGCATCAAAAAGGTTGTTTGACTGCGAATTAGCACCTTGACCTTTTTGGTCGCCACTACTAGAAGCGCCACTATCCCCACCTTTAGTGGAACTATTGTCACTTTTTTGTCCTTCACTGCCACTTCCGTTATCAGCACTTATAACCTTGATTAAGGGCATATATCCAGACTTGTTTTTAGAATAATATCCTGAAACAAAGGTTTTAATGTCAGTGGGGGCAACGTCGTTGTCAAATTGCGTTGCTTTTAATAATATTTTTTGTATTGCAAAAGACGATATGTTGTCAAGTGGTGTAGAAAGCGATAAAATCTCCTTTGCTGTTTTTTCTGAAAGTGCAACAAGGGCAGAGTCTTGAAGCCTAAGGGTTTTTGCAAAATAATCAAGAAGGTTTACCACGTTTTCGTTTGCGAGAGAATTGCCTAAAACAATTAAATTGCAAAAGGCAAGTTTAGGAAACCAACCGGAAACGTCGCCCATTTCTTTTAAGGCTTCGCCAACGGTTTTTCCTTTACTACTAAGTTGTGCTTTTTGGTTTTCGGTGTTGGTGTCGGTAGCTTCTGGAACGGCAACTTGTGCAGTTAAAATATATCCGTCTTGCTCTTTATCAATAGCAATAGCAGTTATAATAGATGTTTTTTCCACGTCTATTAGCCCAAAGTTATTAGAAAAGAAAAAGGTGAGAAGTATTGATAGGCTAATAAGTAATGCTTTTGCTCTCTTTAATCGCATGTTTATTCCTCCTTAAAGAAATTAAAGAAATTATAATAGGGGCAAGGTTTCCAAAAATAAAAAAGTAAATGGTAAAATAACTTGTCATAAATTGTTCAATGCTAACGGACATCTCATACAAACATAGCGTGATTATAAGCTCGATTGCAACCACGATTACGGGGGCAAGCCATACGATTTTGATAGAAAAGATATATTCTAAAAGTTTGCTAGAAAAATAAATGGGCAAACAAATAGCAAACATATTGGCAAACAAAATCATAAAAATTCCGATATAATCAAATCTCCCAAGGTTGTTTATAACGGTGGTATACTTTGAAATTTCAGTTAAAGCAAATCTTTGCCTAAAAGCAATAGAAGTGAATATAGAGTAAAAAATTATCATAAAGATAAGCACCATAACAGAGCCTATAGCATATGACAAAAAGATTTTTAAGCCAGAGTCTTTGTCCCATTTAAATTGTCCAACAAGTAGAAAAATAAACAAGCTATCTCCAAACCAATTAAAAGAAGCTATAGTGCCACGAATTATGTTTTTTGGTCCGTTTGCACCTATAGGCAAGATTGCAGAAAAGTCTGCGTTTGAAATGGAAAGAGCAACAAGGGTAATAAACCCGTTTATAGTTATTATCCACATAATATCGGATAGTCTGCCAAGAACTCTTATTTTCTTAAAGCACATATAAAAGGCAAGAGCAAAAAGAGGAAGAAAATAAAACACGTTAGGGGTAAGTGTGTAAAGAGTATATTCCACGTAATCTTTTTGTTCATTTAATGGCAAAATTGCTTTTGTTATAAAATAAATTAGATAAAGAAAGGCAACAACCTTAGCCCCGTTTTTTCCAAAAATATCTTCTATAATTTCAAAAAAAGATTTTTTATTGTGTTTACATAAATAAACTATTGGAATAAGTGTTATAAAATCGATAATAAGGCTTGCTAGTGCTGAAAGCCATAAGTCTTCGTTTGAATAACCTGCAAGTAAACTAGGCAAACTAAAAAATTTTGTTATAGGCAAAAAGGCAATTATAAAAAAGCAAATTTGTCTTGTTTTTAATTGATACATAGTTAATCTCCCTTATTAATTCTTTTTTTATTGCTGTTTCTTAACGACTTTGGTCGATACTCAAACTCCTCTAAAAATCCCTTGTAAATACCATCTTTCATATCACTTAAAATAAGTGGCGAAAATGGTGCACAAAGCGGGGTGGAATAGCTTTCAAACGAAATTAAATATAATGCTAATAGTGCAATAAAAATTAAAATGCCATATGCCCCCATTGTTCCTGCAATAATTAAAAATACAATTCTTAGCACTGAAAAAGTTTGTTCGAGTTCTGGCACGGTGTAAAGGCAAATGCCAGATAGCGCAACAATCATAAGCGTAGGTGCAGAAATAATACCTGCATTAACAGCTGTTTCACCAAGCACTAAACCTCCAACTATTGACACCACCATGCCAACGTATTTGGGCATTCTAACACTTGCTTCGTTAAGTATTTCAAAAATTAAAAGAGTAAAAAACATTTCATAGCTTGGCGAAAGAGGAATGCCCTTTATGCTGTTTACAATGGTAAGCAAAAAAGATAATGGAATAAGTTGAAGGTGAAATAGTTCTGCTGCAACAAAAAGTGCAGGTAAAAGTAGGGCAATTGCAACTGAAATCAACCTTATATACCTTGCAACGGTTGCGCTGTATGAAGAATTATAATAATCGCTTGCACTTTGAAAATCTTCGATTAAAAGATAAGGCACAGTAAGGGCAATAGGCGAGCCATCAACAAAAATTGCCACCCTTCCTTCTAATATTTTACCAGCTAAGATGTCAGGTTTTTCTGTGTTTCCTATCTGCTTGAAAAGCGAAAACTTATGCTCGCTTAAAAACTTAGAAATATAAGACGAGTCAAGCACGGCGTCAATCTCAATTTTATTTAGTCGTTTTTTAATCTTTTCCACAAGGCTTTTTCTAGCAATGCCTTTTATATAACAAATTGATATTGGCGTTCCAGAATATTCGCCTATCGTAAGGTTTTCAAAAATGAGTTTGGTTGACTTTAATTTTCTTCTCATCATGCTGACATTAACAGACAAACTTTCAACAAAACCCTCTCGTGGCCCCTTGATAACGGTTGAAGTAGGTGGTTCGGTTATAGCTCTTTTTTCAAAGTGTTTTAAACCAAAAGAAAGCCCAAAATTTATGTTATCGCAAAGTAAAATTGCATTGCCAAGAAGTAGGTCGGATATAAGCTTTTCTATCTCGCAGAGCTGTTTTTTTTCAGGGCTTAAAAACATTTCAAAAAG
>JAZKZI010000046.1:0-40122 GCA_045612585.1 Christensenellaceae bacterium | reverse complement strand
CTATATTATATATATAAAAAAACAAAAAGTCAAACATATGTTCGCATTTTACCAAAAATAAAAGGTGGTAAATTTTACCACCTTTTTTGTGTTGTTTATTTAATAACGCTAATTAGATAACTCTTACTTTAATAATGTTTTCAACTTGTGCGATATTGTTAATAGCATCTTCTGAAACTTTACCATCAATATCTAAAATAGTCACAGCATAGTCGCCTTTAGATTGGTTTGTAAGGTTAGAAATATTAATGCCTTCGTTTCCAACAGTGCCTGTAATTTGAGCAAGGATATTCTTTGTGTTTTTATGAAGAATAACAAGTCTATGTTCAGTTGTTCTTGGCATAGAGCAAGTTGGATAGTTAACGCTGTTAACAACGTTGCCGTTTTCGATATAATCGATAAGTTGTTTTGCCGCCATAATAGCACAATTTTCTTCAGCTTCTTCAGTAGAAGCACCAAGGTGAGGAATACAAATAACGTTTTTCACGCCGATAAGTTCGTCAGCAGGGAAGTCAACAACGTATTTAGCAACCTTACCACTTTCTGTTGCCTTAACAATATCGTTATTGTCCACAATTTCGCCCCTTGCGCAGTTGATAAGGATAACGCCATCTTTCATCTTACGGATAAGACCAGCATTAATTAAACCTTTATTTTGGTCTGGGATATAAGGGATATGGATAGTGATATAATCACAGTTTTTAGCAATGTCGTTAAGTTCTTTAACGATTTTAACGTCTGAAGAAAGTCTAAGAGCAGCACCAACAGAAAGGAAAGGGTCATAACCACAAACTTTCATGCCAAGGTCTAACGCAGAGTTAGCAACGAGAGCACCGATAGCACCAAGACCAATAACGCCTAAAGTTTTGCCCTTTATTTCTTGACCTGCAAAAGAAGATTTGCCTTTTTCAACAAGTTTACCAACTTCATCGCCTTGACCTTTTAATGTTTTAACCCAATCAGTTGCGTTAATAACGTTTCTAGAAGCCACTAAAATACCAGCAAGCACTAATTCTTTAACAGCGTTTGCGTTTGCACCAGGTGTGTTGAAAACAACAACGCCTTGTTCAGCATATTCATTTACAGGGATATTGTTTGTACCAGCGCCAGCTCTTGCAATAGCAATGGTATTTTCATCAAGTTTATAGTCGTGCATTTTAAATGAACGAAGCATAATACCAACAGGGCTTGTTGCATCATTTGCCACGTTATAAGATGCATCGAACACGTCGTTTATAACAGGGCTGATAGCATTAAGAGTTAAAATATTTTTCATTATTATTTGTTCTCCAATTCAAATTTCTTCATGAAATCGATAAGTGCCTTAACACCTTCGATAGGCATTGCATTATAGATAGATGCTCTCATACCACCAGCAAGGCGATGACCTTTAAGTGAAACGAGACCATTTTTAGTTGCTTCACTAACAAACTTAGCATCTAATTCTTCGTTTGGTGTGATAAATGGAACGTTCATGATAGAACGGTCTTTAACTGCAACCTTATTTTTATAGAAAGATGAGTTATCAATAAAGTCGTATAAAAGTTTAGCCTTTTCTTCATTGATTTTTTGCATTACAGGAACGCCACCCATTGCTTTAAGCCATCTAAACACTAAGAGTGACATGTAGATAGGAAAGCATGGTGGAGTGTTATACAAGCTGTCGTTTTTATCTTGAACAGCATAGTTAAGCATAACAGGGCAGATAGGAGATGCATTGCCGAGTAAGTCCTTTTTAACGATAACGATTGTTAGACCTGCTGGAGCGATGTTCTTTTGAGCGCCTGCATAGATTAAACCGAACTTAGAAACGTCAACCACTTCACTCAAAATGCAAGAACTCATATCTGTGACAAGTGTTGCATCTGTTTTTGGAAGTTCTGTGTATCTTGTTCCGAAAATAGTGTTGTTGTATGTTGTATGAACATAATCAATGCCATCTCTAAACTTAATATCTTTCATATCAGGGATGAAAGTGTATCCTGCATCTTTAGAAGAAGCTGCGATAGCCATATCGCCATACTTTGTGCCTTCTTCATAAGCCTTAGCAGCAAAGTTGCCTGTTAAAATATAGTCTGCTTTGCCGTTTTTAAGAAGGTTAAGTGGAACTGCAGCGAATTGTTGAGTTGCGCCACCTTGAACGAATAAAACAGAATAATCATCAGGAATATTCATAAGTTCACGGAGCAATTGATTAGCTTCATCGTTAACAGCCATAAAAGGCTTGCCACGGTGACTCATTTCAATAATGCTCATGCCGGTGTTGTTGTAGTTAAGAAGTTCTTTTTGTGCTTGCTGTAAAACAGGCAATGGCAAAGTTGATGGACCTGCCGCAAAGTTAAAAACTCTCATTGTATGTTCTCCTTATAAAAAGTTAAATGTGCCTATAATATTTTTCTTAATATTATACATTTATATTACAAAATTTTCAAGTGTTTTATAGGCTAAAATTGTAAATATTTTTTTTGTTTTAGTAATACCGTTTACATTTTGATAAAAAAAGTGTATAATATCAAGGTGAAAAAATAAACGTTATCATGTAAAGTGTGAATTTAAGGAGATGGTTTTTTGAAGACATTAAAGAAAGAAGACTCAAAAAAGAAAAACGCACAAAAGACCGATAAAAATAACGGCAAAAAAGCCGATAAAAAAATCACCAAAAAAACCAACAAAACATTAAGAGTAAAAAAGCAAAAGATAGAAAAAATCGAACAAATAAAAGTTAAAACAAAAGATAGCAAAAAGTTGTTAAAGGTTAGGTTTTTAGGTGGTGTTGGCGAAATAGGAAAGAACATGACTGCACTAGAGTTTGGCAAGGATATTATAATTATCGATGCTGGACTCACTTTTCCAAGCGATAATATGCCGGGCGTTGACCTAGTTATTCCAGACGTATCGTATTTAGAAGAAAACCAAAGCAAAATCCGTGGCATAGTAATCACTCACGGGCACGAAGACCATATTGGTGGACTTCCATATATATTAAAAGAAATTTCAGCCCCTGTTTTTGGCACAAAACTAACTTTAACGCTAATTGAGAACAAACTAAAAGAACGTAAACTAGGTGAAGTTAGCCTTAACTGCATAAAGGCAGGAAGCAATATAAAACTTGGTTGTTTTGGCATAGAATTTATCAACGTTAACCACTCTATTGCAGGTGCAGTTGCCTTGTCAATAACAACACCTGTTGGCGTGGTTTTCCACTCGGGCGACTTTAAGGTGGACTATACGCCTGTTAACAGCGAAACAATGGATTTAGCAAGGATTGCTGAAATAGGCAAAAAAGGCGTTTTGCTTATGATGGCAGATTCAACAAATATTGAAATAAGTGGCTCAACCATAAGCGAATCGGTTGTTAAGGACACTTTAGACCACGTGTTTGCAGACAACATAAATAGAAGGCTAATAATTGCCACTTTTGCATCAAACGTGCATAGGCTTCAACAAATTTTAGACATCGCTCAAAAATATAAAAGAAAGGTTGCTTTTTCTGGCAGAAGTATGATAAATATTGCCGAAGCAGCATCTAAAATCGGCGAGCTTAAAATTCCACAAGATTTAGTCATAGACATAGAAAAAATCAAAAATTATTCTGATAAGCAAATCTTAATAGTTTCGACAGGAACTCAGGGCGAGCCAATGAGCGCCTTAACTCGTATGGCTAGTGGGGAATTTAATAGGGTTGTTATAGGTAATAACGACACGGTTGTTATAAGTGCTTCCGTTATCCCAGGCAATGAAAAAATGATTTATGGCGTTATCAACAATCTTTATAGGCTTGGTGCAGAAGTTATTTATGAATCGTTAGAACCTATCCATGCATCAGGTCACGCTTGTCAAGATGAACTTAAACTACTTCATAACTTAGTTAAGCCAAAGTTTTTTATTCCCGTTCACGGCGAATATAGGCATCTAAAAAAACACGCAAGACTTGCCGAAAGCGTTGGCACGAAAGAACACAACATCTTGATTGCTGACATAGGGGATACAGTCGAACTAACGGCAAACACTATGAAGTTTGGCGAAAAATTCCACGCAGGCTCAAGGTTTGTTGACGGCGTTGGCATTGACGGAGCAGATAGTTTTATTTTAAGGGATAGAATACACCTTTCGGAAGACGGCTTAGTTGTGGTTGTTGTAAGTATTGATGAACTAAGTGCAAAACTTAATTCTTTGGAAATAATAGGCAAAGGTTTAGTATTAAGCGATGATATGATTTTAGAAGCAAAATCTAACGTAGTTCACACGCTTGACAGAATCGATTTGAAAGCAGTTAGCGATGAAAATGAACTTAAGAGCATAATTAGGCGTAGTATAAAAAATTATTTATTCAAGGCAACAAAGAAAAATCCAATGATTTTACCTGTTGTAATGGTGATTTAATTGCAACGAGTTTATAACTTAAGAAAATTAGCAAGTGCTGACGGCGAGCCTATACTTAGGGAAAGGTCGTTTGAGATTTTACTTGATTTAATTGAAAAGAAACAGCCAAAAAGTATTTTAGAAATTGGTGTAAATCGTGGGCTTTCAGGCATAGCCATGCTACTAAAAAGCAAAAGCGCTAAACTTTCTGGCATTGAAATTGATGAAGAAAAAATAATGCTTGCAAAAGAAAATTATAAAGATTTTGGCCTTTTAGATAGAGCCAAAATCTTTCAAGGCGATGCATCGGAAATAATTCCAATACTTACAGGTACATACGATTTTATATTTTTAGACGGACCAAAAGGGCATTACTTTGAATATTTGCCACATTTACTTCAAGTTTTAAATGTTGGTGGGGTGCTGTTTGCAGATAACGTGCTTTTTCGTGGATACGTGGGTGAAGATAAACAAGCACCAAAACGCCACAATACGATAAAACACAGCATGGAAAACTTTATAAATGCAATAACAAATAATGAAAAGTTAAAATCACAAATTATAGATATAGAAGACGGAATAAGCATAACGGAAAAAATATTATGAGAAAAATTGAACTTTTGTCGCCAGCTGGCGATATGAACAAACTTAAAACAGCCTTTTATTTTGGTGCAGATGCCGTGTATATCGGTGGCAAGCACTTTAGTTTGAGGGCGCTTGCAGGCAACTTTACCGATGAAGAAATTATAGAGGCAGTTGAGTTTGCACATAGCATTAATAAAAAGGTTTACGTCACAGTAAATATTTTTGGCAGAAACGATGATATTTCTCATGCCGAAAAGTATTTTAAGTTTTTAGAAAGTGCTAAAGTTGATGGCGCAATAGTGTCTGATACAGGCTTAATTTACCTTGCAAGACAAGTTGCACCAAATCTTAGCATAAACCTATCAACCCAAGCCAACACCTTAAACTATAAAACTGTTGAGTTTTGGCAAAGTCATGGCTTAAAAAGGGTAATTCTCGCCAGAGAACTTTCGCTTGATGAAATAGCAGAGATAAAAAATAAAGTCCCAGAAATGGAAATTGAAACCTTCATTCACGGCGCAATGTGTATATCATATAGTGGAAGATGCTTGCTCTCTGATTATCGCACAGGAAGGTCAAGCAATAGGGGGGAATGCGTTCAAGCATGCCGTTGGCAATACGAGATAAAGGAAAAGGATTCTGAATGTGGCTATATGGAAATGCAAGAAGATGAACGTGGTACTTACATAATGAACAGCAAGGACCTTAACCTGCTTGACTATATTGACAAGTTAGATAATGCTGGGGTGTGCTCGTTTAAGATTGAAGGCAGAATGAAGTCTGAGTATTATCTCGCAACGGTTGTGAATGCATATAGGCGTGCAATTGACGCTTATTATGAAATGGGCGAAAAATATAAAGAAAACCCACTATACCAAGAAGAACTAAAAAAGACTGCACATAGAGAGTTTACAACGGCATACATCACAGGCTTTAACGATAGAACGGTTAACTATGATGATAGCCAAAGCAAAGGAACGTTTAAGTTTATGGCAAACGTTGTTAGTGGCAACGAAGATAGCGATTATGCCGTAATTGAGCAAAGAAATAGATTTGTTATTGGTGATGAACTTGAAGTTTTATCTCCAACAGAGAGTTTTAATAAAGTGATAAAGGTCACAAAAATGCAAAATGAAAAGGGTGAAGATATAGTTGATGCAAAACTAGTTCAACAAAAAATCAGACTTTTCACCGATATAAAACTTTCTGAAGGCGATATTTTAAGAAAAAAGATGTAAACAAAATGCAAATTAAGTAAAACAAAAAAGAAAAAGCCAACGAAAATCGTTGGCTTTTTTAGTTATTAAAATTAGTTTTTGAACAGATTGATAAGTGAAGATATAACCATTTCACGCATAACAAAATAATCAATATAATCGTGCTTATCAAAAACGTATTCGTGGGCGAAAGACTGAATAATATTCATTGCAAAATGGATTTTTTCCATTAAGTTTTCTTTCTTTTCGCCAAGCGAAACGAGTTTGTCGTTTATCTTGTTTGTAATCGAATCTTCAAATGCCAAAAACTCGCCGTTAACCACTTCATCGGTGTTTCCAAGCGAATGCAAAACTTCGTGCATTTTTGCATGCTTTTTATGAGTTTTTATTATTAAATCAATAATATTTGGCATGAGTTTAGCATAATCGAGTGGGGCAGAAAGTTTATCAAAAAGTTTTAGAATCGGTTCAAAAACCTTGTTGATATATATTTCTAAAACACTGATTAAAATGTCTCGCTTATCTTGAAAATAACCATAAACTATGCCTGTTGAAACGCCAGCCCTTTTTGCAATTTCGGCAGTGTTCGTGCCATAATAACCAACTTCACTAAAAAGCTCGTATCCAGCATCAATAATTCTGTTCTTTTTTTCAATAGAACGCTCTTGTCTAGGTTCTCTAACAACATTTTTCATACATACATTATAATATAATACCAAATTGATGTCAAGCAAAATATAAATATGAAAAAAATTTCATAATTTATTAAAAAAGTGAAAAAAGTTTCATGTTTTTAGTTGACAAACAAAAAAAATAATGTTAATATATGAACTGTAAAAAAGATGAAATTTATTTCACATTTTATTGGTGTGTAAAAAAGGAGCAAAAATGAAAAAGCTTAGCGAGTTTTTTATAGGCGAAATAGGTTATGTAAAAAAAGTCTATGGCGAAAACAGGATAAAAAAAAGACTTTTTGATATGGGTATTACGCCAGGAACTCAAATATTTTTAAGGAAGAAAGCACCACTTGGCGACCCACTTGAAATCACTCTTCGTGGATATGAATTAACGCTTAGGAAATCAGAAGCAGAGTGTATAGAAATGGAGGATAAGGCATGAGAAAGTTTGCATTAGTTGGCAATCCAAACTGTGGAAAGACAACGCTTTTTAATAGTTTAACAGGCTCAACTGCACACGTTGGAAACTGGCCGGGGGTGACTGTTGATAAAAAGGTTGGCGTATATAAAAAGGCAAGCGAACAAGTGGAAATTATTGACTTACCGGGGATATATTCGCTTTCACCATACACTTCAGAAGAAGTTATATCAAGAAATTACATATTAGATGAAAAGCCAGAGTGCGTTATCAATATCGTCGATGTGACCAACTTAGAGAGAAACTTATATTTAACAACACAAATTATGGAAATAGACGTTCCTGTTGTAGTTGCATTAAATATGATGGATATGCTTGAAAAGCAAGGCGACAAGATTGATGAAAAAGAGTTGGAAAAAAGACTTGGCGTGCCTGTTATAAAAATTTCAGCGTTTAAAAGCGAAGGCTTAGAAGAACTTATGGACAGGGCGATTGAGTTTAGCAAAATAGAAAGAAAGGGCATTTCGGTGTTAGAAGGTGGCGAATTAACTCACCTTATCGGAGACGTTAGAATTGCGCTTGAAGGACAGGGGGTGGATAACTCGCTTTTTCACGCAGTAAAACTTGTTGAAAACGATGAAATCGAGATGAAGATGCACCCACAAACGGTCAAAATGGTTGATGACTTTAAGAAAACCTTTGATAGCGAAGTTTTTGGCAGTGATATTGATGCACTCGTTGCAGATGCAAGATATAAACATATATCAAAGCATTATTCACCACTTTTAGTTAAAAGTAATAAAGGGATAAAGTTTTCAAAATCTGATAAAGCCGATAGGGTTTTAACAAACAAGTGGGTGGGGATACCTATCTTTTTAGTAATACTATTCGGCATATTCCACTTAACCTTTTCAGAAAACTTATTATGGCTTGGAAGCATATTTAATCTGCCAACTATAGAAAGTTTAAATTTGCCAGACACCTTTGGCACTTCGCTACTCGCTTGCGTGTATGATGGTGTAATATATTCACCGGGCGTTATACTATTTAACCTAATGGAACTTTTAACTTCAACCTTGTTTGAATATTTAGGTGGGTTGTTAGAAAATTTAGGTGCATCGAGTTGGGTTATAGGTCTATTTAACGATGGTATATTTGCAGGACTTGGTGGAATATTAAGTTTTATTCCACAAATAGTATTCTTGCTTTTATTAATTTCCATTTTAGAAGACAGTGGATATATGGCAAGGGTTGCATTTATTTTAGACAAACTCTTTAGAAAATTTGGTGTAAGTGGCAGAGCGTTTATTCCTATGATAATGGGTTTTGGTTGCTCTGTACCTGCCATGATAAACACAAGAACGCTTGCAGACGATAGAGAAAAGATTATGACATTAAGGGTCATTCCATTCTTTACTTGTGGCGCAAAAGTTCCAATTCTAGTAGCAGTTGCAGGGGCAATTGTATCTGCGTGTGGTTTTGGCAATGCCGATATTATAACATATTCTATGTATGTTTTGGGATTAGTAGTTGCAGTGGTTTCTATAATTTTAATGCGCTCAACAACACAAAAGGGTGAAATAGCACCGTTTATCATGGAACTCCCAGCATATCATGCACCAAGTTTTAAGAACTTAATGATACATATGTGGGATAAGGCAAAGCACTATATAGAAAAGGCATTTACAATAATTCTATTCTCAACAATAGTAATTTGGTTTTTATCTAACTTTGGTTGGGATTGGAAAATGTGCGAAATTGATGGTTCAATCTTAGCATCTCTTGGAAAGTTTATGCAACCAATATTCACGCCACTTGGTTTCGGCAGTCAACTTGGCACATATGGTTGGGTATTCGTGGTTGCAGCAATTACAGGTTTAATTGCAAAGGAAAACGTTATAGCAACTTTTGCAACGCTTGCAGGTTGCATTGGTGCAACGCTTATTGCAACAGAAGACGGCGCTTTTGAAGTGGCTGAAATTATAAGGTATATTGCAAGTGATATAAATGCGTCTGCATATTCATTGTGGCCGGCAATGATATCGTTTATCGTGTTTAACATGACAACAATTCCATGTTTTGCATCGGTTGCAACAGCAAGGGGCGAACTAAAGAAAGGCACTGCAAAATGGACAATTTTGTTCTGGGTTTTAACTTCTTATTTAGTAAGCACAATAGTATATTTAGTGCTTTCATGGTGGTGGACAGCGTTTATTGTTCTAATAGTTGCAGTTTTAGCAATAATATTTATAAAAATTTATAACAAAAGGGCAAAAGCAAAATAATGAATTTAAGTTTAATTGACATTTTAGTTATAGTAGGTTGCGCTTTACTTGGCATTTATGTCATTGTAAGTTCTATAAAAAACAAAAAGAAAGGCAAAACAGGTTGTGGATGTAATTGCTCGTCTTGTTCTGGTTGTGCTTATAAAAAAACCAAAACTGATAAAAACAAATAAATAACTAAAAACAAAAAAAGCAGTTCAAACAAAGAACTGCTTTTTTATATTTAAATGTTAAAAAATAATTGTAATTGCCATATATTCATCTAATTTAGAATTAGCAGAAATTTTCCACTTGTTATTATCAGCAATACTTTTAGCAATAGAAAGCCCTAAGCCACTGCCTCCTGACTCACGAGAACGAGAACTATCCCCACGGTAAAATCTTTCAAAAATTTTGTTTTCATCGCTTTTAGGAACGTTGCTACCCGTATTATATATAGTGAGTAAAATTTTGTTGTTTTCTTTTTTGAAATAAACGTTTATTTCGCCACCACTTTTAGCATGTTTTATAGCATTGTCTAGCAAAATATTCAAAATGTTGTTAACGCTGTTTAAGTCGCCTTTATATTGAACGTCTGGTTGAACAAAAAGGTTAAGAGTTTTGCCTTTTTCAAAAGCAATTGAATCAAAGGTTAGGGCATTATTTATAATTACTTCAGACAAGTTAAAAACAACGCTTGATAACGGCATTTTTTCTTCATCCATCTTAGCCAAAGTCAAAAGGTCTGAAATCAGCAGTTCCATACGCTCTGATTGAGAGTTTATGTTATTAATAAAAGAATTTTCGCCGTTTTGCGTTTTCAAAACTTCGGCATTTGCAGAAATAATTGCAAGTGGAGTTTTAAGCTCATGGCTTGCGTTTGATATAAATTGCTTTTGTTTAATAAAAGCATCTTTAATAGGTCTAAAAATAGAAAACGATACAAATATTGATATTATAGAAAGCCCCAAATATATTAAAGAAATAATGATTAGGGCATTTGACACGTTAGAATCAAAGGCGTAATTTATGTCGCTAACGTCAGATGCAATTATAAGAGAATAATTAGTTTCATCAATAATTTTATAGCAAAAATCATCAATAGAGCCTGCCTTATAAGAACTTGTTAAGGCATAGTCAATAACCTTGTTTATATCAGAATCTAACAAAATTGTTTGTTCACTTTTAATTGTTTTAACAACAATATTTTCTTGTGAAGAAATAACAACTTGAGTTATAAAAGCATATTTAGAACTAACTTCGCTGTCTGTTTGATAATGACTTTCAACTTCATTTAAAGTATGTTCAATACCACGTTCATGAACGCCTCGCATGAGAATAAAAGAAGTTCCAAAAATAATTGTAAATACTAAAAATAATAGCGATAGAGTTATAATAACAAACTTTATCTGTGCTTTTTTAATCATTTGCTTTCTCCAAGTGTATAGCCTATACCACGCAAAGATTTTATTTCAGTTTTAGAACCAACAGCAATCAGTTTTTTTCTAAGGAAAGAAACGTAAACTTCAACGGTGTTGTATTCGGCATCAGTGTCAAAGCCCCAAATTTTTTCAATAAATCTTTCTTTATCTATGCTTTTACCAATATTAAGCATAAGCATTTCTAAAATTTGAAATTCTTTTTTGCCAAGAGCAATTCTTTTGTCGCCCTTAACAAGTTCAAAAGCATCTCTATCTAAAGAAATATCGTTAAAGGATAAAACGTCGCCAGTAAACTTTTCTTTACGTCTTAAAAGAGCTTTGATTCTAGCCAAAAGCTCATCTGTGTGAAAAGGTTTAGTTATGTAATCGTCAGCCCCCGAATTTAGTCCTTCAATCTTATCAGAAATCTCACTTTTAGCCGATAGCATTAAAACGGGCACGTCAATCTTTTTTTGCCTAATTATTTTAAGCAAAGAAAAGCCATCGATTTTAGGCATCATAACATCAAGGATAATAAGGTCGTAAATGCCAGATTCAATATAGTCTAAACCTTGTTCGCCATCAAAGGCGCAGTCAACCGAGTATTTTTGCTGTTTTAATATAACGGCAAGTGCTTCTACAAATTGATATTCATCATCTACTAATAAAATATTCATATTTTTATTATAACAAATTAAATATTGAAATTGCCTTAATTTTTTCAAAAAGATAAAAATTTTTTTGATTAATATATTTTTCAATAATTCTTTAAGTCTTTTGTGATAAACTAATTTTGCAAAATCCAAATAAGGATTTTTTAGTTAACCCACACTCTCAATAAACTTTTTCCTAAGGTAAGGCGTCTTTTTATAGGGCGTTTTACCTTTTTAAAAAAGAAAATATAATAAAACGCTTGTTATAATAAAAAAAGTGTGGTATATTATATAACGTTTTGGGGACGTAGCTCAGCTGGTTAGAGTGCTTGCTTGACATGCAAGAGGTCGTAGATTCGAGTTCTATCGCCCCCACCAAATAAAAAGGTAAATGCTTTTTGCATTTACCTTTTTTTATTATATTAAACTAAATTTTTTTGCTTATTTGAGTGTTTATTACCAAAAGAATCCTATTGAATATATATTATACTTATAGTATAATATAACCATGAAAAAGTTATTGATTTTATTAGTTAGTTTAACGCTTTTTATGGTTAGTGGTTGCGTAAATACTAGTGGTAGTGATTTAGGCAATTTAGAAGATAAACCATCAATAAATTTGCCACTTCCACCAGTTGAAGAAGATGAAGATGATAGGAAAAAAACGTATATTGTGTCTAATGCTTCTAACGTTAGAATTAGAAGTGGCGCTGGTTCAAATTATAGCGTGCTCGGTAGCATTCAAAAAAGCGATTTGCTTTCATATCAAGGAACTCTTGGCAGTTATTACATAACCACATATAAAGAACAAAAGGCGTTTATCCACAAAGACTATTGTTCACTAGTTAAGTTCAACGTGTCAAATGCAAGCATTGAAAAGGCTATTGATTTTGGCACAAAACTTTTAGGTTATCCTTACGTATGGGGAAGTCAGCGATATCATTGGGGCAATGGGGTTTTAAATAAGAACTTTGTTAACGGCGAGTTTGATTGTTCAGCATTTGTACAATATATATATTATAAAACAAACGGCGTATTACTTGACGTGACAAGTAGGGCACAGTCTATAAAAGGTAAACTTGTAAATGCCAAAGATTTGCAAAGGGGAGATTTAATGTTTTTCACAAACGCTTCAAGAAAAGATAAATCTGGCATAGAAAAGGTTGGGCACGTAGGCATTTATTTTGGGAATAATTACATTTTGCACACAGCAAGCGATTATGCCGTAATCGAACCTATTTCAAGCACAAGATGGTCTTATTATTTGCACTCAAGAAGGGTTGTTTAGGGTTGGTTAGTTGACATATTTTTTATATTTTGTTATTATATAAAAAACTTTTTGGTAAATAATTATGGAAAAAATCAAAGCGATATTACTCGATATAGATAACACTATATTAGATTTTAATAAAAGTGCAGAAAAAGCCATTGAAATAGCCTTTAAGAAATTCGGTTTAGATTTTAATAATAACACAATAAACGTTTTTATAGAGCAAAACGATATGCTATGGCACAGGATTGAAAAAGGCGAACTTACACGGCAAGAGCTTCATAAAATAAGATTCAACACAATTTTCAACGCGCTTGGCATCAGTGGTGATGGAGAAAAGGTGGAAACAGAGTTTAGAAACGCACTTTATAACATTGCAGAGCCTGTTGACGATGCGTTAGATTTGGTTAAATATTTATCAAGCAAGTATAAAGTGTATAGTGCAAGTAATGCTATTTATAATCAACAAATTAACAGATTAAAAATTGCAGGAATGCACAAGTATTTTAGTGGTTTTTTTGTATCTGAAATTATAGGTCATCAAAAACCATCAAAAGAGTTTTTTGATTATTGTTTTAACAATTTAAAAGATGTAAAAATAGACCAAACGATTATGATTGGGGATAGTTTGACTGCCGATATTTTGGGCGCTAAAAACTATGGCATAAAGTGTATTTGGTTTAATAGACAGACAAATAAAAACGAGATAGAAATTACCCCTGATTTTACAGTGGAAAAATTAGAGCAAATTAAAAACATATTATAATTAAAATAAAGGCTTTCGTTGACAAGCGTAAGCCTTTTATAGTATAATAAAGGATATGGAAATTAAAAAAATACAAGGTTTGGACCATAAAGCCAGACTTATGGAAAACAACGTAATATCATTTGTCCCTGGTGGCAACAGCATGTGGCCAACCTTAAAAAATAAAGGGCAGTCTGTTGTTGTTGAGGCAAAGAAAGAAAGGCTAAAAAAGTTTGACGTTGCGCTTTACGTTCGTGGGCAAAATACTTTTATTCTTCACAGGGTTTTAGACGTTTTAGAAGACGGCTATCTTATGTGTGGAGATAGTCAGTTTGTCTTAGAAAAAGTGACCGAAGACCAGATTTTTGGCAAGATGATAGGTTTTTATCGTGGCAAGAAATTCATTGATTGCAAAGATGAAAAATACAAAAAGAAAGTAGAAAAATGGTATAAAAATAAAACTTTAAGAAAAATTAGGATTAAATTTTTCTTTTTTAGGCAAAAGGTAAAAAATAAACTCAAAAGAATATTTGGGGGTAAAAATAAAAATGTATGATTTAATAAGCCTTGGCAAAAATTCAAAAAAGGCATCTTTAGAATTAATAAAACTTAGCGAAAGCCAAAGAAATAATGCCTTAAAAGTGTGTGCAAAGGCACTTAGAGATAATAAACAATTTTTAATAGAGCAAAATCAAATAGATATAGAAAATGCAAAGAAAAAAGGCATGAGCGATGCTTTTATTGATAGACTTCTTTTAAGCGAAAAAGTAATAGAAGGCATGGCTTTGGGCTTAGAGCAAGTATCAGAGCTTGAAAACCCTTTAGGAAAAACAGTTTATTCACACCAAAATCAAGAGCAAGGCATTTCAATCCTAAAGAAAAACGTTCCTTTTGGCGTTGTGGGAATAATATACGAATCAAGACCAAACGTGACGGCAGATGCATTTGCACTTTGCTTTAAAACTGCAAACGCCGTTATATTAAAGGGTGGAAGCGACTCTCTAATTTCAAACGTTGCAATAGTAAAAGTTATAAAAGAAGCATTAAAAGATTGTGATATAGACCAAAATTGCATTTCAGTGATAGAGGACACTTCAAGGCAAACAACGTTAGAGTTTATGAAATTAAATAAGTATGTCGACCTTTTAATTCCAAGGGGAAGTGCATCGCTTATAAATTCAGCACTTGAAAATTCAACCATTCCAATCATTGAAACAGGCACAGGCAACTGCCACGTTTACGTTGATGAATTTGCAGACTTAGATATGGCAGCAAAGGTTATCTTTAATGCCAAAACGCAAAGATACAGCGTATGCAATGCGTGCGAATCACTTGTAATTCACTCTAAAGTGTTAAATGAGGCAATGCCAAAGATTGCAAATGCTTTAAAAGAAAAACAAGTTGAAATCCGTGCAGATGAGCGTGCTTATGAAAGTATTAAAGATTACCCATACCTAACAAAGGCAACCGAAGAAGACTTTTACTTAGAGTATGGCAGTGCAATAATTTCTGTTAAAACAGTAGATAGTATTGATCAAGCAATAGAACATATCAACGAGCATAACACTCGCCACTCTGAAAGCATAATAACGGCTGATAAAGATAGGGCAGAAAAATTCTTAAACGAAATTGATGCGTCTTCAGTTTATCATAATGCTTCAACAAGATTTACAGATGGTTTTGTGTTCGGGCTTGGTGCAGAAATAGGCATAAGCACACAAAAACTACACGCTCGTGGTCCAATGGGACTTGGTGCTTTAGTCACCACAAAATATTATATTACTGGTGATGGTGCAGTAAGAAAATAACTGAAACAAAATAACAGATTACCACTTGAATTTTGGCTCAAGTGGTAATTTTTTGTTAATTTATAACATATTTTGTTGCTTTTTATAACATTTAAAAAATATTTAAAAAATTTATAAAAAAGGGGCATAAAACAGTTGACAATAAAATTTTTGGTGGCTATAATATGGGCGAAAATTATAGATAAAATAAATGCGCACAAAAAAGAAAAAGGGTTATAGGTTTGTGCGAAAGGAGGTAAAAAATGAAAAAGTTTTTCTTAAACTTCAAAAAGGTAGCATAAGTAGCAAACTATGACGTAGCATTATGTTTAGAATTAAACGCTCGCTAGTATCAAAACTTAAAGACAAATAAAAAGTCTTATGAACTCTTAACCAAGGTTGGTTAAGGGCTTTTTTCTTTTAAAGGCAAAACTAAAAATTTTATTTAATAAATTAACTCAAAAGACTAGTTAAAATGTTGATTTTAATATTTTTTTATTATATAATCTAGTTATATTGAAATATAACTACCTTTTTGGAGGACAAATTATGAAAAAGAATTTAACGATGACGTTTACAGGCGATTCACTTTTCGTTGCAGACTTTCCAGAGTCTTATAATGAAGATTTGAAGGAAATTTCTGATGTAATTAAAGAAGTTGACGTTAGAATTACAAACCTTGAAACAAACCTTTCTGAGTTTGGTGATTATGGCAACGCATATTCTGGTGGAACATGGCTAAACACAGAGCCAAAGGACTTTAAGTATTTAGAAAAATATGGCTTTAACTATTATGGCACGGCAAACAACCACGTTATGGACTATTCTTATCACGGAATGCTTGACACAATAAAAGAACTTGATAAAAGGGGCTATGCACACTCAGGCACAGGTTATGACTTAGAAGATGCAAGCAAACCTGCAATTTTAGATATTAACGGCAAAAAAGTTGGTATCATTGCAGTGACCACTGCTTTCCAAGAAGCATCAAAAGCAGGTAAGCCAACACCAAACATCAAAGGCAGACCGGGCGTTAACTATGCAGGTTATAATACATATCATCAAGTTGACGAAAAAGATATCGAAGACTTAAAGAGAATTGCTGCGAAAACTCATATAAACGCAACTCGTGAAAAGAATATTAAAACGGGTTATGCAAAGCCAGCACCAGAAGGGGTTTTTGTTTTGGGTACTTTGAATTTCTGTCTTGAGGGAACAAAACCAACAACACAATGTATAAAAGCAGATAAAGAAAGAATTATAAACGATATTAAAAAGGCAAAAGAACAATGTGACTATGTGTTCTTGTTCGTTCACTGCCACACAATGAAAGGCGATTCACAAGAAACCGTTCCAGACCATCTAATTGAACTTGCAAAAGACTGTATTGATGCAGGTTGTGCAGGTATTTTAGGTGGTGGCACACACCTACTCCGTCCTTTAGAAATTTATAAAGGCAAGCCAATCTTCTATTCACTTGGCGACTTTATTTATCAAGGTATGAGAGTTAAGATGTTCCCAGCCGACTTCTTAAATAAATGGGGTTGTGATGAAACGGCAACTGCTTGGGAAGGTCTTATGGCTCGTTCACAAGGCAATAAATATGGCCTTCAAAAACTTGAAAGCAGTTTCTTAACAATTCTTCCTATTGCTGAATACGACGGCGACACAATGGTATCACTTAAAATGTATCCTATCTCATTAGGCTTTACAAGAGAAGGCGACCTAAACGGACTTCCATTTATTGCTAAAGGTGATGAAGCGAAAAAGATTTTTGACATTATGGATAGGTTATCTCGCCCTTATGGCACAGACCTTAAACTTGAAAATGACGTAATCGTTTTAACAATGAATAAATAATAAAGGTAGAAAGAGAAAATGAAAAACATACAAAAAATAGTTGAAAAATATTCTGACTTAATCTTAAAAGCAGAAAGAGATTTGTGGGCAATGCCTGAAACGGGCTTTTTTGAATACAAGACAAACGACTATATGATAAAAGCCTTTGAAAAAATGGGATATAAACTAACAAAGGCAGAAAATATAACGGGTTTTTACACAGTTGTTGATACAGGTAAGCCTGGTCCAACAGTTCTTATCTTAGCAGAACTAGATGCTCTCATTTGCCCAACACACCCAGAAAGCGATAAAGAAACGGGTGCAGTGCATTGTTGTGGTCACCACGTACAATGCGCAACAATGCTTGGTATTGCAGCAGCGCTCACTGAAAAAGAAGTTTTAGAAGGTCTTTCAGGCAGAATTAAACTTTGCGTTGTTCCAGCAGAAGAAGGCATTGAACAAAGCAGAAGAAAAGAACTTGTAAATAAAGGAATTATTCAATATCTATCAGGCAAGCCTGAATTTATAAGAAGAGGTTATTTTAACGATGTTGACCTTGCTTTCATGGTGCATGCAAGTCCAATGAAAGATGATATAATTAGATTTGGTGTTATTGAAGGACATAACGGCGTTATAAGAAAGAGAACGACCTTCCATGGCAAATCTGCGCACGCAGGCAGTTCTCCACACAACGGCATAAACGCATTAAATGCAGCAACAACTGCAAATATGGCAATCAACTCTTTAAGAGAAACATTTAAAGAAGAAGATAAAATCCGTATTCACTCAATAATCACAAAGGGTGGCAGTTCGGTAAACGCCGTTCCAGATGAAATTATAATAGAAAGTTATATTCGTGGCGCAAGCGTTAATGCACTAAAGCAAACTTGTAAACAAGTAAATAGAGTTATTGCATCATGTGCTGCAGCATTTGGCGCAAACGCTACTATTGAAGACGTTCCGGGTTCAGAGCCAATGCACGATAATAAAGACCTTATTAAGTGTATGGAAGAAGTTGTTGGCGAATTATTTGGCGCTGAAGCATTATCACATAAAGGCTTCTTATCATCATCAACCGATATGGGTGACGTCAGCGTTTTATTCCCAGCAATTCACGCATACGCATATGGCGCAAGTGGAAATTCACACGGCAAAGATTACTATATAACCGACCCAAAAAGATGTTGTGTTGATAACGCAACGGTTCAAGTTTGTATGGTTAGAAATTTGCTTTCTAACAATGCAGAAAAAGCAAAGAACGTTATTGCCAACTATAAACCACAATTTGCATCTATGGAAGAATATATTGCACACAAAAATTCTGTAATAATGAACAAAAAGACAGTCACATACAATGAAGACGGCACAATTAAACTAGATTTCTAATTGATAAATACAAGGAGCAAAAAACAATGGATATCGCTAAAATTGTTGAACAATATTCAGATTGCATTTTAAAAGCTGAAAGAGATTTATGGGGAATGCCAGAAACAGGCTTTTTTGAACATAAAACAAACGCATACCTTATAAAAGAGTTTGAAGAAATGGGATATGAACTTACAAAAGCAGAAAATATAACGGGTTTTTACACTGTTATCGACACAGGTAAACCGGGTCCAACAGTGCTTGCACTTGCAGAACTAGATTCAGTTATATTCGAAGCACACCCAGAATGCGATAAAGAAACGGGAGCAGTTCACTCTTGTGGTCACCACGCTCAATGTGCAGCACTTTTGGGCGTTGCCAAGGCATTAACTAACAAAGAACTTTTAGATGGACTTTGTGGTAAAATCAAACTTTGCTTTGTTCCAGCAGAAGAAGGCATTGAAATTTCTAAGAGAAAAGAACTTATCAATAAAGGCATAATCAACTTTGCATCAGGCAAGGCAGAATTTATAAGTAGGGGATTCTTTGAAGACGTTGACCTTGCGTTTATGGTTCACCAAACAATAGACCAACCAGAAGGTTATAAGTTTGGCGTTGTTGAAGGTCATAACGGCGTTATCAGAAAGAAAACAACGTTTAAAGGTAAGGCTGCTCACGCAGGTGCACACCCACACGAAGGCATCAATGCTCTTAACGCAGCATCAATGGCAATTACTGCAATTAACTCTTTAAGAGAAACATTTAAAGAAGACGACAGAATTCGTTTTCACTCTATAACTACAAAAGGTGGAAGTTCTGTTAACACTGTTCCTGATGAAGTTATAATGGAAAGTTACGTTCGTGGCTCAAGCGTTATGGCATTAAAAGAAGCAAACAAAAAGATTAACAGAGTTATAGCGTCAATTTCAGCAGCATTTGGTGCAAACGCAACAATAGAAGATATCAGTGGTTCTGAACCAATGCACGACAACAAAGATATGATTAAATGCGTGGAAGACGTTGTTGGCGAGCTTTTTGGCGCTGAAACGTTAAGTCACAGAGGATTTTTTGCATCTTCAACCGACATGGGTGATATAAGCACCTTAGTTCCAGCTGTTCACGCATATGTGTATGGTGTGACGGGGACTTTCCATGGTGGAGATTTCTATGTGACAAATCCAAAACTCGCATGTGTAGATTGTGCAACTTTTGAAATAGGCTTAATTAGAGAATTACTTAAAAACAATGCAGAAAAAGCTAAAAACGTTATTAAAAACTACGTTCCACAATTTAAGTCTGTTGAAGAATACGTTAAGCACAAAAGAGTTGTTAACATGGATAAAACAACGGTTTTATATAACGAAGACGGAACTATAGAGTTGAATTTTTAATTGATTTAGTGTTATGCGAGAAAGGGTAAGTTTAAAAAATATAGAAGCAAATAGGCATAAAGTGGGCAAAATATATATGCTCACTTGTGCTTTGTTTTATATTTTAAGCGTTGCTGCAAAAGGAATTTTCGCAGCAGAGATTCATTATATCAGGGATATTTGGAAACTAAATGAAATGCAAGTTGAACTTGCAAACACCTTATATTTTATTACTTATGGATTAGTCCAGATAATTTTATTCATTTTTATGGAAAAAATTAACATAGTAAAATATGCCTTTGTGACCGTTCCTATATCTGCAGCAGTGTCCATTGCTATGGGGTTAGTGTCGGGTATTAAAGGAATTTGGGTGCTATTTGCATTGGTTGGTGTCTTTCAAGCAGGAATGTGGTGTGGGTGCAACTATTTGGTCACAAAATACGTGCCAAGAAAGTTGTTGCCATCTGCAAATAAACTTTTAGCATCGGGCTATGCAATAGGAACTGCTATTTCTTTTGTAGTTTCATCGTTTTTTATTGGTTTAAACATGTGGCGTGTTCCTTATTTTATATTGGGTGGCATGCTTTTAGTTTGCACGGCAGTTTTAATTTATCAAACAAAATTAATTTCAAGATATATAAGAATAAACAAAAAACTCGACATCAAACAAATGATGCTTGAAAGTAAAGAAAATAATTCTAATGATTTAGAGCCTTTAACAATGGTAGAAAAGCCAATTTTCTCGCTTTCATCTAAGAAAAGAAAGGTTATTTTCTACACGGCAATACTCTTAGTTTCATTTTTACTTAACGGATTATATTATGGTGCAATGAGTTTTGTCACAAGGGTTTTAAGTGATATTTACGCTTTGCCAAAAGACGTGTCAGGTTACATAACAACAATTGTACCTATTATCATAATTCTTGGTCCGTTAATCACTATAAACTCTTGCGAAAAGCATAAAGATTTTATAAAAGTTGCAATTAAATATTTGTTTATAATATTACCACTTCCAATTTTATTGATAATATTATATGATAAGAGCATAGTTTTATATATTGCGCTTATAGTCGTTTATCTAATACTTGCAAATGGCATAAGGGTAATCTTAAACAATGTTGTTGGGTTTAAGATGAAAGATTATATAAACGTTGCAGCGTTTGTGGCGCTAATTAATGCTTTTGCATCAATTTCTGCAAGCATTTGGCCACTTATAATAGCATATATCAAAGATAACGGCACTTGGGGTGCAACATATTGGGCTATTGCAATTATGGTGGTTGTGGTTTTATTAGCAACAATCGTAATTGACCTTTTGGTTAGAAGAATATACAAAAAAGATAACAACGGACAAAACCTAGAAAAATAAGGAGAAAACATGGCAAAAAATTTACTCGGCATTGATTTTGGAACAACGGCGTTAAAGGCTTGTTTATTTGATGAAAACGGCAATCGTTTAGCAAGCGAATCGGCACAATATAAACTTATAACAAAGGGCGAATTTGTTGAGTTTGATGCAAATGAGTTTTTTAACGTTTTAGAAAGCACAATTTCTAAAATAACCGACAAGTTTAAGGTAGATGCACTTGCTGTTGACACTCAGGGCGAAACTCTTATATGTTTAGATAAAAATGGCAAGCCACTTATGAATGCCATCATTTGGCTTGATAATAGAGCAGAAAAACAAGCTAAAGAGATAGAAAACCATTTCGGCTTAGAAAAAATTTATAACATAACAGGTCAAACTGAAGTTCCTGCAGGCTATCCAGCTCCAAAAATCATGTGGCTTAAACAAAACGCAAAAGAAGTTTTTAATAATGCAGATAAATTTTTGCTATTAGAAGACTACATTTTATATCGTTTAACAGGCAAGTTCTCGGCATCACGTTCGCTATATTCATCTTCGCTATTGATGAACATTCATACAGGTGAGTATGATGAAGAAATATTGTCATTTGTTGGTATAACAAAAGCTCAACTTCCCGTGCTTTGTGAAAGTGGAACGATTATAGGCGAATATAAAGGCATAAAAGTTGCAACAAGTGCGCTTGACCAAATTGCCGGCATAACGGGGGCAGGTGTTGTAAAAGAAGGTTTAATGAGCGAAACAACAGGCACGGCGCTTGCTGTATGTGCTGTGACAAAAGAGTTTCCACCATACTATGAAGGATTAAAGGTTTCTCCATATTATGTAAGAAAAGGACTATATTGCCTTTTAATGTGGGCACCAACGGCTGGGGCAGTTTTAGAGTGGTTTAAGGGTAGTTTTTGCGAAAATATTTCGCTAAAAGAACTAGACCAAATGGCAGAGAAAGTTCCTGAAGGATGTGAAGGACTTATAACTATTCCACAATTATGTGGAACGGTTATGCCAGAGAACAATCCAAAAGCAAAAGGCGTGTTTTTTGGTGTTGAATTAAAGCATACAAGGGCGCATTTTGCACGTTCAATAATGGAATCGGTTGCATATATGATAAAAGAATACGTTGAATATTTAGGCGTAGAAATCGATGAAATTCGCTCTATGGGTGGTGGCGCAAGAAGTAGCCTATGGTGCGACATTAAGAGCAAGGTTCTCTCTAAAGACATTGTCACCTTGAAAGAAAACGAAACGGCGTGTCTTGGCAGTGCAATTTTTGCTGGCGTGGGAATTGGCGCATATAAAGGCATCGAAGAAGCAACTGAAAAACTTGTTAAAAAGAACTTAACCTATAAGGCAAAACCATCTTCTTATCAAGCACTATACAGCGACTATAAAGAAAAAGAATCAAAAATAATGAAAATATTTTAAGTAAAAGATTTGATAAAAATTAAGAAAAAGCACTTATCACAAGGGTAAGTGCTTTATTTTTTGTAAATATTTAACTTGCCATTTTTTTATAAACCCTAACGGCAAGTGCAGTCATGTCGTCTTTCACTTGTCCATCATTAAGGTTTATTGCATGTTCTAAAATATTATCGGCAAGAGTTTGTGGGTTTTTAGCAGGTAAAGTTCTTAAATATTCAATAATAGCACCCGAACTCTCAAATGCATCACTAATTCCGTCTGTGACTAGCAAAATCATATCTCCATCGTTAAGTTCGGTGGTCGCAATAGATGGTTTAATGCCATCAATAATGCCGAGTGGCAGGGAGTTTCCTTCAACAATTTTAATGCCGTTATCATTTATAATAAAGCCGTAAGGAGAACCAAACTTAATAAAACTTGCAGTGCAATCTTTAAGATTGATTATCGATATGTCAAGAGCAGTAAAATAATCTTCGGTGTTAATTGATAACAGTTTGTTAACAGTATCTAAAATTATATGGTCGTCTAAGCCCGACTTATAAAAACTTTCTATTAAGGATAGAGAAGTGGAAGAAATATTTTCTGCCTCGCTTCCACTTCCCATACCGTCGGAGAGAGCAATAAGAAACTTATCGCAAGAAATCTTTGTCATAGAATGTGTGTCACCACTTCTACTAGATCCGTCTTTAGTGGTCTTTGCAACGCCAAAAACAGCGTCGAATTCATGGCTTTTTCTAAGCGTCAAATATTCTTTTTCACTACTTATAGAAGTTCTGTCTTCAATTATCATGTTAATACCTAAAGATTTGCTTACCACTTCTTGAAGTTCTAATAAAGAAAATTCCTTCATTGCAACAACCATGTTTACGCTGAGCCTATCGTCTTCTCCATAAATAAGAAGCTCAGTTATAATAAAGCCGGCCTTAAAAAGATTATTCATTAGTGCTTTTTCAAGTTTGTTATTAAATTTAAGAAGGCTTCCAGATTCTAAAGCAAGCGAACGCAAAATTTCAGAAATTCCAATAGCTTGAGAAGCAATTAAATCTCTGCCAACACCAAGATTTGCATTTTCAATCAATTTTGCTCTATATTCAGCCAGCATTTTGTTTAATCCGTATAAAAGGTTGTTTGGGTGAATACAACACCTACTTAGTTCGGTTGGTAAATCAATTAAAGAAAGTTTGCCTTTAGCAAAGCCTATATCAATCATTGTTCCTATTGCCAAAGAAATAGCTTTTTCATTGCGCTTACACTTGTCGTAATTTATACACTGTTTACACACGCAACTTAAAATTTCTTTTTGCATAATATTTTTGGCGCTATCTTCATTTACGTTTTGTTTTTTTAATAGGTTAAAAGAATTTGCAATTTCTAAAAACACGCTAGACAAATCAAATAGCTTGTTAGAAAGAAGGTTTCTGTTTTGATTTATAGCCTGTTTTACAAGTTGTTTTTCTTTAAATGCATAAAGTTTATCTTTAACGGCATTTAATATTTGTGTTGGCAAAACGCAAAAACAAACGCAACCTAATAAAACACTTATAAAATGCATATATGTATAACTTGAATAAATAGAAAAAATCACTTGTAAAAGATAGTCTATAATTACTATAGATATTGCCGATAAATATCTTGAAACACCTAAAAAACACTCGCTAAAAATTCCATACACTAAAAATATAGAAATATAAGTAATATTGTTATAATAAATTGCTAAACCTATTGCAAAAACACTTGCAAAAATACTGCCTAAGCCACGTCTAAACATAAAGCAAGCCGTTAAAATTAGAAACACAGATATAGATTTATATAAAAAAGGTGAAAAAGAGTTGGATATGCCAAGACCTAAAATTGCAGTCATAACTCCTATCGCAAAAACTTCTTCAAAATCAAGCTTAAACTTAAATCCTTTTTGAGTAATAGAACGTCCGGAAATGATGCATAAAAAGGTTAAAAAGGTTGTAAGAATAGCAGTCAAAATGCGCTTTTCTAAAAGCACTTGGTTAGTGGTGTTTCCCAAAAAAATAAAGCCCAACATGCCTATAAGAGTATATGCAACAAATTTATAATAGGTTTTAGACTTAAAAGACTTATATACGCAAACGATAGGGGAAAGAACAAGCACAAAAATACCTGCACTGGCTAAAAGCCCCATTTCGCCACAAAGAACAAAAGAACACAAATAAAGTGCAGACGTTATAATCAAAGAGCAATTAAATAAAAGTGCCGATATAAAAACAGCTGAAGAATAAGGCAAAACAATGGGCTCTAAATTGTTAAAAACATAAAATAATATCAAAAGAACCGCATATTTAGAAACGGTTATAAAATCAAAATTCTTACTAATATTCATAATGACAATTTACTCCTTGTCTATTGACTAAAATCAATTTTCATTATATAATTGTTTGAAAGATAAAAATTGTATATTTTTATCAAAATATGACTTAATAAATAGTTAAATTATTTTAATGAGAGTTATAAAAAAAACTTTTATTAAATGAGTTTACAAAAGTCCTAAAAAAAAGTAAAATATAATAAAATTAATAAACAAAAGGTGATAAAAATGATTAAAGTTGGTATTGTAGGTTATGGAAATTTAGGCAGAGGCGTATGTCTTGCCGTTGATAAAGCATCAGATTTAGAATGTGTTGGCGTATTTACTCGTCGCAATCCAGAATCTCTTAAAATTGCAGTAGATTTTCCTGTATATTCTATAAATGATTTAGATAAATTTAAGGGAGAAATAGACGTGCTTTTGCTTTGTGGTGGAAGTGCAACAGACCTTCCAAACACAACGGCAGAAATTTTAAAAGATTTTAACACGGTGGACTCTTTTGATACTCACGCAAAAATTCCAGAATATTTTGCTAAACTTGACAAAGTGGCAAAGGAAAACGGAACACTCTCTGCAATAAGCATTGGTTGGGACCCAGGTCTATTTTCTATAATGAGAATGCTTCTTGGTGCAGTTTTACCTGATGGCAACGATTATACTTTCTGGGGCAAGGGTGTATCACAAGGTCATAGTGATGCTTTAAGAAGAATTAAAGGCGTTAAAAACGCTATTCAATATACAATTCCAAAAGATGAAGCTTTAGAAAGCGTTAGAAGTGGCTTAAACCCAAATCTTTCAACAAGAGAAAAACATCTTAGAGAATGTTTTGTTGCATTAGAAGAAGATGCTGATAAACAAAAAATCGAAAGCGAAATAAAAAATATGCCAAACTACTTTGCCGATTATGACACTATAGTTAATTTTGTGTCTGATGAAGAAGTAAAAGAAATGCAAAAGAAACTCTCTCACGGTGGCTTTGTTTTCCGTTCAGGAAAAACCACAGAAGAAAATTCACACCTTGTTGAATTTTCACTTAAACTCGATTCTAACCCAGAGTTTACTGCAAGCGTTTTAACGGCTTATGCAAGAGCAGTTGCTCGCCTTAGAAAAGAAGGAAAGACAGGTTGCTTAACAGTTTTTGATATTCCACTTAGTTATCTTTCACCTAATCCAAACGAATTTTTAAGAGAACATTTATTATAAGGAATAAATAATGGCTAAAAGAAGATATAAAAAGAAAAAACTAACGCTAGGTCAGTTTATAATTTTCATTTTGGTAGTTTCTATTTTATATGGTGCATACTATTATTACGAAAATTATTATAATAAAAAACCTATAGTTCCAATAGAGGGCGAGTTGTCTTTTCATTTTATGATGCTTGGCAACGACCATTCTGGCGATAGTGTTTACATAAAAGCAGGCGACAACGACATATTGATTGATGCTGGTAGCGAAACTAATAGCGTGGACGATATTAAAGATTATATAAATCAGTATTGCACAGACGGAAAACTAGAATACGTAATAGCAACTCACGGCGATTCAGACCATATTGCAGGGTTTGCAGGAACTACAAAAGCAAATACTAGTATATTTGACTTTTATACTACGGGTGTTATTATAGATTTCCCTAAAACGAACAAGTCGAAGCCATCTCAAAATACTGAAACTTATAATAGGTATATAGAAAAGCGTGATAATGAAGTAAGCGAAGGTGCAGTTCATTTTACGGCGTTAGAGTGTTATAATCAAACTAAAGAAGGTGCTAAAAGGAGCTATGAACTTGGCGATGGCATCACTATGAACATTTTGTATCAAAAGTACTACGAAGTTGAAACAACCAACGAAAATAATTGTTCAGTATGCGTTATGTTTACTCACGGCGATAGGAATTTCTTGTTTACGGGGGATTTAGAAAAGAGTGGAGAAGCATCTTTGGTTGAAAAAAATCAACTACCTCAAGTAGAGTTATACAAAAGTGGACACCACGGCTCAAAAACTTCAAGCACAGCCGATTTTTTAAGTGTTATTAAGCCTAAAATGGTGGTAATCACTTGTTGTGCTGCAGAGCCTGAATACGGTGATGGTTATGGTTTTCCACACCAAGAGACTATTGATAATATAAGCCTTTACACCGATAAAGTATATTGCGTAAGCACTTGCGATCCAACCCTAACAAACGGTGCAGAATACGTGGGGCTTAATGGCAATATTGTTGTAATTTCAGCCGAAACGGATATTACTGTAAATTGTTCGGTGACAAATGCACTACTTAAAGATACCGATTGGTTTAAGAAAAATAGAGAAATGCCAAGTGCTTGGCAAAATTAAACAGCATTAATAAAAGCAGAAAAAGCAGAAATAAAAGCAGAGAAAAACAATTCTCTGCTTTTTATTTTTTTTAAAAAATATATAAAAAGTTTTGCATAAAAGATAAAAACCTTCACATAATAGTCTTAGACGGAGGTCAGAATGCAAGGCACAGGAATTGTCAGACGAATAGACGAGTTAGGAAGGGTTGTTATCCCAAAAGAAATTCGTAAAACATTAAGAATTAAAGAGGGTGACCCATTAGAAATTTATACTGATAAAGAAAACTTAGTAATAAAGAAATATTCACCAATATCATCTATTAATGATTATGTAAAAATCGTTGCAGACGGCATAGAAGAACTAACTGAAAAAATATGCGTTATAACTGATAATGATTTAGTTCTATACCTTTCAAAAGGTAAAATGAAAGAAGTTATTGGTAAAAACATTACAAGTAATTTAGAAAAGGTATTGAAAGATAGAAAAAGTGTAGTATCGTCAAGGATTGATGGAGGAACTATAATTCCAATAATTGATGGAGTTGATTTGCAAGTTGAAAATCAAATAATAGTTCCAATAATTTCAAGTGGCGATTGCTATGGTGCTTGCATCCTTTTTGATAAAGACAAATCTTCAAGTTTTAATTCTGAAGACGTAAAAATTGTTCAATTAGGTGCATGCTTTTTATCCAAACAATTTGAGTGACTTATCCGTTAGAATGACCACGAACGTTGCTTCGTGGTCATTTGTACATATGAGAGTTAAAAATGCATTTTTCAGTGGCGCATTGTGGCTTGGAATAGGCACGTTTTTTGCTAAATTTTTGGGTGCTGTGTATAGAATACCACTTACAAATAAGCTCGGTGGTTTGGGGCTTGGGCTTTATCAAATGGTTTTTCCAATTTATGCATTGCTTCTTGATTTTTCTGGGGCAGGGGTGCCTAGTGCGCTCTCAAGAATAATTGCAATGCAAGAAAATAAAGATATGGCAGCAAAAAGGCTATTAAAAAGCAGTATTAAAATATTTTTTGTGATTGGTGTTTTAGCATCGGTGTTTATGGCACTTTTTTCTTCTAATCTTGCAAAACTTCAAGGCAATGAAAGTGCAAAAACTGCATATCTATTTTTATCTCCTGCAATAACCTTTGTTTCTATAATTTCGTGTTTTAGGGGATATTTTCAAGCCTATTTAGATATGCGCCCAACTGCAATTTCTCAAATAATAGAGCAGGTTGTAAAATTAGTTTTCGGATTAGTTTTTATAACCGCATTTTTACCAAATATACCTTTAAGTGTTGGTGGAGCAACACTTGCAATAACAATTTCCGAATTAATATCACTAATTTATCTGTATCTAAAATATAAAAGTTTTTCTGTTGGAAAACCAATGCAAAATAATATAGAAAAAACAAGTTTTTTAAGTGATGCAAAAGTTATTATAAAAACTACAATTCCAATAACGCTTGTGGGAATAATGCTCCCACTATCTCAGGTAATAGATAGTTTTTTAATAATAAATTTACTAAAGCGTTATTCTAATAGTGCAACAGCGTTATATGGCTTATTGTCTGGCGTTGTTATGACAATAATAAACTTGCCTGTTTCAATGTGTTATGGTGTTGCATCTGTAGCGATACCATCAGTTTCTGCATGCAAAACTGAACAAGAAAAAAATTCTCGCTCTAAAAAGGTGATTTTTTTCACTTTAATAATAGCTTTGCCTTGTAGTTTGTTTTTGTGTGTTTTTGCACCTTTTACAATAAATCTTCTTTTTAATAGTTTGCCAACTATCCACAAAGATATTGCAACAAAACTTTTGTTAATTTGCTCGCCGTGCGTGGCGCTTTTATCGCTTGTTCAATCTACAAACGCAATATTAATTGGAAAGGGCAACCTATATACTCCTGTTAAAACTTTAGGGATAGGCATAATAATAAAAACGATATTAAACATAATATTGCTAAGCATTAAAAAATTAAATATTTATGGCTCGGCAGTGGCAATAATTGCTTGCTATTTTAGTGTATGTTTGATAAACTTAATATTGATATCAAAAAAAGGAAGACAAAATGAAGGCAAAACAACTATTGTTAGGCAATATATCTGTCAAAAATAACGTTTTTTTGGCACCTATGGCTGGTTATACAGATTACTCTTATAGAAAGCTTCAATTAGAGTGTGGGGTAGGGCTAACCTTTACAGAACTTGTAAGTGCTAAAGGACTTATGTATAAAAGTCAAGGCTCAAAAGAACTGCTATATTGTGGTGATGACGTAGATAACACGGCAGTTCAGATTTTTGGATGTGAGGCTTATTATATGCGTAGTGCATGTGAAAGCGAGGATTTGTCACCTTTTAAAATCGTTGATATAAACATGGGGTGCCCTGTGCCAAAAGTATATAAAAACGGCGAAGGCAGTGCTCTTTTAAATGACTTAAAAAAAGCCAAAGAAATTATATCTGAGTGCAAAAAAAGTGGCAAGATTATAACGGTAAAAACAAGGATAGGCTTAAATAAAGGGGATAATATTGCAAAAGAGTTTGCACTTATGGCAGAGGATGCAGGTGCAAGCTTAATTTCTTTGCATGCAAGAGTAAGGGAAGACTATTATTCTGGCGAGCCAAATTATGATGCTGTTTACGAGGCGAAAAAGTCAGTAAAAATTCCGATAATTGCAAATGGTGGAATTTTTACTACTGCTGATGCTGATAAAATGATGGATAGGACGGGCGCTGATGGGGTAATGCTTGCTCGTGGCGCAATAATAGACCCGTTTTTAGTTAGCAAATTAACCGATACGCCAATAAAAAGCACGTTAAAAGAATACATATTAAGTCATATAAAACTTATGAAAAATCATTATGATGAAAAAAGAGCCACAAACGAGTTTAGAAAGTTTTTGGCATATTACTTTAAGGGTATGGATGGCGTTAGAGAGTTAAAAAACCAAATATATGGTGCTACAAATACCGACCAAATTATCGAGCTTATAGATAAAAATATTTAACAAAAAAGTCTCCACTAAAATAGAATAATATGTATAGTCTATTTAGTGGGGTAAAAATATGCAATTAAGTTTTGTCACAAACGGCTCGCTCAATCAAGTGGTAGAACAAAATTTATCACAAATAAGTGGCAGTGAGATAATCGTGTTTGGGTTTAATGGTTTAGGGCTTGTCAGTTATAAAAAAGAACTTGATGGCGAGACCGAGTATTTTCACGACTTAGCCTTGGCGTCTAAACAATTATCTTCAGTTATTATTTGTGGTTGCGATACCGACACTTATGGATTATTTCGCCACTCGGCAGTAATTGCAGATAAGGGCAAAATTTTGGGTGTTTCGGACATGGCTCACTCAATTGATGAAAGCGAGTTTGTTAGTGGTGGCAATTTTAGGGTGTATGATACAAGCGTTGGCAAAATAGGCTTAATCGTTGCAGAAGACCTATTCTTTCCAGAATCGGCAAGGGTTTTAACGCTATGCGATGCAGATATAATAATATGCGTGTTTAAAAAACTCGATGGCTATATGCCACAGATTATGCTTAGGGCAGGTGCCTTTTCAAACGGCGTACCTATGGCATTATGTGCAAAAAACTATGCATGTGTAAGTGATATTCGTGGCAAAATAGTTGTGGCAAGTAGCAATGAAATAGTAAAAACAAAGATAACCATAGAAAAAGATTACCACCTTATCAGTTCAAGAAGGCGTGGACTATATAGGGAATTTAATTCGGGATATTAAAGGAGAAGATTATGGCATTAAATATAGTTTTAGTAGAGCCGGAAATACCACAAAATGCAGGTAATATAGCAAGGACTTGTGCCGTTACAGGCAGTAAATTACATATGGTAAGGCCACTCGGCTTTGAAGTATCGGACAAGTATTTAAAAAGAGCAGGGCTTGATTATTGGCACTTAGTAGACATCAGTTATTATGATAGCATTGAAGAAGTTATGGACAAGTTCTATAACGGAAACAACTTTTGGTTTTTCTCAACAAAGTCAAAACTAATTCACTCAGATGCTCAGTATAAAGACGGCGACTTTTTAGTTTTTGGTAAAGAAACAAAAGGCTTGCCAGAAGACCTACTTGAAAAGCATTATGATGAATGCGTTAGAATTCCAATGCTAAATGAAACACGCTCGCTTAACCTATCAAACTCAGTTTGTGTTGGCGTTTATGAAGCGTTAAGGCAACTAGATTATTTGGGTTTACAAACAGAGGGCGAAATTCCAAAGAAATAACCGTTAAAAAGCATAAAAAGGGTAAAAAGTCAAGCAAATAAATGGGATAAAATTCAAAAAAAGTGTGTTTTGGCAGATTAAAATTTTATTTGAGCCGTATACATTCGTTTGACACAAAATGCTTATATATAGTAAAATTATTATGGACAAATAGAAAATTACAATAGGAGAAAAAACAAATATGATTTGGAACATATTCTTTATGTTCGGTGGCGTTGCCGTTATGATGTTCGGTATGAAAATAATGGGCAGTGCATTAGAGCAAGTTGCCGGTGGGGGAATGAAAAAAATGCTCGGCAAAATAACCACCAACAGGTTTGCAGGCGTGGGCGTTGGTATTGCTGTCACAAGCATAATTCAAAGTTCAACTGCAACCACGGTTATGCTTGTAGGTTTTGTTAACGTTGGAATTTTAACGTTATCTCAAGCCCTAAACGTTATTATGGGTGCAAACATAGGAACAACTGTCACAGCACATATCGTTTCGCTTTCAGGCGTTGGCTCTGTCGATATCGGTGCAATCGCAGCAATGCTCGGCTGTATCGGTGTGCTTATGTCTATGCTCGTTAAAAACGAAAAGGTTGCTAATATCGGAAGCATTTTAGGTGGACTTGGCTTAATTTTCGTAGGATTAGAATTTATTTCATCTTACGCAAAAGAAATAATGTTCGTTAGTAAAGACGTGCCATACGATTGGGTTAAAACAATTTTCCAAGGCGACCACAATCCACTTTTACTTATTTTAATAGGTATAGTTTTAACGGCACTTGTACATAGTTCTTCAACTATAACGAGTTTGATGGTTGTTTTAGCAACGATTAAAGTTCTCACTTTTGATAACGCACTATTCTTAGCATTGGGTTCAAACATAGGAACTTGTATCACAGCGATTTTATCATCGGCAGGAACTTGCACAAACGCAAAAAGAACGGCTGTTCTACACTTATTATTTAACACTATAGGTTGCTTAATTTTCTTAGCGCCTATTTGGATATGGAAGACGGAAGTGACCAATCTTTTTGCAAGCATGAGTCCCGTTATAGGAACACAAGTTGCTATTTTCCACACTTTATTTAACGTTATTGTAACAGCGTTTTTAATGCCATTTACAAAATATTTAGTAAAACTCGTATGCATTATCGTTCCAGAAAGTCAAAATAGTGAAGAAAGGTTTGGCTTTATGTACATTGACGACCGTTTGATGTCAACACCAGCAGTAGCCGTTGGTAATATTAGAAAAGAAATTGTTAGAATGGGCGAATTTGCAAAGCAAAACGTTAACGAATCTATAGAAATGCTACTCGATAGCAGTGTTGATAATACAGAATCAATCAGTGATAGAGAAATAAAAATCAACGCACTAAATAAAAATTTAACTGCATATTTAACAAAACTATTAGGTAAAGAACTCTCCGATGAAGACGATAGAAAGGTTGGTTCGTATTACCACGTGGTTTCAGATATTGAAAGGGTTGGTGACTATGCAGAAAACGTTATGGAATACGCTAATCGTTTAAGAGAAGAAGACCTTGAATTATCAAGCGATGCCGTTAGCGAAATCAATGAATTTAAACTAAAAGTTTCAAATTTATACGACTTAGCATTTAAGGCTTTTGACACAAGAGACGTTTCTATTCTACCTGATGTAGAAGCCATTGAAGATGACATTGATACCTATTGCAAAACACTCGAAAAGCACCACATTGATAGAGTTAAAAAAGGTGGTTGTAGTGCACAAGCAGGCTCGGTATTCTTGCAAACAATTTCTAACTTAGAAAGAGTTGCAGACCATATCAACAACGTTGCAAAAAGTATTAAATCTTATAAAGAAAAGGCACAAAAACAAGAAATAGCACTTTAATAGCAAAAAAACTTAGTTTATATTAGTTTGAGTAAGAAAATCCACTGTTAAACATTTGACAAACAGTGGATTTCTTTATATAATAAAATAGGCCAAAATGGGCATAATTAACTATAAGTTAAAAACTATTAGGAGAATAGAGATGAATAAAAAGTCAATCAAAGATGTAGTTGTCAAAGGCAAAAAATGTCTTGTAAGAGTGGATTTTAACGTTCCTATGAAAGACGGCGTTATTACCGATGAAACAAGAATTAACGGAGCTCTTCCAACAATTAAGTATTTAATAGAGCAAGGTGCAAAAGTTATTCTTTGTTCACATATGGGCAAACCACACAACATTTTTACACCAGGCTTTTCTTTAACTAAAAAGGAAAAGAAAGCAGTAGAAGCATTACCTGAAAATGAAAGAGAAAGTGCAAAGGCAGAATACCTAAAGAAAGCACTTAAGGATAAGGAAAAATTCACTCTCCGTCCTGTTGCTGAAAAACTTTCGGAAAAACTCGGTCAAAAGGTTGTTTTTGCTGAAGACGTTGTTGGTGAAAGTGCTGACACAGCTGTTGCAAACATTAAAGACGGCGAAGTTGTTCTTTTAGAAAACACTCGTTTTGAACAAGGCGAAGAAAAGAGAGATGAAGCACTTTGCAAAAAACTTGCTTCATACTGCGATATTTACGTAAACGACGCTTTCGGCACAGCACACCGTTCACACGCAACAACTGCTGCTATTGCTGAATATGGCTTTGTGGATACAGCCGTTTGTGGTTTTTTAATTGAAAAAGAACTTGCAGTTATGGCAAACGCATTAGAAAACCCAGTTAGACCATTTGTAGCAATCTTGGGTGGTGCAAAAGTTGCTGATAAATTAAAAGTTATTTCTAACTTATTAGAAAAATGTGATACGCTCGTTATCGGTGGTGGTATGGCTTATACTTTCTTAAAGGCTAAGGGCTATGAAGTTGGTACATCACTCGTTGACGATGAACAAATTGATTACTGCAAAGATATGATGCAAAAGGCAAAAGATTTAGGAAAAACATTGCTTCTTCCTGTTGATGCAAGAACAACAAAAGATTTCCCAAATCCTATCGATGCTGAAGTTGAATCTAAGGTTCTTGACATCGACAAGATTCCAGCAGATGTTATGGGCTTAGATATCGGTGACAAAACTGCTAAGCTTTATGCTGACGCTGTAAAATCTGCAAAAACAGTTATTTGGAACGGACCTATGGGCGTATTTGAAAACCCAATTTTTGCTAAGGGTACAATCGCTGTAGCAAAAGCACTTGCTGAAGCTGATGGAACAACTATCATCGGTGGTGGCGATTCAGCTGCTGCTGTCACAACACTCGGCTTTTCTGATAAGATGACACACATTCCAACAGGTGGTGGTGCATCACTCGAACTCTTTGAAGGAAAGAAATTGCCAGGAATTGAATGTCTTAACGACAAATAATTAAAAAAACAAAAAGGAAAAACAAAAAGGAAAGTACTAACATGAGAAAACCTATTATTGCAGGAAACTGGAAGATGAACAAAACTGCTGCCGAAGCAGTGGCTTTAATTAACGAACTTAAACCATTGGTTGCTAAATCTAAACCTGAAGTTGTAATATGCGTTCCATACACAGATTTATGGGTAGCAAAAGAAGCAATTAAAGGTTCTAAAATAAAACTTGGCGCAGAAAACGTTGCGTGGGCAGATAGTGGTGCCTTTACAGGTGAAATTTCAGCAGCAATGCTCAAAGAAATTGGTGTTGAATACGTTATAATCGGTCATAGTGAAAGAAGACAATATTTTGGTGAAACAGATGCGACAGTAAACATGCGTTTACAACAAGCATTGAAAAACGACCTTAAACCTATCGTTTGCGTAGGTGAAACACTTGAAGAAAGAGAAAAGAACAAGACAAAGAAAGTTTTGAAAAAGCAAATTTTAGAAGGCTTAAAGGACGTTAGTGATTTTACAAATATAGTTATCGCTTATGAACCAGTTTGGGCAATAGGCACAGGCAAAACAGCAACTGCTGAAGATGCTAATAAAACAATTGGGTTTATCAGAAGCCTTGTTAAAAAGACATGGGGCGGTGAAGTTGCAAAATCACTTCGTATCCAATATGGTGGAAGCATGAAGCCATCAAATGCAAAAGAACTTATGGCAATGCGTCATATCGATGGTGGACTTATCGGTGGTGCAGCATTAAAGGCAGAAGACTTTGCAAACATCGTTAACTACAAAGGTTAATTTGTAAAATAAAAAACACAACAAAAACAAAAAGCAACTCATAAAAATGGGTTGCTTTTTTATTTTATTAAGAAAATATGCGAAAATATGTGGTAAAGACTTTACAAAACACGCTTTTATAGTTATAATTAGAAAGATATATTTTAAATATTTATAATACTTTTATGGAGACTTGTATGTATAAAAAAGTTGACACTACCCTTAATTTTTTAGATAGGGAAAAAGAAGTTTTAAAGTTTTGGAAAGACAATAAAATTTTTGAGCAAAATATTGCCGAAAATGAAGGTAGTAAAGAGTTTACCTTTTATGATGGCCCACCAACAGCAAATGGTAAGCCACACATTGGGCATATTTTAACTCGTGTAATTAAAGATATTATTCCACGCTATCACGTTATGAAGGGTGAACACTGCTTAAGAAAGGCAGGTTGGGACACTCATGGCCTTCCTGTTGAACTTGAAGTTGAAAAACTTTTGGGTATTGACGGCAAGCAAGAAATTGAAAAATACGGTATAGAACCATTTATTAAAAAATGTAAAGAAAGCGTTTGGAAATATAAGGGCGAATGGGAAAAGATGAGTGACCGTGTAGGCTATTGGGCTGACATGGAAAACCCTTACGTCACTTATGATGACAACTATATCGAATCAGTATGGTGGGCGATTAAAACTATTGCCGAAAAAGGTCTTTTATATAAAGGTCACAAAATCGTGCCATATTGCCCACGTTGTGGAACAGCACTTTCATCACACGAAGTAGCACAAGGTTATAAAGACGTTAAAGACGTGTCTGTTTTCGTTCGCTTTAAGATTAAGGATAGAGAAAACGCATATTTCCTTGCTTGGACAACAACTCCATGGACGCTTCCATCAAACGTTGCACTTTGTATGAACCCAAAAGAAGATTATGCTGAAATTATCGCAGAAGATGGTGCAACCTATATCCTTGCAAACGCACTTGTTCCATCACTTTTTGAAAACTATCAAACGGTTAGTATCAAAAAGGGTATCGAATATGAGTATGCAGAATATATTCCACTCTTTGACTATGCTAAGGGCACGTTTAAGGAAAAGGCATACTACGTAGTATGTGATGGTTATGTCACACTAACCGATGGTAGTGGTATCGTTCACATTGCACCTGCATTTGGTGAAGATGACGCAAACGTTGGCAGAAAGTATAACCTTCCTTTTGTTAAACTTGTTGACGACAGGGGCAATATGCTTGAATCAACAGGCATTTTAGCAGGCAAGTTCGTAAAAGATGCTGATAAAATTATTATAAAAATGCTCAAAGAAGATGGTTTATTATTTAAGGAACTTCCATTTGAACACAGCTATCCTTTCTGTTGGCGTTGTGATACACCACTTCTTTACTATGCAAGGTCAAGTTGGTTTATCAAAATGACTGCTGTTAAAGACAAACTTATCGAAGCAAACAATTCAATTAACTGGATGCCAGAAACAATCAAAAACGGCAGAATGGGCAACTTCCTTGAAAACGTTATAGATTGGGGCTTATCAAGAGAGCGTTATTGGGGAACACCACTTCCTGTATGGGTATGTAATAAGTGTGGCAAAATCCACGTTATCGGTAGCAAAAAGGAATTAAAAGACCTTTGCAAAATTGATGGTGATATAGAACTTCACCGTCCATATATCGATAACTGTGAATTCGCATGTGAATGTGGTGGCACTTATATTAGAGAAAAAGAAGTTATCGACTGTTGGTTTGACTCTGGCTCAATGCCATTTGCTCAATATCACTATCCATTTGAAAATAAAGAACTTTTTGAATCACATTTCCCAGCAGACTTTATTAGTGAAGCAATTGACCAAACTCGTGGTTGGTTCTATACGCTTCTTGCTATTTCAACATTACTCTTTGAAAAAGCACCATTTAAGAACTGTATCGTATTAGGTCACGTAAACGATAAAAATGGTATTAAAATGAGTAAGCATAAGGGCAACGTTGTTGACCCTTGGACAATCTTAGATAAGCAAGGCGCAGATGCTGTTAGATGGTATTTCTACACAGGTTCAGCACCATGGCTTCCATCAAGATTCTATGAAGAAGCCGTTTCAGAAGCGCAAAGAAAGTTTATGGGAACACTTTGGAACACTTATGCATTCTTTGTTCTTTATGCTGATATCGATAAATATAATCCAAAAAATTATACGCTTAAAGATTGCAAACTCACTCTTATGGATAAGTGGGTGCTTTCAAAGCTAAACACACTTATTAAAACTGTTGACCAAGGATTAAGTTCATATAATATCTTTGATAGTGCAAGGGCGCTTCAAAGCTTTACAGACGACTTATCAAATTGGTACGTTCGCCGTGGTAGAGAAAGATACTGGGGTGCTGATATGGACGATGATAAAATCGCTGCATACACAACTCTTTACACTGTTCTTGTGACAATGGCAAAACTTTCAGCACCATTTACACCATTTATGGCTGAAAGCATTTATCAAAACTTAGTTCCAAACTTCTTTGAGGGCGCTCCTAAGTCAGTTCACTTATGTGCTTTCCCACAAGTAGATGAAAGTGCTATTGATAAAAACTTAGAAGACGGCATGCAAAACGTTTTAGATATCGTTGTTCTTGGCAGAGCATGTAGAAATACGGCAAATATTAAGAATAGACAACCACTTAGAAAGATTTTCGTATGTTCTGAAAGAAGAACAGACCTTTCTGAAGGCTTACTTGAAATTGCAAAAGATGAACTTAATATTAAAGAAGTTGAACATCTTGTAGATGCCACAAAGTTTGTTAACTACAAAATTAAACCACAACTTAAAACATTAGGTCCTAAGTATGGTGCAAAACTTGGCAAGGTAAGAAAATTCCTTGAAACATGCAACGCTAACCAAGTTGTTTCAACCGTTAAAAAGGGCGAGGTATATGCCGTTGACTTTGAAGGCGACCATTTTGAATTCACCATCGATGACCTTTTAATTTCAACAGAAAGTGCTCAAGGCTTTATCGCTGCAAGTGATAATGGCATCACAGTTGTTATGGATACTGTTGTGACTGATGAATTAAGAGCAGAAGGCGTTGAAAGAGAATTGATTTCTAAAATTCAATCAATGAGAAAAGAAGCTGGCTTTGAAGTTGTTGATAGAATTACTGTGAACTATATTACAGATGACCAAAGCATTAAAAATGCAATGAACGGCACTGACATAAAGGCAGTTGTTCTTGCAGATGCAATTATCGAAGGCGATGCAGAAGGTTTCAAAAAGCAACTTGATATTAACGGGGCAGAGTGCGCAGTTATCATCAATAAGGTTAACAAATAATGAAAGTTGCTAATTGGAAAGATTATTCGGTTATAGCCACAGGAAACGGATATAAACTAGAAGATTGGGCAGGCATAGTTCTCCTTAGACCAGACCCACAAGTTATTTGGGATAGCAATATCGATATGTCAAATTACAAGGGCTTAGTTGCAAAGTACGTTCGCAGTGAAACGGGTGGTGGCAAATGGCAGTTTAAGGGCAAAATGCCCGAACAATGGACTGTAAAATATAAAGACCTTAAATTCCTAGTTAAACCTATGGGATTTAAGCACACAGGGCTTTTTCCTGAGCAAGCCGTTAACTGGGACTTGATGACCGATTTAATCAAAAAAGAAAATAGAGAAATAAACGTATTAAACCTATTTGCGTACACAGGTGGTGCAACCGTTGCTTGTGCAAAAGCAGGCGCAAAAGTTTGCCACGTAGATGCGGCAAAGGGCATGGTTGAGCGTGCTGGTGAAAACGTAAGGCTTTCTAAGGTAGAAGAAGGCAAGGTAAGATACATTATTGACGACTGTAAAAAGTTTGTTGAAAGAGAAATTCGCCGTGGCAGGCGTTATGACGCAATTATAATGGACCCGCCTAGTTACGGGCGTGGACCTAACGGCGAGATGTGGAAACTTGAAAACGAATTATTCTCTTTTGTGGAATTATGTTCGCAAGTGTTGAGTGATAATCCGCTTTTCGTACTTATAAATAGTTATACGACGGGGTTGCAACCACAAGTATTAAAAAACATATTAACTTTAACGGTGGCTAAAAACGGTAAAGGAACGGTTGATGCTTACGAAGTCGGTTTGGAAACCGAGCAGGGCGACGTGGTTTTACCGTGTGGAAACAGCGGAATTTGGATAAACCAAAAATAGAAAAAAGCTAATAAAAAGGCAAACAAAAAATAGTAGGAAAAATTATGGAAGAACCTATAATTTTACACGAAGACAATCATATTATAGTGGTGTTAAAGCCACAAAACGTTCCTTCTTGTGAAGACGAAAGTAAGGACGAAAATATGCTCTCTATGATTAAAGAGTATATAAGGGTTACCTATAACA
>JAZKZI010000045.1:0-8667 GCA_045612585.1 Christensenellaceae bacterium | reverse complement strand
AACTTGTGCAGTCACATCCTCGCCTTCTATTCCGTTACCACGAGTTGATGCGCACACAAATCTTCCATTATCATATGTTAAACAAATTGTAAGTCCATCAAATTTATATTCAACTGTATATTCGCTTTCAATGCCATCTTTTTTTATTCTATTATCAAATGCAATAAGCTCATCTAACTCTGTAGCCTTATCTAAACTATAAAGTCTATTTATATGCTTATGTTTTTTAAATGCAGAAATAGGCTCTCCACCAACACGCCTTGTTGGAGAGTCAAATAAAACTTCTCCCGTTTCTTTTTCAAGTTTTACAAGTTGGTCATAGAGTGCATCATACTCTTTGTCAGAAACAGTTGGATTATCTAAATTGTAATATTCATATGCATATTTGTTGAGCGTGTCAACAAGTTTTCTCATTTTTTCCATTAAATAATCTCCATCGGTGCAAATTTAGCCGATAAGGACTTTATTCCAATACCCTTAAACGCCACGTCGACAATTATATTATCCCCTTGTCCTTTAACCATTATAACCGTACCTTCGCCAAATTTTGTATGGCGAACTTTTAAACCAGACTTATATTCATTTTTACTAAAATTAACGTTTTCTTTTGGCTTATTAGCGCTGAGCATACTCTTAGCATAACTAGAAGAATATCCTCCACTTATTCTAGGCTCACCAAAGTCATCATTAGCCATATTATAGTTTCTAGTTTCATATGAATATGTTTTCTTTTCTTCTTTTTTGATTGGCGACAATATAGCTTGAGCATCTCTCAAAAAGCGAGATTGAATCATGTTCTCCCTTCTACCATAAAGATATCTACTCATCGCTCTTGTTAAATAAAGTCTTTGTTTTGCCCTTGTCACAGCAACATACATAAGTCTTCTTTCTTCTTCCATTTCTGATTCGTTGTTCATACTGCGTGCAATAGGAAGAATTGTCTCATCAAGTCCACCAACAAAAACGTGGTCAAACTCCAAGCCTTTTACAGCATGGATTGTGGCAATTGTCACAGCATCATCAGATGAAATTTCATCGGTGTCTGAACTAAGCGTTATAGAACTTAAATAGTCTGCTAGCGTTGTTCCAACATTGTCTTTTTCAAACTGGTCAGCAGAGTTCTTAAGTTCGCTTATATTGTATAATTTTGAAGTATTTTCTTCAGATTTTTCAACGAATTGTTCTAGAAATCCTGTTGAATCTAAAATATGGTCTATTGTTTCAACTATATTATGGTTTTTAGAAAACGCCTTAAAACTATCTAACAATAAGCCAAAACTGTAAAGTTTTGATCTAGCTGAAGTTCCTATAGAAGTTTCGTTCAAACGGAATACACCTTCATATAAAGATAGGTCCATTGTCGAACAAAACTCTCTAAGTTCCCTTAAAGTTTTATCACCTATCCCACGCCTTGGAACTGCAATACATCTTAAAAAACTTTCGTTATCGGAAGGGTTTACAATTACTTTTAAGTATGAAAGAATATCTTTAATTTCCTTTCTTTCAAAGAATCTAAAGCCACCATAGATTTTACAAGGAATTCCATATTTTGCAAATTCTTGTTCATATGCACGAGAAAGTGCGTTGACCCTCATAAAAACAGCAAAATCTTTATAACTAATGTTTGAATTTCTTGCCATTAAATTTTTTATCTGAAGGGCTGTAAAAGTCGCTTCGTTATTTTCATCAGTGCCAACAAAAGTTTCAATCCTTACGCCATCATCATTGTCTGTCCATAACGTTTTTTGCCTGCGCATTGTGTTGTGTGCTATAATGCTATTTGCAAGTTCTAATATTTTTTTGCTAGAACGATAGTTTCTTTCTAGTTTATAAACTTTAGCACCGCGATAAATATCATCAAAAGACAAAATATTCTCTATTTTAGCACCACGCCAGCCATATATACTTTGGTCATCATCACCAACGACAAAAATATTGCCGTGCTTTATGCTTAAACGTTGAGCGATGGCAAATTGAACCCTGTTTGTATCTTGAAATTCATCAATGTGTATATATTCAAACTTATTCGAATAGTAATCTGCAACTTCTGGATGCGAAACAAAAAGTTTATATGTTATAAATAAAAGGTCGTCAAAATCTAATGCATTAGATTTTAAAAGCGCATTTTCATAAGCTGAATAAATTTCATAAAATTCGTTAACAAATTTATTATCAGCATAGACTTTTTTAAATTCATCAACAGACACACAGTCATTTTTTGCTATTGAAATAATATTTTTAACCGGCTTAAACACAACGTCAGCATCATAGCCGAGCTCTTCAATAACCCTTTTTATAACTCTATCTCTATCAGTATCGTCATAAATGGTAAAATTGCTATCATAACCAAGTTTATCAATATCACGGCGAAGAATTTTAACGCACATACTATGAATTGTTGAAACCCACATATCACCTATGTCGCCAACAATTTTAATTAGCCTTTCTTTCATCTCGCCTGCTGCTTTATTAGTAAACGTTATTGCCATAATATTTGATGGCGAAACGTTTTTTTCTAAAACAAGATATGCTATTCTTGTGGTTAAAACTCTAGTTTTTCCACTACCTGCGCCTGCTATAACTAAAACTGCACCTTCAGTATCAAGCACAGGTTTAATTTGTTCTTCATTAAGTTTTGATAATAACTCTTTAATTTCTACCATAATTTACCCTATTTATCATTATACCACATAGGCATTATCTTTTCAAGTAGTAATATATAAATTGCTACATATTTAATAGCATATTTATTACAAAAAGACGGACTATAGTCCGTCTTTCTATTTTAGTTTTTATGCTTACTTCAACTCAATAAAAAATTCGTTATTGTGAAATGTATCACACAAAGTTGGATTTAGTGCTAAAAGATTTTTTTCTTGAATACCACCTTCGGTTTCTATGCGATATGCATTGAACAAAATCCCTTTGTTTTTATCATAACCGATTTTATCAAGTGGAACTGAGAATTTCACCTTGTAGTCATTTCCACAAATTTCTACTTTTGAATCAATAAAATTTTCGCTTATTTCAGTTTCTTCTATTTGCCCTATTCCAAGATATTTCATTTGCTTAAGAAAAACAGTGTTATTTGGTGCAATTTCAATTTCATAGTACAAATCTTTTTTGCCATTTGTACATATAAACGCCTCACAAACGTCGCCTTCCCAAATAGGCGCATTATATTTGTCGTAAGCCGAGAAGAACTGAGAATTTTTGCAATCAAACTCAAAAATAATATGAGTATCTGTCAACGTCACGTCTAAAGTTGTGTTAAATTCTGGAATGTCTTTGCCCGTTATGTTTTCTTTTAAAACATATCTTTTTGTTAGCATATTAAACCTATTATTTTGTAATTGTAACTTTACTTAAAGCACGTGGGCTATCTGGATTGTTGCCAATGCCACAAGAAATTTTACAAGCAAGCATTTGTGCAAATAATGCAAATGCAAACATACAAACTTCTTCTGGAACACTAAATTCAAATAATGCATCGTTACATTTGTCAAATTTACCAGCAAGTAAAACGTCGTTTGTAACCAAAAGAACAGGCGCATTTAAAGAAAGCATTTTTTCAACGCATTTGATTTGGTCAGCACGGATAAGTGCTTTCATTTCAGCATCACCTGTGTTTTCAGCGCAGTAAATAATAACAGGTGTTGTTTCGTTTACCATAGCCATAGGTCCGTGATAGAAGTCGCTTCCCGCATAACCTTTCATTTGGATATAGCATGTTTCTTGAAGTTTAAGTGTTGCTTCTAATGCGATTGGATACGTAACACCACGAGAAAGAACAAAGCCACTCTTCATGTTCTTAAATTTATCAGCATATTTTGTTGTTAATGCGTCAATTTGTGGAATAACTTTTTGAATTTCTGCATGTAAATTCTTTAAGTATAAAAGTTGCTCTTTATTTTCAGAAAGTTCAGCAGCAAGCCAGAGCATTATGAAAAGTTGTGAACTGAAAGTTTTAGTTGCAGCAACACTGCTTTCTAAACCAGCACTGCAACAAAGGTGGAACTTTGCTTCCTTTGCCATTGGGCTTTCTTTATCGTTTGTGACAGCAATTGTAATTGCCCCTTGTTCATTACCTTTTCTAATAACTTCTAAAACGTCTGCAGCTTTACCACTTTGGCTACATCCAATAATAATACTGTTTGAATAGTTAATTTTACCTTTGTAAAGTGTGACAACACTTGGTGCAGATAAACCTACTGTATATTCTGAATTAACTTCTAAAACGTATTTAAAGTAGATAAGTGCGTGGTCACTTGTTCCACGAGCAGCAGCAACAAAGTTTCTTGCGCTTCCAGCCTTGATAGCTTTAACAAGTTCAGCCATTACACTTGCATTTTCGTTTTGAATTTCGCTAAAAATTCTTGGTGTTTCGTTAATTTCTTTCCACATTAATGTATCTGAATGTTTCATAATTTATCTCCTATGTTTATATTATATTTTTATTTTTTAATTGATTGTGCTAATGATGCAGCCGCAATGCTTTGACCAACTCTTTTATTTGACTCATCAGGCATTGTTATATTGATATCAGCTAAATGAGGGAATTCTTGTTTTAGAACTTCTTTAGCTTTTTCAACGATAATGCTACCACCTTCACCACTTGTCACTCTACCCAACAATAACAAGTGTTTAATTTCATAAAACTCTGCATAATATGGAATAGCATAACCAAGATATATACCGATATCTTCATAAATTTTTCTTGCCATATCATTGCCTTCAGCCATAAGTTTTTGAATAACTTTAAGTCTTTCAGCAGGCGAGCTATCTTTATCAAACTTAAAACCTGCACTTTCTGCAAGCTTAATTACGCTATCTTGTGAGAAATATTTAACACCACAACCATAATCGCCACTCCACTCGTCAACCATTGCGTCTTTATTATAATCAACAGGCACGAAAGCAACTTCTGATAACCAACCGTTAAGCAAGCCGTTTTTGTTTATATATCCTACAGCTTCGCTTGTGCCCATTGCAATACCTAAAACACAATTATCGTTTAGATCCATTGCACCAGCAAGTGCCGTCACGTCACCATCATTTGCAACTTCAAGTGGTGCGCCAATTTCTTTAGCAACGTCAATATACATGTTTTGCACGTGTGGTTTATAATCTTCTTTTGGAACTTTTAAGAATAATGAAGCTACCATTATTTTATTGTTTATGTAAACACCAGCACTTGAAACACCAATTGCATCAACTCTTGGCATTTTTGATGCAGCCGTTTTCATTGCCGCCAAAATTCCTTCATAGTGATAATGGTAATCACTGTTTATTTTTGGAAACCAAACAACTTCTTCACTATAAACAACTTTTCCATCAATAACAGCACTAACTTTTCTGTCACTTCCACCAGCATCAAAGCCAATTCTGCAACCATCAAGGTGTCCCCCAATTTTAACGGCACAGTTGTTTGCCTTTGGAAAATCATTTTCGTTAGTCTTTATAACTTCAAATGTTTGTTCATAAACCGTTTGCATAAAGTCAACGTCAAACGCACGACTTCCTTTATCAGTATAGTCTTGTTTGATTCTATCATAAACGTAATCGTCACCACAGATATAAATTTTATATCCACCCACAACCCAAAGCATAGACTTTATAATTCTTTCAGCTATGCCATAGTTTTCTTCTTTTTTAGATTGGTCTGCAAAAATATCAATGCTAAAAATATAGTTATAGCCATCATTTCTTTCAACACAAATCTTAAGTGTTTTGCTCGCTTCTTTTGCAACAGCGTTTCTGAACTCTTGTAGTTTTACACTTATTGGATAAAAGCCTTTATCATAGTTTGTAGTAAATTTCATTTCTATTCTCCTTTATCTTGTATACTTATTATACTATATATATGTTGCAATACATTTATAAAAAAAAATAAATTGTTTACACAAAGAGCCACTTTTGATTGATATTTGTGTAAAATTATTATATAATATAAATATGAGTACCAAGAAATATATTGTAACAAAACTTAATGCCCCTATTAAAGTTTCTGGCATTTATACAATCCACTATTTTAAATATGGTAAGAACTTTAATTTTGCACCAGAAAGTCATGATTTTTGGGAATTGGTGTTTATCGATAGTGGCAATGCCCAAATCTTAAGTGGCGAAAATATGCAATCACTAACACAAGGACAAGCAATTTTACACAGTCCTAACGTTAAGCATAGCATTTATACAAAAAATAATTTTGCAAACTCTGCAATAATTTCTTTCGTCTGTAAAAATAAAATTCTTAAAAATATTGCCGATCGTGTTTTAATTTTAAACGATTATGAAAAAACACTTTTAAACAAGATTATAAGCGAAGCCAAAGCTAGTTATTCAGATAAACTTAATGACGTTCATCTTACAAAAATGACAAAAAAAGGTTCTTCTCCTTTTGCAAGCGAACAAATTATTAAAAACAGCATAGAATTACTGTTTATTTCGTTAATAAGAAACGTTGAAAACAAATCTCAACACACAGAGGTTATGAACCTTGCTATACCATCTGATAAAATTGTTGATAGCATAAGAGAAATTTTAAATGATAAGTTGGAGAGTTCTGAACACATTGACCTCAATGAAATTTCCTTCAGGATTGGGTTTAGCAAAAGTTATATAAAGTCTCAATTTAAAAAGAAGACTGGAAATTCTATTATTCAATATTATATCGATATGAAAATTGATAAAGCAAAAAAACTATTAAGTCAACAGAAATTTACAGTTAGCGAAATTTCTGACATGTTAGGTTTTGGCTCAATTTTTTATTTTAGCAGACAATTTAAACTGCAAACAGGCATGTCCCCTTCTGAATATGTCAAATCTATCAAAGCTGATAATATTTTATAGTTTTATTTTAATTAAACGCACTCAAAAACATTTGAGTGCGTTTTAAATATATTCTGATATTTTTCTTTATTAATTAACAAGCAATGATGCTCCAATTATTCCAGCGTCATTTCCAAGCGAAGCTTTTAAAATTTGTGTTTTTGGAGCTTTTTTATATCCATAACTTGCTTTCTCACAATACTCTTTTAGCTTATTTATTAAATAGTCGCCGGCATTACTTATTCCACCACCAATTATAAAAGCCTCTGGCCTAAATATATTTAGCATATTTAAAATGCTTTCACCTAAATAATAAACGTATTTATCAACTACTTCAACTGCTGCAATATCTCCCTGTTTTGCACACTCAAATGCCGTTTTTCCATCAACGTTATTTATATCATTATTAGCATATTGCCACATTTTACTATTCTTATTTTTTTCCATAGCAAGTTTAGTTTGCTTAATAAGTGCCGTTGCCGAAGTGTAGCATTCAACACAACCTTTCCTTCCACAAGTACAACTCTCTCCGTTTAATATAAGTGTCGTATGCCCAAGTTCTGCCCCACGAGAAAATTCACCTTCAAACAACCTTTTATCAATTATTATTCCACCGCCAACTCCAGTACCTAGCGTAAACATTATCACACTGTTAAAATCTTTTGCACAGCCATATATTGCTTCGCCAAGAGCCGCCACGTTTGCATCGTTTGAAATTTTTATTTCAGTATCAAAATATGTTCTTAAAATTTTGCCAATCTCAACGTTCTCCCAATCTAGATTAGGCAGAAAATCTATAATGCCTAGCTTTCCATTTACTGCGCCAGGACAACCAACACCAATGCCTTTTATGTTTTGTATCACAATGTTATTTTCGTTTAACAACTTTTGTATTTGTTTGGCTATAGCATCAATTGCCACCGTAGGATTCCTTTCTGTTTTAAATGAAGTTTTATATAATATTTTACCAAATTCATCAACTATACCAATTTTTATGCTCATACCTCCAATATCAACACCAATTGAATACATTTTCCCTTCCATCCTTTAACAAAACTTATTTTTATTACATATATTATATAAAAGATACTCGTTTATATAGTATGATTATAATCTAATTATCATACCAGGTCAAGTATATAAAGCAATTTAAATACCCTTAAAAGCACTAAATATTTTAGTCAAAAGCATTATAAAAAAAATTATTAAAAAAAAATTAAAAAAAATTTAAAATACCCCTTAAAAACACTTGCATTTATTTTCTAAATTTGTTATATTATATCGGCAGTGATGAGCAAGCGGGAGCATAGCTCAGCTGGGAGAGCATCTGCCTTACAAGCAGAGGGTCACAGGTTCGAGCCCTGTTGTTCCCACCAATAATCATCATTGCAACGTGCGGGAATGGCTCAGTGGTAGAGCGTCGCCTTGCCAAGGCGAATGTCGCGAGTTCGAATCTCGTTTCCCGCTCCATTTTTTTATTATGGGGTTTTTCTCATAAGGTTATGTTGACGGCGCCATCGCCAAGTGGTAAGGCCCGGGTCTGCAAAACCCTTACCCCCAGTTCGAATCTGGGTGGCGCCTCCAGTTAAACCTCACAAATTCTAGTGAGGTTTTTAATTTAATTAAAATGCCGCTGTGGTGGAATAGGCAGACGCAAGGGACTTAAAATCCCTCGGAGTAACATCCGTGCCGGTTCAAGTCCGGCCAGCGGCACCACGAAAATCGTTAGGAATTTCCTAGCGATTTTCTTTTTACCACTAGTTTTTTATAAAGGCTTTTTGAGTTATAAAATTTTTTGGGAAATAGCCAAATTTGGCTAAAACCATCTATTTTTAT
>JAZKZI010000044.1:0-3349 GCA_045612585.1 Christensenellaceae bacterium | reverse complement strand
TTGTTAACGTATAATCATTATCAATTGTCATGTTTGTATATGATGAACCGATAACGAACAAGTTGTCAATGTTCTTTACAGAACTATCTACGTTAAGTGCTGAACGATAGTTTTGGATAGAATTTCCAACGTATTGCAATGCGTCACATCTTACGATAACGTTTTTAAGTGTTGTGTTTGCACCATAGATACCTTCTGCTGCAAGAATAGCCTTTACTTCATCCATTTCTGGTCTATCAGTAATTTCTGTTGTATCTGCAGCCCAACCTCTAACGTTAAACGTTGTTGGAGCTGGTTCTACAAGTTCAATTGCAACGTTTTCAATTGTACTACCATCAAGGATAGCTTCTGCTAATACTGCAGATTTTTCTGAATATGAGTTCTTTGTATAAACAGTTTGGTCGCTTTCAACAGCATATTGATAGAAGTCAGCTTTGATATTTAAATTCTTAACTGTACCACCATTGATAACACCGAATATACCACCACGTGCAAAAGATGTGTCAATTGTATAACCTCTACCATCAAAAACACCATTAAAGCCAACGTTTGCATTTGCAACTGCTTCAAGGTTTAAATTATCTGTCCAATAGTTAGCGTGTTTTAATGCACCAACTGTAACGTTAGAAATTGCAGTAGCTTGAGTAGGAGCTGGTTGATATCTGAATTGCTTAAATGAAGCATATGTATGTCCAGGTGTTAAGCTTTCTACACCTTCAGTTGGGTCTTCAATAATCATATCACCGCCAAGTACATAATAGCCATTATAACCTGTTTCATCTGTATAAACACCCTTATTTACAATTGAATATGGTGTATATACTGTAGAAGTGTTATCTTCTTCAATATCAAGACCTAAAGCAAAGAATGATTGTACATTTGCAGTTAAACCGTTATCAATAGTAACACCAGCTAATAAGTTAAGGTCATGCGCAGTTGAACCAAGTTGCATACCTACGAAAGCACCAGTGATTGCCATATATTCAAAGTAGTTAAGTGTTGTGCCGTCTACATAATATCCTCTGTATGTTTCACCAGGGATTAACTTGCTGATAGCTGTTGGGTCTTCAACACGTTTTTGAGAAGCAGTAAAACATACGTTGGTAGTTGAATTATATGCATTTGTTGTGCCAGATGTACCAAATACTTTGATTAACTTTGTGCCACCAAATACAGAACCTACTGGAATAGATTTGTTTGTGCCAGATTTTGATGGAGCCCAGTATCTTAAGAAACATTGATCTTTCTGTGTGTCGTCTTCAACACCCTTAACGATATCTGCAAGGAATGCTGATTTAGTTTTTGACAAGTAAATATCAGCACCTTCAAATTGATGGTTAAGTGTATAACCTGTGATTGCTGTAAAGATATCGTCTGAAACTGCTCTTCTTAAATCTTTATCCATACCTTCAGAATAGTTAACAGGTTTTGCATTTTCAGCCAACATTGTGTCAAGTGTTAATTGCTTAACGTTCTTTGTTAAACCGAGAGTTGCATCAAAAACAACTGCGTCACCATTTGTATAGAAAGGAATTGCTGTTAAATCTAAAGCATAAACGCCATTCCACCAAGCAGCGTCTTTACCTTCATACATAACGTCTGTTTTGTTAAAGTAAACGCCAGCTTCATAAGTTACAAATGTTTCATCAGTATTGAATCTGATTTTTTGAGCCACAGAAGAACTTGTTGTTCCTATAAGTGAATCAAACACCCATGCATTACCTGTAGAACCATCAGAAATATCATCAAGTCCTTCAAACGTTGTAATGCTTTCAAGAGCTGTTTTTGGACCAATAGCTATACCAAATTTTACGTTTTGGTCAGCGATTGTGTCATAAAAAGTTTTTGTTATTTTTGCTTGAAACATTAAAGCAAAGTCATCAATACCATTTTTTGTGCTAAATTGAACGTAAGCACCAGTCATGCTTAGTCCTGGGTCTTCTTCAGCCTTAACTGACTCTGTTTTGAAAACAGGAAATACAGCGATACAAATGCTGAGGATTGCCATCATTGCTAATAAATAAATTGTTTTAATTTTTTTACTAATGCTCTTCATTGTTAACCTCCATTAACTCCACCACTCAGTTGGGAATGGGAAAGTATTATCTCTTCCTGCCCATGAGCTGGCCATTACATCTTCTGTAATGTAATCATAGATTTCAACAATTGGTGATATGTACTTGTTTTTCAATTAAGTACCCTCCTTCATAGATTTTCAACTGTTTACTTGTTTTAAAACCAAACCTTTTCCGTCTTTCACACTTTTAACTTGTTTTAACATAAAAGTATAGCAACAAAGTTATGCAGTCTCATATAATTTAGTTTTATAAATTTTATATCTCTAAAGTTTTATATTGCAATTGAACTGGTTATTGCGTTTTGGTTTGGAATTGCTTTTTTTGCCATAAATTAATATGATGTTTCGTGCAAAAATAAACCACCTAGCCATATATAAAATTTTAAAAATACTAATCTACATATATTATACTAGATAAATAATTAAATGTCAACACTGATACAAAAAAATATAGCAAAATTTGACAAAAATTTTGAAATAAAATTAAGAAAACAGCATAAATCTATGCTGTTTTTCTTTTGTTGTCATGAAATAAAAAATCAACTGTTATTTTAGAACATTTTAATTTAATATTTTAACAATTTCTTAACTAAGGCAATTTCTTGCCTTAGTTAAGTTTTTGTTTAATTTGTTATTAAGCTAATGTAAAAGATTTTGCTGTTCCATCTGCTAATGTAACTCTTACGTTGTATGTTAAGCCTTCACCGAAGTTTGCTGACCAACCATAGAAATCTTCAAATGTTGGAACTAAAGGTTCTGGCATGAGGAAACCTTTTGATTGAGGAATAACTTCATATGTTGTTCCTTCAATAACTTCTTCAGCCCAAATGAGTGAACCATCTTTTTCTTTCCATAAACCTGTTGCAATAAGTTCTGCTTTATCTGCTGCACCATCACCATTTAAGTATGCTTGGAAATCAGCTTCTGTTGCAAATTTCTTTGTTGCTGGTTCAAGAACAAACTTAATCTTTGCTTTTGTTAAGCCTGTGTCTGCATCAATGATGTTTTCATTTCTCATCCACTTATACATATCGTAAATCATGTCACCATATTTTGCTAAGAGAGCTGCGTTGTCTTTAAGAGCAATTACTTGACCTTCTTCAACGCCTTCTGGCAATGATGGAACTGAAATTGTTAACGTATAATCATTATCAATTGTCATGTTTGTATATGATGAACCGATAACGAACAAGTTGTCAATGTTCTTTACAGAACTATCTACGTTAAGTGCTGAACGATAGTTTTGGATAGAATTTCCAACGTATTGCAATG
>JAZKZI010000043.1:0-62217 GCA_045612585.1 Christensenellaceae bacterium | reverse complement strand
AAAGATGGCATTGAAAGCGAATATACAGTTGAATATAAATTTGATGGACTTACAATTTGTTTAACATATGATAATGGAAGATTTGTGTGCGCATCAACTCGTGGTAACGGAATAGAAGGCGAGGATGTGACTGCACAAGTTTTAACCATAAAAAGTTTTCCATTATGCATTGATTTTAAGGGTAAGTTAGAAGTTCAAGGTGAAGCGATTATAAGGCTTTCGGTTCTTGAAAAATACAATCAAACGGCAACTGAAATATTAAAAAATGCAAGAAATGCAGTTGCAGGTGCTATAAGAAATTTAGACCCAAAAGTGACCGAAAAACGCCATGCAGAAATTATGTTTTACAATGTAAATTATATTGAGGGAAGGCAGTTTTCTTCGCAAGTTGAAAGCGTTGAATTCTTAAAGCAAAACTCATTTAAGGTTCATCCATTTTTGCGTGTTTGTAATAATATTGAAGACGTTATGTCTGCTATAAAAGAGATAGAAATAAGTAGAAAAACACTAGATATTTTAACTGACGGTGCAGTTGTAAAACTTAACGATATAAAAAAGAGAAAAGAGCTTGGAAATACCGATAAATTTCCACGTTGGGCAATTGCATTTAAGTTTGAAGCAGAAGAAACTACAACCCTTTTAAAAGACGTTAAATGGCAGGTTGGAAGAACGGGTAAACTTACGCCTCTTGGCATTTTAGAACCTACTGAACTAGCAGGTGCAACTGTTAAAAAAGCCACACTAAATAACTATACTGATTTGCAAAGAAAGGGCGTTAAGATAGGGGCTAGGGTGCTCGTTCGCAGAAGCAACGAAGTTATACCAGAAATACTTGGCACAACTGAAATTTTTGCTGATTCTAAAGAAGTTGAAAAGCCTTCAAATTGTCCATATTGCACGAGTGAACTTATAGAAACAGGTGCAAATTTATTTTGCCCAAACAAAAATTGCAGACCAAGAATTGTTGCAAAACTTGTAAATTTTGCTTCAAAGAACGGGTTTGATATAGAAGGCTTTAGCGAAATGACAGCAGGACTACTATTCGACCAATTTGGTACAAGTAGTTTTTCTGAACTATTCACTTTAGATAAGGAAAAACTATTAACACTTGAGGGTTTTAAAGATGCAAAGTCATCTAATTTATTATCTTCAATTGAAAATTCAAAAAATATTGATTTCGACAAGTTTATTTATTCGCTTGGTATAGAAAACGTAGGAAGAAAAACAGCAAGGGATTTATCTAAAGAATTTAAAAGTTATGATGAACTTAAAAATGCTGATTATGAAAAACTCATTGGCCTATCAGATGTAGGTGAAATTATGGCAGAAGGCATTATAAAATATTTTGCTGATAGCGAAAATTTGAAAGAAATACAAAAATTATTTGAGTTGGGTATTAATATCAAATATGTCACGGCTGAAAAGCAAGGCGTGTTTAGTGGTGAAAAAGTTGTGTTAACGGGCACTTTATCAGAATTTAAAAGAGAGCAAGCGGGGAAAATTATAACTGAACTTGGTGGTGAGGTGCAATCTAGTGTTTCAAAAACAACAACAATGGTGCTAGCTGGGGAAAACGCAGGTAGCAAACTTGATAAAGCAAAGAAGCTAGGTATAAAAATTATTGATGAACAAGACTTTAAAATGCTTATAAAAACTTGATAAAATATTTATTTTATGATAAAATAAATAAAACATAGTGGAGAAAATTAGTTATGTACAGTATGACCGGTTATGGAAGGGCAGATTATAGCGAAAACGGAATTAACCTTGTTGTAGAATTAAAAACAGTTAACAATCGCAATTTTGACCTTAACACTAAAATTCCACGCGCTTTCATATCGCTTGAAGATACTATTAGAAAAACTGTTCAAGAATACGTAAGGCGTGGCAGAATAGACCTTTTTGTCACTTTTTCTGACACGAGGGAAAACTCTTCGAACATAGAGATAAATTTTGACAAGGCTTTCGGCTATTACAATGCTAGTAAAGTTCTTGCTGAAAAGTTTAATTTAGAAAATGATTTTTCAGTGGCTATGCTTATGAAATCTCCAGACGTTATAGTTGATGGAATGGCCCCTGATTTAACAGAGATTAAGCAAATTATTAGTGACGTTGTAAAAAATGCCTGCATAAAACTTAACGAAATGAGAAAGATTGAGGGCGAAAAGCTTGTTAATGATATGCTAAATCGTATGGAAACTATAAGAAATTTAGCAAAATCTATTGCAAAAAGGGCGCCACTTGTAGCAACTGAGCACAAAGTAAAACTTCAAACGAGAATTGAAGAAGCATTAAAAGACGTTAAGTATGATGAAGCAAGATTACTTAATGAAGTTGCTTTTTATACAGACAAAGTGAATATAGATGAAGAATTGACAAGACTTAATTCTCATATTGAACAATTTATTGAAATTATTAAACTTGATGGCATGGGTAAAAAACTTGACTTTTTGATGCAAGAGTTTAACAGAGAAACAAACACAATTTGCTCAAAGTCAAACGACATAGAAGTGACAAGATTTGCGTTGGAACTTAAAAACGAAATTGAAAAAGTAAGAGAACAGGTTCAAAATTTAGAGTAATATGAGAAACGTTTTAATTGTTTTGTCAGGGCCATCTGGTGTAGGTAAAGGCACAATCGCAAAAAAACTTGTTGAAAGAAATCACAATATTTCTTTAAGCATTTCTTGCACGACAAGAAGTCCTAGAGATGGCGAAATTAACGGCAGAGAATATTTTTTTATTAACAAAGAAAATTTTTTAGAAAAAGTTGATAAAGATGGTTTTTTAGAATATAGCAATCATTTTGAAAATTATTATGGCACGCCAAAAGACTTTGTTATGAAAAAACTTGAAGATAACGACGTGCTTTTAGAAATTGACGTAAATGGTGGACTAAACGTTAAAAAAAGTTATCCTGAAGCACTTTTAGTAATGATAGTGCCACCATCATTAGAAGAACTTGAAAAAAGGCTTATAAAAAGGAACACAGAATCGCTTGAAAAAATTAAACTTCGCATGCAAAGAATAGATTATGAAATAGAAAAAGCAAGTTTGTATGACTATTCGGTTGTTAATGATGACCTAGAGCAAGCGATAACTGAAATTGAACAAATAATTATTAAAGAAAAAAACAAGCAAATATAAAGGAGATATATTATGATACATAAACCCCCAATTGACAAATTAGCACAAAAAATCGGTTCAAAATATGAACTTTGTATCGTCACAAGCAAACGTGCAAGACAGTTGATGGAACAAGCACAAAATCAAGGTTATACTGAGCTTCCAAGCAAGGAAAAACCTTTGTCAGTTGCAGCACAAGAAATTGAAGACGGCAAATTGATTGCAACAAATGATTAGTGATAACAAATGTGTTCATCAATTTTAGGTGAACATATTTTGTTTTTAAGTGGTAAGATTAAATGTTTGCTGACGTTATAGTTGATATAAACAATGTCGAAGTCGATAAGGTTTTTGAATATTCATTTTCTGACTGCAAGATAACTCTTGGCAGTAGAGTTGTTGTGCCTTTTGGTAAAAAAGTTGAAAGTGGCATTGTAATTAACGTAAAAAACAAAAGCAATTATGATGAAAGCAAAATTAAGCCTATTTACAGACTACTTGAAGACAAACCGGCACTCACCAAAGAGACTATCGAATTAATGAATTATATTTGCGAAACTTGTTATGTCACAAGAGCTGCAGCATTAAGGCTATTTTTGCCTTCTGAAATGCGAAAAGGCAAGGTGAAGGAACAGTTTAACAGATATGTTCAAATTGTGGAAGATATAGATTCTGACAGCATAATTAATTCGCTTAGAAAAACTGCAATAAAACAAAAAGAACTGATTAAACATTTATCAAGTGGCCAAAAGTTCTTGCATAGCGAACTTGCTGAGCTTTATGGCGCATCTGCTATAAGTGCAGTTGTGGAAAAAGGTTATGCAATCATTACTAAAGAACAATATTTTCGTTTGCCATATAAAGGACTTGATGCTTCAAATAAAAACGTTGTTTTAACTGCTAAGCAATTAGATGCTATTAATTCGGTCAAAAACACCGACAAAATGACCAGTTTAATTTTTGGTGTGACAGGTAGTGGAAAAACCGAAGTTTATTTAAATCTTATAAGTGACGTTATATCAAAAGGCAAATCTGCAATAATGTTGGTTCCAGAAATTGCACTCACGCCTCAAATGCTAAAGGCTTTACGTGCAAGGTTTTCCGACCACGCAGCAATACTTCATAGTGGGCTTTCTGCTGGCGAAAGGTTTGATGAATGGTGGCGATTAAGAAACGGACAAGCTCAAATTGCCATTGGTGCAAGAAGTGCAATATTTGCCCCACTTGAAAATTTAGGACTTATTATAATTGATGAAGAGCACGATGGTAGTTATCTAAGTGAATCTGCACCAAGATATAACACTATTGACGTTGCTAAGTTTAGAGCAAAGATAAATGGTGCAAAACTTGTTTTAGGAAGTGCAACCCCATCGATAGAAAGTTTTAAAAACGCAAAAGACGGCGAATATAACTTAATAGAATTACCAGAAAGAATCAACAAAAAGGAATTACCTTTTGTAGAAGTTGTTGATATGCGTAAAGAAGTTATGAGAGGCAACAACTCTCCATTTTCTTCTGAACTTAAAAATCAATTAACTAAGTGCCTAGAAAAGAATAATCAAGCAATAATCTTTCTAAATCAAAGGGGATATTCAAAAACTGTTATTTGTACAGAGTGTGGGCACGTGCAAAAGTGCACGGATTGTGACGTGTCTTTGACATATCATAAAGAAGATGAAGCACTTTTATGCCATTATTGCGGTGCAAAATATAAAATGATAACGGCTTGCACAGAGTGTGGCAGTCCTTTTATTAGGCACGGTGGATATGGCACTGAAAGAATTGTAAGCGAACTTAAAAAGCTATATCCTAACGCAAGAATTTTGAGAATGGACAAAGATACAACTCAAAATAAAGAGGGGCATTTTAACATATTAAACAAGTTTGCAGAAAGACAAGCTGACATATTGGTTGGCACGCAAATGATTGCAAAAGGACACGACTTTCCATTTGTCACTCTGGTTGGCATATTAGATGCAGATATGAGTTTGCATTTTTCAGACTTTAGAAGCAGTGAAAGAACATTTCAACTTTTAACGCAAGTTGCAGGTCGTAGTGGCAGAGCAGAAGAGAAAGGAAACGTTGTGCTTCAAACATATTCGCCAGAGAACTTAACACTCCGTCAGGCAATCAAATATGATTATTTAGGTTTTTTTAATCAAGAAATATCAATAAGAAAGGCAACGGGATTCCCCCCATATACAGATATTGTAAGAGTGCTTGTTAGTAGTGTAGATGAAGAAACTACACTTTTGACAACTAAAGCAATTTATCAAGAATTATCTACTGTATATGAGCAAAACAAAGATAAATTTAGGTTTTTTGGGTGTATGAAAGCACCCCTTAAACGCTTACAAAATAAGTTTAGGTATCAAATATTAATGCGAATAAATACAAACGAGACCGAACTTTTAGATCAAATTTTTATAACAAGCGATAAATATAAATCAAGAAACGTTTTAGTTTCTATAGAAGTAAATTCAAATAATTTAACGTAAAAATATAGATAAAAATACGTTAATAATACAAAACAGAGGTAATTATGGCTATAAGAAATATTGTTCAACTTGGCGATGAAACACTTAGGAAAAAGAGTTTTGAGGTTTCGGCTTTTGATGAAAAACTTCATGAACTTTTAGATGATATGAAAGATACGCTAATTAAGGCAAATGGTGCAGGACTTGCAGCACCGCAAGTGGGAGTGCTTAGAAGAGTATTTGTAGTATTGGTTGATGGCGTGTATTATGAATGTGTAAACCCTGTAATTGTTAGTCAAAGTGGCAGCCAAGATGGTGAAGAAGGGTGTCTTTCTGTTAGAGGCAAGTACGGATGTGTTAAAAGGCCATATAACGTTGTCGTTAAGGCCTTTGATAGGTTTGGAAAGCCTTTTACGGTGAACGCACAAGGTTTTCTTGCGCGTGCCTTTTGTCATGAATATGACCATTTAGACGGAATAATTTATATAGACAAAGCCACAAATCTTCAGGAGGAAGGTCGCCGTTGAGAATAGTATATTTAGGGACGCCTGATTTTGCCGAAAAGCCACTTGAAAGTTTAATAAAAAATGGATATAACGTTGTTGCTGTTGTCACAAATAAGGATAAGCCTGTTGGGAGAAAACAGATTTTAACTGCGCCACCTGTAAAACAACTTGCTTTATCTAATGGCATTAAAGTTTTGCAATATGATAAAATACGAGTTGAAGGGGTTAACGACTTAAAAGAATTAAAGCCTGACCTTATGATTACTTGCGCATTTGGGCAAATTTTATCTAAAGAAATTTTAGATATTGCACCACTTGGAGTAATTAATATTCACGCATCACTTTTACCAAAATATCGTGGTGCATCGCCTATTCATTTTGCAATACTTAACGGCGAAACTGAGACGGGCATAACAATAATGAAAACTGATGAAGGTATTGACACGGGCGATATTATAAGTCAAGAAAAGATAGCTATATTAGAGGGCGAAACTTGTGGTGAGCTGTTTGATAGATTATCTGTTTTGGGTGCTGACCTTTTAATAAAAACTTTGCCATCAATTATAGACAATAAAGCAAATTTTATTAAACAAGATGATAAAAATGCTTCATTTACCAAAATTATAAACAAACAAATGGCAAAAATAGATTGGACAAAAAGTGCAAAATCCGTGGTTAATCAAATTCGAGCATTTAATCCTATGCCAACAGCCTTTACAATGTTTGAAGGAAATCCTTTTAAAGTTTACAATGCTATTGAGAGTGATTTGGTGGGAGAGGCTGGCAAAGTTATTAAAGCAGACAACACGCTAATTATTGGTTGTGGAGAAAAGTCTGTTGAACTGCAAGTTGTTCAAAAAGCAGGAGGAAAACCTATGAATATAGGAGACTTTTTGCGTGGAAATAAAATTTCAGTTGGCGAGGACTTTTGTAAATGATAAACTATTTTTATGATTGTTATCAAATACTAAACAAAGTTTATAGCCAAAATTCATATGTAAAGCAAGCGATAAACAGCACTTTTATAGAAGAAAAGAATCGTGCGCTAACAACAAAAACTTGTTATGGTGTGTTAGATAAGGATATAGAATTAAGTTATTACATAGATTATCTAACTGAAAAGTCGCCAAAACTTGTTATAAGAACAATACTTAAAATATCAATGTTTGCTATTAAGTATTTAGAGAAAAAAGAGTATGCTGTCACAAAAAATGCAGTTGAACTCACAAAAAAGTTAGGCAAAGGTGGTGCAAGTGCATTTGTAAACGCTTTTTTAAGAAAGTTTATAAAAACTGAATTCGCTTTGCCGAAAGATAGGTTAGAGAGTTTGTCAATTAAATATTCATATCCTCTTTTTGCTGTTAAACAACTAGAAAAAGACTACGGCGCTAGTCGTTTAGAGCAAATTTTGGGTGCTAAAAACGAAAAAACTTGTCTTTCTTTTTATCAAACAGATGGAAATAAATATTTAACTGATCTAGGCGTCGAGTTTGAAACAACGCCATTTGAAAACGTTTTTCTAGCAAAAAATTTTGTTAGAAATTCTGATTATGATTTAGGCGTTTACACCTATCAAGCGCTAGGCTCGGTTGCTATTTGCGAGGTGGTCGAAGGTGGCGAAAGTATTCTTGATTGTTGTAGTGCTCCTGGGGGCAAAAGTATAAGACTTTCTCATAAATTCGATAAAGTTTATTCGTGGGATATTCACGAGCACAGGGTTAAACTTATTGACGAATATAAAGAGCGCATGAATTGTCAAAACATTATAACCGAGCAAAGAGATGCTAAAGTGTTTGATAAACGATTTGAAGGCTATTTTTCAGCCGTGCTTTGCGACGTACCTTGTAGTGGTATGGGTGTTGTAAACGATAATCCAGATATTAAATTAAATAGAGAAGAAGTTAATATAAAACAGTTAAATATCGAGCAACTTGCAATACTAAAAACTGCTTGTAATTACGTAAAAAAAGGTGGATATCTATACTATTCAACTTGTTCGATTTTTAATAGTGAAAATATAGAGATAATTAAAGCATTTTTGCGTGAAAATAATAATTTTGAAATTTGCGAAATAAATAGCAAATTACCACACGAAGATATTAATGGAACAAATTTGTTTTTACCAGATATATCAGGTGGATTAGGTTTTTACGTTGCAAAATTAAAGAGAGTGAAATAATTTGAAAGAGTGTTTGTTAAACTTCAGCTATGCTGAACTTGAGAACTTAATATTATCACTTGGCGAAAAGAAATTTCGCACAGGTCAAATTTTTAGGGCGTTGCACCTTGGTTTAGAGTTTAATGATATGACCGATTTGTCCAAGGTTTTTAGAGAAAAATTGGCAGAGAACTACGATGCACAGCCTGTAAGAATTATAAAACATTTGCAATCGGTTGATGGCACAATGAAGTTTTTGTTTGCACTACGCGATGGAAACGTTATAGAAGGCGTTTTAATGAAATATAATCACGGCTATTCTCTTTGTATTTCAACACAAGTTGGTTGCAGAATGAGATGTGCATTTTGTGCATCAGGTCTTAACGGACTAGTGAGGAATCTTGAGCCATGTGAAATTTTGGGCGAAGTTATATGTGTAAACAAATTTTTAGGTGGCGCTTTAGGTGAAAATCGCAAAATTATTAATATAGTTTTAATGGGAAGTGGAGAGCCACTTGATAATTATGACAATACCATTAAGTTTTTGCGATTAGTTTCAGAAAAAAATGGCATAAACATAAGTCAAAGAAACATTAGCTTGTCAACGTCAGGAATAGTTCCAAAAATGTATGACTTGGCAAACGAAAACGTTTCTGTTAATTTAACTGTGTCGCTTCACTCTCCATTTGATGAAGAAAGACAAAAAATTATGCCTATTGCAAAGACATATAAAATAAGTCAAATTTTAGACGCATGTTCAAATTATTTTAATAAGACGGGTAGAAGATATATTTTTGAATACGTTTTAATTAAGGGCGAAAACGATACTAGTGCACATGCAGAATCACTTATAAATTTGTTAAAAGGAAGACCTTGTCACATAAATTTGATAAGGCTTAACGAAGTTAAAGAAAACGACCTTAAAAGTGGCACTGATAAAGAGGCATATAGATTTATGGGTGTTTTAGAAAAAGCAGGTTTATCGGCAACCGTTAGAAGAAAAATGGGAGAAGATATTGATGGCGCTTGCGGACAGCTTAGACAGAGATATTTAGATGAAAATGAGTAAGATAGGACAAGTTTATAGAGCATCATCAAACAAATATTTTGTTAAGATAGGTGATGAACTTATTAGATGTGGTGCTCGTGGACTATTAAAACTTAATAATATCGAGATTTTAGTTGGTGATTTTGTAGAAGTTGAAAGAGATACTATTGTTTCGGTTAAAGGACGAAAAAATAGGTTTATTAGACCAAACGTGAGCAACGTTGATAGCATTATTGCCGTTGTATCGCCACAACCTAAACCAGACTATTATCTTCTAGACAAGCTATACATTAATGCCGTAAAAGAAGGTGTTGACTTTTATATTGTGGTAAATAAGTCGGATATTGATAGTGATATTTATCAAGAAATTTTATCGGCTTATTCAAATCTTGACATAAAGTTTATGCAAGTTTGTGCTAAGTCAGGGCAAGGCATTGATGAACTTAAAGGCGTGCTTGAAAATAAACTTTCAGTTCTTGCAGGGCAAAGCGCTGTCGGAAAATCATCAATTATCAATAAAATGTTTGGTTTAAACTTGAAAATTGGCGATTTAAGTGAAAGGATAGAAAGGGGAAAACACACCACAACTCGCTCAGAAATTTTTGAGGTGGGAAGTATTAAGACTATCGATTCGCCAGGGTTTGCTGTTATTGATGCAAACGTTGATGCAAAAGAAGTTGCTGAATTTTACCCCGAATATGTACTTGCATCAGCAGAATGCAAATTCCGTGGTTGCTCGCATATAAATGAGCCAGAGTGTAAGGTTAAAGAATTAGTAGAAAATGGCAGTCTTTCAAAAGAACGTTATGAAAGATATGTTGAAATTTATAAAGAATTACAAAATAGGAGAATTAGCTATGAGAAAAATTAAAATAGCCCCATCAATTTTGTCTGCAGATTTTGCAAGGGCAGGACAAGAAATTGAACAAATTACAAAAGACGGAGCAGACGTTTTGCACCTTGACGTTATGGACGGAAGTTTTGTTAAAAACATCTCTTTTGGGCCAAAATTTATTCAAGAAGTTAGACCTTATAGTAAGGCAACTTTTGATGCACACTTAATGATTGTTAATCCTTGGAACTACATTAAACAGTTCGCAAATGCCGGTGCTGATATTATTACAGTTCACTACGAGGCTTGTGGTGATAGACTTAAAGATACACTTCTTGCAATAAAAGATTTAGGTGTTAAATGTGGCGCAGTTATCAACCCAGACACGCCTGTTGAAAAGGTCGCAGACGTTATCGAACTTTGTGATATGCTACTTTTAATGAGTGTTTATCCAGGTTTTGGTGGTCAAAAGTTTATTCCAGACGTTCTTCCAAAGATTGCTGAGGCTAGAAAACTTATCGATAGCACTGGCAGAGATATTGACCTTGAAATAGATGGTGGTATAACTAAAGAAAACGTTAGACTTGTTAAAGATGCAGGTGCAAACGTTATCGTTGCTGGTAGCACGGTATTTAATCAAATCGATAGAGCAAAAATTATTAGAGAATTAAGAGAGTTATAATACTATATTTCAAGATTTATAAGTATTTCTTAAAATCAATTTATATCTTGCGGTTCAATTTCACGTATAAAAAGGAGGTTAAATAATTGCGAAAAACTATAAAAACCTTGATTGTTGCTGTTCTTGCGATTACTGTTATTTTATCGTCTTGCGCAAAGAAGCAAGGTGGCAATCCTAACTCTCCAGAAATTTATGAAAATCCACACGTTTATACTGCGCCAGAAGTAGCCGACGAGCGTTATATTTTAAGAAATAAAGAATTTTTATATACTGTCGTAGTTCCTGAAAATATTACAAAAAGAGAAAATATCGCTAAAAATGAATTTATTGCTCTGTTGAAAAGGGCAACAGGGGCTGAAGCAAACGTAATTGTAGATACAGCAATTACAAACTATAATCCTAATGGTAAATATATTTCTATCGGTCAAACTTCGTTGATTAAAAAAGCAGGTATTTCAATTAATAGAGATGCTCTCAAATCAAATGGAGTTAGAATAATAACTAAGCATGATAATATTTTTTTGATGGGTGGAGTTTCTGATGGCGCAATTAATGCCGTTTATGATTTTTTTAATATTTGCTTTGATTATGAGTGGTATGGAAGAAATAATATATATATAAACGACAAAACAGATAATTTAAAACTTAGAAATTTTGACGTAGTAGATATCCCAGAAATTAATACTCACCAAATAACTTATGCGCCAATGGCAGGAAGCTTAGATAAACCTACAGAATTAGATAAAAAAGCATTGGCTTCTCCATATTTAGATGATACGGACATTGAATATGACCTTAAAATGAGGTCTGTACGTAACAGATATGGTGGGAAAAGCGAATATAGATATATGTTCCCAGCTTCGGGTATTAAAAATGGTAAAAATAGTGTAGGGTCACAACATAATATACTTAATATATTTTCAAAAGAAACAGCCGAACAAAATGGTTGGGATTGGGATGATAAATGGCTTTCAGATGCCGGTAATCAAATTTGTTGGACAGCGCATGGTGATATTGATGCATATAAAAGAATGATTGATTTTGCTGTAATGCGTGTTATCGGCTATATGAAAGACTATCCACCAAATAGTTGGCCGGAAATGACAAAAATGATGTTTGGCGTTGAAGATGGTGACAAAATTTGCCGTTGTTTGGGCGAACATGGTTGTTTAGAAACTGAGGCTAATTACGGTGGGTATGCAGGCGCAGCGATAAGGTTTTGCCGTTTAGTTCATGATAAAGTTCGTGCTTGGTTAGACGACCCGTTAAATAAAGAATATTACCGACCAGAGTTTAAGATTATTTTCTTTGCAAATCACGGCACAACAACTCCGCCAGTACATAAAAATGATAAAGGCGAATGGCAGGCAGACGAGGGTGTTTTTGACGGGATGAATTGGTTAGTCGGCCAAGGTGTTTTTGATGGTGAGGCTGAACAATTCCGAGATAGAATGTTTGATAATCTTGTGATTTGGAAAAACTTTACGCCATCATATTTTGACGTGACTTCAGATAATTCAGAGACTAAACAAGTCGTAGAAGAGTTTACCGGTTGGTCTGCAATTATTGATGATATTCAGACGTGGAATTATGCAGAATTTTTTCTAAATCATTCATATTTTATAGATTATTTGTCATTATGGAATAAAAATTTAATAGAATTTTACGATAATATCGGTGTAGAACATATGCTAACAGAGTTGTGTGGCAGTGCATTTGATGCGGTGACGGCTTGGGGCGACTTATATTTTTATATGATTACAAAACTTAGTTGGAGTTGTGAGGTGTCATCAGAAGAACTAATATCAAAGTTTATGAAGGCACATTATGGTCCAGCAGGTGATACAATGGAAAACCTTTACTACGCTCAAAAACATCATTTCCAAAAGATTGCAACAGAGCAATATAATAATAAAGGCACTAATTTTAATTTATCAAAAAGTTCTTGGAGTAAAAAACTATATCCATATGATAAAATAAAAGAATTTATTAATTATATCGACCAAGCATATAAAGATATTGAAGATGATAAAAATTTAAGTTCGGATAAGCGTGAAGTATATAAAGACAGAATTGACGTAGAAGGAATTTCGCATTATAACGCCTTATTAGAAATTTATAGTGACGCAAATCCTACGCCATATACTCAAGAACAAAAATTAATTTATAAAGCGAGAGCCATGGACTTATTAAGCAGGAAAAAGTTAAAACAATTAACTTCTGAAAAATTTGAAACTTGGTGATGAGCAAACTATTTGTTTTGTTTTAACTCAATTTATAATTTTGAATAATTTTAACAAAAAATAAAACACCTTGCATATAATGATTATGTGAGGTGTTTTTTATGAAAATTTGTTGTATAAAACCACCAAAGATAATAAGGTGTTTATTAAGGTTTTTTGTAAACAAGAAATGTAAAGAATAAATCATAAAAAAGGGTGTAAATTTGCACCCTTTTGTTTTTAAAATGTTTTTAATTATCTTAAATTAAATCTACAACGGTTTGATAAATTTTACCTTCATTATCAAGCATATCGCTCATTTTCTTTAACGTAGAAGGAACAGCATCGTAAGTAGATGTGTCAAGTTTTAAGTGAGAAAGATTGATAGCTTTGTTTGCAAGAAGGTTAATGCTTGTTGCAGTGTTTTCAAAACCACCGTTTATGCATTCAATACTGAGTTGCTTTTTGATTGCTTGTGAAAATGAAACGGCATTATTTTTATAAGAAGTTCCTGTAAATGCCACGCTTGCATTGTGAGAGGCAAGGGCAAACGCTTTTACAATTGGAATATTGCAATCTGAAATATAAACAACGCTTTTACTAAGCCTGCCACTTGTTATAGACATAACTTCTTTATTCCAGTTATCGTTTGGGCCTAAAACATAGTAAATTCCAGAATTTTTTGCAATTTTTAAATCCTCATCATTAAGTGACATAAGGATAGGAACTGCTTGATAATAAATTAAAAGTTGCGCTAAAATATTGCCAAAATCGTTTGCGCCGACGATAGCAACGTAATCGCCTTTTTGTATGCCAAGTTTGTCAACAACGGCAATTGCAAGCGAAATATCTTTAATAAAAAGTGCGTCAAGTTTTGGCACGCTTTCTGGTAAAACAAAAAGTTTTTCTGCTGGAACAGACACAAAATCACTTAAAAAACCATCATAATCTTCGCCAGCTATTTGCATGTTAGAACATTTTGGTAAACCACTTTTGCAATTATAACATTCGCCACATTTTCTGTGAGACTCAATATAAACGTGTTGACCTTTTTCTAAGCCAAAAAGATTTGAGCCAGTTTCGGTGACAATTCCAATGCCAGTTCTGCCCAAAACAACATTGTTAGATTCAATTTCGCCCTTATAGTTTAAAACGTCAGATAGAGTAATAAGCGCTTTTGTAATTTTTACTTTAGAAAGTGCAGTGTTTTCTGACGTTTCAATAATTTCTTGCTCCAAAACTTGAGAAGGGGCAGTAATTTTCCAACCTTTCATTTAATCTCCAAAAAAATAAAAATTTATATCATTATATTATAAAACCAAAAAAAAATCAACTGATTTACATTATTAAACATAATTAAAAGTTTTTGCTTTTTTTTATAAATATGCTTAAATATGTTTGACTATCTCTGCAAAATATAATATAATAACTTGGTAAATTAGTAAAAGAGGTGCGCTATGAAAGAATCTATACATCCAGATTATCATGAAGTGACAGTTGTTTGCGCTTGTGGTGAAACTTTTAAAACAGGTTCAACTAAAAAAGGCGATGTAATTAAGGTAGATATTTGCAGTAAATGTCATCCTTTCTTTACGGGCAAACAAAAGTTGGTTGATACCGGTGGCCGTGTTGATAAATTCAACAAAAGATATGGCAAAGCAAAATAGTTCGCTATATTGCAAGGCTTTAAGAGTGTCTAAATTCTTAAAGCCTTTTTTATAATCAAAATTAGTGCTTTTTGGGTAGGTTAAATCATTTAATGTCTAAAGTAAACAGCAAAAAAAATGATATAGACAAAGTTTCTATTGGTGGACAAGCCGTTTTAGAAGGTGTTATGATGCGTGGCAAAACGGCAATGGCAACTGCCGTGCGAGATGAGGACGGAATTATTCGTGTTGAATCTAAACGCATTAAGCCAGCAAGTAAAAGAAATTTATTTTTTAGATTGCCGTTAGTCCGTGGCGTTGTTTCTTTCCTTACATCTTTAATTACGGGAACAAAAGTTTTGATGCGTTCTGCTGAAGTGTTTGGCGAGGTTGAACAACCTTCTAAGTTTGAAAATTTTGTTGCTAAAAAATTCAAAATTGACGTTATGAGCGTTGTAATAACCTTCTCGTTATTACTTGGTCTTGCACTTGCAATTTTGCTTTTTATGTTTTTGCCACAGCTCGCAAGAGAAGGTTTAGAAAACATATTTGACATAAAGTTTAATATTTGGGCAAAAAACTTTATTGAAGGTGGGCTAAAACTTGTAATTTTTATTCTTTATATCGTTTTAGTTTCTTTTATTAAAGATATAAAAAGAACGTTTATGTATCACGGGGCAGAACATAAGGTTATTTCTTGTTTTGAGAGAGGAAAACCTTTAACAGTTGAAAATGCAAGGTCTTGCTCTAAAATTCACGATAGATGTGGCACAACGTTTATGGTGTTTGTTATGGTTATAAGCATTTTGCTTTTTGCTGTTGTTGAAAGTTTGATAGGAAAAGACGTTGAAAAGATTTTTAGAATATTACTAAAAGTTGCATTACTACCTGCCGTTGCAGGACTTTCTTATGAACTATTAAAATTGCTTGCAAAAACAAACTCAAAACTTGTTTTACCATTAAAATTGCCAGGTATGCTACTTCAAAAGATAACAACTCGTGAGCCTGATGATGAAATGCTTGAAGTTGCTATAGTTTCGTTTAATACCGTTTACGAAATGGATAATGACCTAAATATTAAGCCAAAAGATTTTGTAATGCCAACAAAAAGAAGCGAACTTGTTGAAAAGGTTAAGATTGAACTTAATGAAAATGGTATAACTGAAGATGCTGAAAGCGAGTGGATTATAAGTATAACGCTTGGTATTAAGAGAGACCAAGTTTATACTGATGATTTAGTTATGCCAAAAGACATAGATAAAATAAATCAAATTGTTAGCGAGCGTATTTCAGGTAGACCACTTTGGTATTGTATAGGCAATACGGACTTTTATGGATACATAATAAATGTTGATGAAAGGGTGCTTATTCCAAGACCAGAAACTGAGATTTTGGTTGAAAATGCATTAAAACATGTAGATTCTACATCAAAAGTGCTTGATTTGTGCACAGGAAGTGGTGCTATAGCAATTGCTATTAAAAAAGAAAAAGATTCAAATGTTTTTGCTGTTGATATAAGTGATAGTGCACTTGAACTTGCAAGTCAAAATGCAAAGGATAACAATGCTGACATTAAGTTTATAAAAAGCAATATGTTTGAAAATTTAGTGGGAGAGAAATTTGACGTTATTGTTTCAAACCCACCTTATATAATGAGTCAAGATATTTTGACTTTACAAAATGAAGTTAAAGATTTTGAGCCACACCTAGCACTTGATGGTGGGGAAGATGGTTTTGATTTTTATAAAATTATTGCAAACAATGTAAAAGATTATTTAACTGATAACGGCGTGGTTTTATTAGAATGTGGAATAAATCAAGCACAAGAGATAAAAAATATGCTTATAGGCTTTAATAAAGTTGAAATTATTAAAGATTATAATGGAATTGAAAGAATAGTTAAGGCGGTGCTTTAATGTTTAAAAAACTTGATAAAATAGTTGATAGATATGAAAAATTAAACGAACTTGTTAGCGACAGCGAGATTATAAGCAGGATGGACGAATGGCGTGCTTATACAAAAGAACTTGCTGAAATTACACCTACTGTAGAAAAATATTTAGAATACAAAAAGGTGATTTCTGAACAAGAAGAACTAAAAGAAATGATTCCTCTAGAAAGCGATGCAGAAATGAAAGCGCTTATGCAAGAAGAGTTTTTAGTTTGTAAGGATAAAATTACAAATATTACAGATGAACTTAAAATTTTACTTCTTCCTAAAGACCCAAATGACGATAAAAACGTTATCATGGAAATTAGGGGTGGTGCAGGTGGCGATGAAGCCAACCTTTTCGCTTATGAACTTTATAAACTATATATTAAATATGCCGAAAAAAATCGTTGGAAAACCGAAGATATTGAAATTAGTACAACCGAACTCGGTGGCTTAAAAGAAGCAGTTTTTTCAATTTCAGGCAAGTCTTGCTATGCAAAACTAAAGTATGAAAGTGGGGTGCATAGAGTTCAAAGAGTTCCAGAAACAGAATCTCAAGGCAGAGTTCACACTTCAACTGCAACGGTTGCTGTGCTTCCAGAAGTAGAAGACGTTGAAATTAAAATTGATGAAAAAGACTTAAAAGTTGATACTTTACGTTCTTCAGGTGCAGGTGGACAACACGTTAATAAAACAGAATCTTGCATTAGACTTACGCACCTTCCTACAGGTATAGTAGTTTTATGTCAAGACGAGCGTTCTCAAACAAAAAATAGAGAAAAAGCAATGAAAGTATTAAAGAGTAGACTTTATGACTTTTATCAGTCACAATACGATAAAGAATACTCTGAAAATAGAAAAAGTCAAGTAGGCACAGGTGACCGTTCTGAGCGTATTAGAACATATAATTTCCCACAAGGTAGGGTGACCGACCATAGAATAGGGCTCACACTACATTCCATTGATAATTTTATGTTGGGTGATATTGATGAAATGGTAGAGGCGCTTGCTATTCACGATAGGGAGTTAAAACTTAGTGCTGGTTTTGACGAAGAATAATATTATGGAGTTATGTTATGTGTGTTTCAAAAAAAGTAGGAAGGATTGCCCCGTCTCTAACGCTTGAGATTACGGCAAAAGCAAAAAAAATGAAAGCTGAAGGCATTTCGATTATAGGATTTGGCGCTGGCGAACCAGATTTTAATACGCCAGAATTTATAATTGACTCAGCAAAAAAGGCTCTTGATATTGGTTTTACAAAATATACGCCAGCATCAGGAATGGTGGAGCTTAAAAAGGCAATATGCGAAAAGTTCTCAAAAGAAAACAACCTAAGTTATGACCCAACACAAATAGTTGTTTCTTCGGGTGCAAAAAGTTCGCTTTATCACGCAATTTGTGCGATTGTTGATGATGGTGACGAGGTGATTTTACCTAGTCCATATTGGCTTACATATCCAGAACTAATCGCTCTTGCTGGTGGCGAGTGTGTTTATGTTCAAACATTAAAACAAAACCAATATAAAATGACAGCGAAGCAATTTGAAAATGCAATTACCGATAAGACAAAATGTTTGATATTAAATAGCCCAAACAACCCAACAGGTGCTGTTTATACCAAAGAAGAACTTGTTGAAATTGCAAAAGTGTGCGAAAAACACAATATTTATGTAATATCTGATGAAATTTACGAAAAACTAGTTTATGATGGACAAACTCATTATTCAATTGCAGAGCATAGCGATTTTATGAAAGAACATACAATCGTTGTAAATGGTATGTCAAAGACTTATTCTATGACAGGTTGGAGGATAGGATACCTTGCAGCACCACTAAATATTGCAAAAGCAATTTCTAGCATGCAAAGCCATACGACAAGTAATGCTTGCTCAATTGCTCAATTTGCATCTGTGAGTGCTTTAACCGACCCAAAAGGCAAAGAGTTTATTGATAATATGCAAAAAATCTTTGATGAGCGAAGACGTCTTATGACCGAAAAACTCAGCAAGATAAAAGAAATAACATATATTGAACCAAAAGGTGCATTTTATGTGTTTGTAAATGTTTCATCTTTATACGGCAAAGCATTTGAAGGAACTGTAATCGATGGCTCACTTAAGTTTGCTGATTGCGCACTAAAAAATGGTATTGCCGTTATTCCAGGAATTGCGTTTGGAAACGATGAATGTATTAGGCTTTCTTATGCAATATCAAAGGATGATATTGAAATAGGACTTGATAGGCTTAATGATTTTGTAAGTAAAATCAATTAATTAATGCCTGATAAAAAAAGTTTTTAAATTATATAAAAATTTTTAAAAAACATATTGTAATTTTTTAAAAAGTGTTATACAATATAGGTAGATATATAATATATTTCAGGAGGATTATTTCTAATGAAAATCATTTACGGACCAAAAGGCACAGGCAAAACTAAGGCAATAATCGAAAGTGCAAATCAAACACTTGATACAGCAAAAGGTCATGTTTTATTTGTTACAGATACATCAAGATATACATATGACTTGAATAATAAAATTAGATATTTAGACGTTACAGGTTTTGAAATTATTGGTGAAGATGGATTAAGAGGTTTTATTAAAGGGTTAGTTGCTGCAAATGGTGATAACGAATATATTTATTTAGATGGAATTGCAAGAATTACAGGCAAGCCACTAAGTGAACTCGACAATATTTTTTCAGCAATGGAAAAACTTGAAAAAGATTACGACGTTAAATTTGTGTTAACTTGCAGTGCTAGTAAAGAAGATTTGCCTGCTTTTATATTAAAGTATGTTGATTAACTTGATTTTTACATTAAAAATGTAGTAAAATAGAAGTCGGAAGTTTTCCGACTTCTATTTGTGTTTTTTAAGATAATAAATTGATATAAATATTAAATTAAATTATTTAAATTGGAGACTTTTATGAAGTTTATTAGTACGCGTGGTGGCTCGCAAGTTGACTCTGCAGCAAATGCAATATCAAAAGGCTTGGCAAATGATGGTGGGCTTTTCGTTCCACAAATTTTTCCTACGGTTTCATTAGAAGACTTAAACAATCTCTGCAATATGGATTATGCTGAGCGTGCTTGCTATGTGATTCACAAGTTTTTGGAAGAATACGACTATAATGACCTTTTAAATGCTTGTAAAAATAGTTATGCAAAGTTTGAAGAAAACGATGCTGCACCACTTGTTAAACTTGATGAAAAGTGTTTTATATTAGAACTTTTTCATGGCCCAACCCTTGCGTTTAAGGATATTGCGCTAACCCTTTTGCCATATCTACTAAGGAAAGGTTGTGATTTAAGTGGAGTAAAACAAGAAGTTTTGATTTTAGTTGCCACAAGTGGGGATACAGGAAAGGCTGCGCTTGAAGGATTTAAGGATGCCCAAGGTATAAAAGTTATGGTCTTTTATCCAAGTGAAGGCGTTAGCGATATGCAAAAACTTCAAATGTGCACCCAAGAAGGAAACAATGTTAATGTTGTCGCAATTAAGGGTAATTTTGATGATTGTCAAACGGCTGTTAAGAAGATTTTTACCGATAAAGAAATAAACGATATGCTTCTTAAAAATAACGTTGTGCTTTCAAGTGCAAATTCTATGAACTTTGGCAGGCTTGTGCCACAAGTTTCATATTATTTTTCAGCATATGCCGACCTAGTTGCTTCAGAAGAAATTAAACTTGGAGATAAGGTTAACTTTGTTGTGCCAACAGGTAATTTTGGCAATATTTTGGCAGGGTATTACGCTAAACAAATGGGACTTCCAATTGATAAACTTATTTGTGCATCAAACTCTAATAACGTTTTAACTGAATTTTTTGTTAGTGGCACTTATGATGCTAATAGAGAGTTCTTTAAAACAATTTCTCCATCAATGGACATTTTAATTTCAAGCAATCTTGAGCGTTTGATTTTTGAACTTTCTGGTAGAGATGCTTCACTTACAAAAACTCGCATGGAAGAACTCAAATCATTTGGAAAATATAAAATTTCAAATGATGAACTAAAAACTCTTGAAAAAGATTTTTATGCAAACTTTACTGATGAAATTGACTGCAAAGAGACAATTAAAGACGTTTTTGATGAATATGGCTACGTTCTAGACACTCATACATCAGTTGCATATTCAGTTGCGCAAGACTTTGCCACCCAAACAAACAACCAAAATCCAATAGTTATTTTGTCAACGGCAAGTCCATACAAATTTTCACACGACGTTTTATCAGCAATAAACGAAAAAGCGCCTTTAGATGCCTTTAAGTGCGCTGATAAGTTGTTTGAAATTAGCGCTAGTCCTATTCCAAACCAAATTTTGGAACTAAAACAAAAGGAAAAGAGATTTACAAAGGTTATAGAAAAAACGCAAACAGTAGACGTTGTTTTAGATTTTGTTAAATAATTCAAGGAAAATTAAAGTTAGGTATAATATAATGGAAGATAAGAAGATATTGTTTAGTGCAATACAACCAAGTGGAATACTAACAATCGGTAATTACCTAGGTGCACTTAGAAATTTTAGAAAATTACAAGATGATTATAATAGTGTTTTTTCTATTGCAGATTTACATACTTTAACGGTTAAGCAAGACCCTGCAATACTTAGAAAAAACACGTACGAATTAACTGCATTATATTTGGCATGTGGAATTAAGGCAGACCAATCAATTCTTTTTGCTCAATCACACGTTTCTGCACATGCTGAACTTGCTTGGATTTTAAACACCATTTGTTATCCTGGCGAACTTGCAAGAATGACTCAGTTCAAGGATAAGAGCCAAAAACACGAAGATAATATTAATATGGGCTTAATGGACTATCCTGTTTTAATGGCTGCTGATATTTTGCTTTATCAAACTGAACTTGTTCCAATTGGTGCAGACCAAAAACAACACTTAGAACTTGCAAGAGACCTTGCAATCCGTTTTAACAATAGGTTTGGTGAAACGTTTAAGGTTCCAGAAGGTTATATTGGCAAATCTTGTGCAAGGGTTATGAGCTTAGCAGAGCCAGAAAGAAAAATGAGCAAGTCAGATGCTAATTTAAATGCATTTATATCTATGGATGACGACCCTGATACTATTATCAGAAAATTTAAAAGAGCTGTCACAGACAGTGACAATAAAATTATTTTTTCACCAGAAAAACCTGGTATTAGCAACCTTTTATCTATTTACACGGCGTTTGCAAATAAAACTATAGAAGAGGCTGAAAGAGAGTTTGAGGGCGTTGGTTATGGTGACTTTAAACTTGCTGTAGGAAAAGCAGTTTGCGATGTTATAGAACCTATTAGACAAGAGAAGAATAAATTACTTGGCGATAAAGCATATTTAGATGAAGTGCTAAAAAGTGGCGCTGAAAGAGCTGAAAGGCTTGCGTATAGAACGCTTTCTAAAGTTTATAAAAAAGTTGGCTTAGTGCCAAGAAAAAGGGGTTAAAATGTTTGGTTATATCAAAGCTGATTTGCCAAACATGTACGTTAAAGACACCGTGCTTTATCAAGCAATGTATTGCTCGCTATGTAAAGGAATAGGACAAACTTGTGGGCAAAAAGCAAGGTTTGCGCTTAACTATGATTTAACGTTTTTATCAGTTTTAATGCACAACCTTATGGGTGAAGACGTAAAGGTGGAAAAACAACATTGCGTTGTTCACTTAATAAGAAAAAGACCTATTGCTTTAACTGATGAGTTGACAAAAAGAATTGCTATTTTAAATGTAATTCTTGCATATCACAAGCTTAATGATGACGTTATTGATAGTGGTAAAGGAAAGATTAAGAGGTCATTTTTTAAGAAGGCATATAAAAAGGCAAAAAAAATAGAGCCTGAAATGGATAATGCCGTAAAAAAAATGTATGATGCACTTTTAAAACTTGAAAAATCTAAGTGCGATAGTATTGATATGATTGCCGACCCGTTTGGTAATATGATGCAAGACATCGTTAAAATAATAATGCAAGACAAGTTGTCTGAAGAAGTAAGCGAACTTTGCTATTACTTAGGAAAGTGGATATATTTAATTGATGCACTTGACGATTTTGATAAGGACAAAAAGAAAAATAATTATAACGTATTTATTTGTGCCTATAAAGATGCAAATAGTCAAGATGAACTAATTTGTAAATATAAACAGGACTTGATTTTGGTGTTTTCATCTGTTTTGAGTCGAATAGGAGAGTTAACGTCAAGAATTAACTATAAATTTAATCACGATTTAATAGATAATGTATTATATAGGGGGCTTAGTGCTCAAACTAAAAGGATAATGGAGAAAGAAAAATGCAAAAATACTTCGAAATTTTAGGCTTGCCAACCACGGCTACTGATGAAGAAATTGAAACTGCTTATAAAACCTTAAAAGAAAAATATTCTCGTGAACGCTTTTTAGAAGGTGAAAAGGGAAATGAAGCAGCAAAAAATCTTACAAAACTTGAAACTGCATATCATGAAATTGTTGAGTATAGAAAAAACGATTTAAATGACAATGTGGCTAATTTTGTAGATGTAGAAACTTTAATAAAAGCTGGCAACATTTCGCTTGCTCAAGAAAAACTTGATAATATTTCTGATAGAAATGCAGAGTGGCATTATCTTCAATCTGTTATTTTCTATAAAAAGAATTGGCTTAATGAGAGTAAAAAACAACTTGAAATTGCTCTAAACATTGAGCCACATAACGATAAATATGGCCAAGCATATTCTAGACTTAAAGATAAGATGGAATATAATAATCGTCAATACAATAACGGTTATTATGGCGCGCAAAATGAAAGTCAAACTTCGCAACAAATGGGTGGCACAGATAGTAATGGCTGTGTTAACGATTGTTTGACACTATGTTGTATGAACATGATGTGCAACATGTGCTTAAACTGTAGATAATGAAAAGCAAAGTTATCTCTTTATCTGCAATTTCAGCAAGTTTTATTGCAGTTGCTCTAGTTATAGGCACTTATTTTGAATTAGCAGACCTATTTATGCTTGTCATAGCTTCAATTTTTGTTTTATTACCTTTGTATCTTAAATCATACAAAGGTAGTTTTCTTGCCTTTTTAGTAGGTGGTGTTATAGCAGTTTTGATAAGTGGATTTAACTTTACACTAATCTATCCGGCGTATTTTTTATTTTTTGGTATTTATCCACTTGTTAAAATTAAAATGCTTGAAAAAAGAGTTAGTAGAGCAATTAATTTAATAGTCGGGATTGTATGGTTTTTAATAGTTTCATACGTCTGCTACTATTACTATTTATTAATACTTGGTGGCGTTTTTGAAGGCTTGCCAGTTTGGATAGAAAAATATTTAGTTTATTTTATCGGATTGATTGCTATCATTTTTTACTTTTTTTACGACAGATTTATTGTTGTTATAAAATTCAATTTGGATAAATACTTATCAAAAATTATCAAATAAGGAAGTTTATGGAAAAAAATAAAGAGTATATAGGCACTGTTTGTGCGATAGGATCAAATGGTGAAGGTATTATAAAACAGGATAATGCCATTATATTTGTACCATACACACTTGTTGGTGAAAAGGTTAGATTTAAGGTGCTAAAGGTGGCATCAAAATGCGTTTATGCAAAAGCACTTGAAATTTTAACACCAGCAGAAGAGCGTGTAAGACCAAATTGTCCGGTATATACTAAGTGTGGTGGTTGCCAATTACAGCATGTAAAATATCAAAAGCAACTCATTATAAAAGAACAGGCTATAAAAGATACATTTAAAAAGGTTGCAAACATAATCGTAGATGTTTTGCCAGCTGTTAGTGGTGATAATGAATATAGATATCGTAATAAGCTTCAATTGCCTGTTTGCTCAACGGATAAAGGCACAGTTATAGGTTTTTATGCAGAGAACTCGCATCGAGTGGTGCCTATAACAGATTGTCCAATAAATGCTTTTTGGACAAAGGATATTATATCTGCCTTTTCAAAATATATAACTGAGAATAATATAATAGGCTATAACGAGTTTACAAATACAGGCGATTTAAGAGAAATTACCGTTAAAGATGTTAATGGCAAATTAATAATTACTGCAGTTATAAATAATGAAAAAATAAGGGGAATTGATAAGCTTGTTGAAATTTTAAAAAGTTTTATTAAATTACCATTCTCACTTTATTTAAACATAAATAATAAACAAACAAACGTTATTTATGGAGATGAGTTTAGGTTAGTGTATGGCAATGCTGATTATACTAGCGAAATGCTCGGAATAAAATATAAAATCGGCGTTCAAAGCTTTATGCAAGTAAACAATTCGGTTTGCTATAAACTTTATTCTAATGTAAAATCACTTGTCAATGCTGATGAAAATATGGTTGTAATCGATGCATATAGTGGCGCAGGTTTAATGACGGCAATACTTGCTCAAAACGCCAAAAAAGCAATAGGTGTTGAAATTATTCCTGAAGCCGTTGAGTGTGCAAACGACCTTGCTAAAATAAATAAACTTGACCATAAAATTACTAATTATTGTGGTAAATGCGAAGATATATTGCCACAAATAATTGCTGATGAAAAACAAAAAGGTAGTGACGTTTGCCTTGTTTTAGACCCACCAAGAAAGGGCTGTGATATTAAAGTAATCAATGCAATAATAAATAGCAATATAGATAAGATTATATACGTATCGTGCAAACCATCAACCTTAGCTCGTGACGTAGGTCTTCTTGTCGGCACTTTAGGTGTTGAGGGTGGCGAAATTAAAAAGGTTGATAACCCTAAACAAAGATATAAAATCGAACTTGTAAAGCCATTTGACATGTTCGCTCAAACCAAACACGTAGAAACGCTTGTCGCACTAGAAAGAATTTAATAAATAACAAATTGAATATCCACTAGTTTACTAGTGGATATTTTTTACTTACACAAAATTTAATGTTCTATATTTAAATCATAAACGACGAATTTAGTTAGTATATATAGTGTAAGGTTGTTTATTATTAGAAAAATAAATAGTAAAAATATCGGCAAAAGTGCTTTAATTTTAGGTGAATATGTTTGTTCTAAAAAGAAAAAATATAATTATAATTAGTGTATTAGTAATTACTTTTTTAACTTTTATCTTGTGTTTTGGCGCAATAAATATAAATCCTGTTGGTCGAGCATATGCAAATAAAATTAAAATTGTTTTAGATGCCGGCCATGGTGGTATTGATGGTGGAGTTAGTGGAGTTAAAACCGGCATAAAAGAAAGTGAATTAAATTTAAAAGTTGTTAAAAAACTAGAAAAACACTTAACTGATGCAGGTATGGCTGTTTTTTTAACTAGAAATTCCGATGCTGGGCTGTATGGCGTTGCAAATAGCAGTTTAAAGCGAAAGGATATGGAAAAGCGCAGAGATATTATTAAAAAAGTTAAGCCTACGTTAGTAATTAGTATTCATATGAATCAATACACTTTGTCTACTCGTCGTGGAGCGCAAGCTTTTTATAATAAGGACAATGAAAATAGTAAACTACTTGCCGAGTGTGTTCAACAAAGTTTTAATGAAATGTCAGAAGCTGTTAGACAAAGTTCAGCCTTATCAGGTGATTATTATATAGTAAAGTGCACTGAGTATCCGACTATTATAGCAGAGTGTGGCTTCCTTTCAAATTTTGAAGATGAGGCTTTATTAATAACCGAAAAATATCAAGAAAGCATTGCATATAATATTTTTAAAGGGATATCGTTATATTTAGCACAAACAACATTTATATATAATCAATAATAATTTTGCTCGAATATAAAAATTCGGGCTTTTTTATTGTGTTTTTGCCAAAAATATTGTATAATGATTATGAGTAATATTTGGAGTAAAAAAATTGTTTAAACTTGGCGAAATAATGGACAAAAACAAGGCGAATAACCTTAATCCGATAGTGCTAGCATTTGTGGGTGATGCAGTGTATTCTTTGTTCGTCAGGGAAAAACTTACTTTTACGTCAGATTCAAAAACAGGCGAACTTAACGTTAAGGCTACGGCAGAAGTTAATGCTGTGGCACAAGCCGAGTTTCTTAAAAGAATTTTGCCACTTTTAAATGAAGATGAAGCGTCTATTTTTAAGCGAGCAAGAAATGCAAAAAAGCCAACAAAGGCAAAACACGCATCACAAGTAGAATACAATATGGCAACAGGCTTTGAAGCTGTTTTAGGATATTTGTATTTAATAGGTGAAAACGACAGATTAAATTTTTTATTAAACGAAGGTAAGACAAATGAAGGTTGAAGGAAGAAATTCAGTTTACGAATTATTAAAAACAGATAAAGAAATTGATAAAATTTTAGTTCAAAAGGACTTGAAAGACGAACCGAGTAAAAGACTTGTTAACGTTATCCGTTCGCATAAGGTTAAAGTCCAATTAGTGGACAAATACGTTATAGAAAAGGAAAGTGAAAGCAAGCGCCATCAAGGTTTTATAGCTTACGTATCAGATTATAAATATTTTGATATTGATGATATTATTGATAGCTGTACGGAAGAAAATGCTTTGGTTGTTATATTAAATGAAATTCACGACCCACATAATTTAGGTAGCATTATAAGGGTATTAGAGTGCGCTGGTGCACAAGGCTTAATTATTGGCAAGGATAGAAGTGCTTCTGTAAGTGATACTGTTATGCGTATATCAGCAGGCGCGCTTAACCATTTAAAAGTTGCCAAAGTGACAAATATAAATACGGCAATTGACACACTAAAAGACTATGGTTTTTGGGTTTATGGTGCAGAACTTGGTGGAGAGAGTATATATAAAGCAAACCTAACGGGAAAAATTTGCTTAGTTATCGGTGGAGAAGATAGTGGCGTTAAGAGATTAACAAAAGAAAAGTGTGATGGAATTGTTTCAATCCCAATGTATGGCAAAGTAAACTCTTTAAATGCATCTGTTGCTTGTGGCATTTCAGTTTATGAAGTGATAAGACAAAGATTGGAAAAGGGCAATGAATAAAGTAGAACTTAAAAGTTTTAGTGATGAAAAGTTAGCTATACTTGCACAGCAAAAAGATGAAAATGCCATTGATGAGCTGTTTGATAGGTATAAATATATTGCATCTGCAGTTGCGCATTCATATTTTCTGAACGGTGGAGATTCTGAAGATTTGTTGCAAGAAGGGTTGTTTGCAATTTTTAAGGCAATAACCTCTTTTAATGGCAAATCAAGTTTTAAAACCTATGTTTATACTTGCGTTAAAAACAGAATTTTTAATGTAATTAAAAGTTCAAATAGATATAAAAATCAACCACTAAACAATTATTTATCCTTATCTGGCAGTTTTGATAATGATAACGATACCGACAAGACCGAAATAATAGTTGATAAACATTTTGGACCAGAAGAAATTTATATTAATGCCGAAGCAGAAAGTGAACTTAAGAGTATAATTAATGAAGTTCTTAGTAAATTTGAATATGAAATTTTAGTTTATTATCTAAAAGGCTATTCTTATAGAGAAATTAGTGAAAAAGTAGATAAAAAGGAAAAGGCAATTGATAACGCAATTCAGCGTATAAGAAGAAAAATTATTTTAGCATTAAATAATAAAGGTTAGGGAAAAATATGGGATATTTAGCGCTATATAGAAAGTATAGACCAAATACTTTTGAAGGCTTAATAGGTCAAGAACACGTTGTTAAAACGCTTGTAAATCAAATTACAAGTGATAGACTTGGTCACGCATATTTATTTACTGGCACTCGTGGAACAGGAAAAACTTCTGCTGCTAAAATTTTTGCAAAGGCAATTAATTGCTTAAATAACAAAAATGGGTCTCCATGTGGAGAATGTGCTTGTTGCAAAGCTATTGCAGACCCATCAAATATAGATATTATAGAAATTGACGCCGCATCAAATAATGGTGTAAATGAAATTAGAGAACTGCGTGAAAACGTGCAATTTCCACCAGTTTCTTGTAAGTATAAAGTTTATATTGTTGATGAAGTGCACATGCTTACAGGTCCTGCCTTTAATGCGCTTTTAAAAACGCTTGAAGAACCTCCAAAGCATGCTGTATTTATTTTGGCAACAACAGAAGTTCATAAAATTCCTGCAACAATCCTTTCTCGTTGTATGCGTTTTGATTTTAAACTTATCTCTGACCAGCAAATCGCTTCACTTATTGAGAAAATATATGATGAGCAAGGTAAGAAATATCAAAAAGAAGCAATAATGGCTATCGCTAAAGCTGGCGAAGGTAGTATTAGAGATGCGTTGTCAATCGCAGACATAGCGCTTTCTTATAGCGAAAATGCTTTGACATATGACGACGTAATGAATATTTTAGGTTCATCAAATGCTCAAATTCTATATGAATTTATAGATTACATTATTGATAGTAATAGTGGTGGCGCTTTGCAAACGATAGATATGCTTTGTTCTCTTGGTAAAAGCATAGGAGTTTTAATTAAGGATATTACTGCTATTATTAGGGATATTATAGTGATAAAAACTTGCAATAATGCAAATGATATTTTAGCACTCCCAAAAGAAAAGTTTGAAACTTTGTCAAGGCTTTCTCAAAAGGCTAGCGAGCAGAGATTTATCAGAATTTTAGAGATATTCGCAGAAAGTGAAAGTTCGCTTAGGTATTCAAACCATGCAAGAATTGTGTTCGAGTCGGCTGCAATAAAAGCAACAAAACCAGAAAGCGATTATAATATAGATGCACTTCTTGCAAGGATAACAAAACTTGAAAATGATATAAAAAATAATGGTTTTGCAAAAGCTGTGCAAAACGAAGAAAATATAATATCAAGGCAAGATAGCAAGGAAACTAAACAGCCTGTCTTAAAAGAAATTGCACAAGAAAAGTTAAGCATTTCAACACTTAATGATAGCGATTTAAAAGGCAAACTTTTGCTTAATTTAAGAAAAATAGGCAGTGAAATGCTTTGGAATTTAATTCAAGTAGTTGATATAAAAGCTAGTGGTAATATTTTGACTATTACAGCATTTAAACAAGGCGATTATGAGCTTTTAGATAGAGAAACCACAAAAGAGATAATTAACCAAGCATTAAAAGAGTTTGCTACGTTTGAAATTCAAGTAAAACTTGATGAAAAAGAAAAAACACTTGATGCTGTTGATGAAGAAGCAAAAAGACTAAAAGATATTTTTGGTGAAGATATAGTTATTGTTAAATAAAAAGGAGATATAAAAATGTATAAAGGTGGATTTGGAGGTTTTGGTGGAGGCAATCAAATGCAAAATTTGATGCGCCAAGCACAAAAAATGCAAGAAGAAATGCAAAAGGCACAAGCTGAACTTGAAGAATTAGAAGTTGAGGGCAGTGCTGGTGGTGGATTAGTTAGCGTCACAATGACGGCTAAAAAAGTTGTGACAGGTATATCAATTAAGCCAGATGCAGTTGATATGGATGATTTAGAAATGTTAGAAGATCTTATTATTGCAGCACTTAACGAAGCATATGATAAGGCAGATGAAGTATATTCAGAAAAAATGGGTGCATTTGGGGGCTTAGGTCTATAAGATGAAAGTTTATATAGAGCCTATTGGTAGGCTTATAAATGAATTTTCTAAATTGCCAGGTGTTGGCACAAAAACGGCACAACGTTTTGCTTATAAAGTTGTTAATATGACTGAGAAGGAAGCAACAGATTTTGCTGATGCCATTTTAAACGTAAAAAAGAACGTGCATTATTGCACTATTTGTGGTAATTTTTCTGAAGGAGAGGTCTGTGATATTTGCAAAAATCGTTTGGATAAAACAATTTGCGTTGTAAAAGACCCAAAAGATGTTATTGCTATTGAAAAACTAAACGAATTCAATGGAGTATATCACGTATTACACGGAACAATTTCGCCAATTGATGGAATTGGACCAAACGATATCAATATTAAAGGACTGCTTAATCGTGTTGCACAAGGCAACGTTGAAGAAGTTATTATGGCAACCAACCCAGACGTTGAAGGTGAAGCAACTGCAATGTACATTTCAGGCTTATTAAAACCACTTGGAATTAACGTTACAAGACTTGCTCATGGCATACCAATAGGAACTGACCTTGAATATGCAGACGAAGTAAGTTTAGCTCGTGCTTTTGTTGATAGAAAAACTTTATAGGTGAATTTATGAAGATTTCGGTTTTAGGATGTGGTCGTTGGGGCTCTTTTATCGGTTGGTATCTTGTTAATAATGGTCATGATGTTGTTCAATGGGGTAGAACTGATAGTCAAAGTTTTAATGTCCTTAAAAATACTGGAAAAAATGAATACGTTGAGTTAGATAAACGTATAAATTTAACGGATGACTTAAAGTTTGCAATTGAAAGTAGTGATATTATCATTATCTCAATCAGTGCACAAAGCTTGCGTTCTTTTATGAAAAGCGTGTTAGAATATAACGTTTTAGATAAAAAATTTGTTTTGTGCATGAAAGGTATAGAAGTCGATACGGGAAAACGCCTTTCTGAAGTTGTTATAGAAAGTGGCGTAGATAGTAATAACGTTGCTGTTTGGGTAGGTCCTGGGCATATTCAAGCCTTTACTAAAGGCTATCCTAACTGTATGGTAATTGATTCGAATAACAAAGATTTAGTTAAGTTTTTAGCAGATAATCTTCGTGGTGATTTAATTCGTTTTTATTATGGCGATGATATCATTGGCAGCGAAATTGGTGCTGCCGCAAAAAACGTAATGGGAATTGCTGCCGGCATGTTAGATGGTGGTGGATACACAACTTTAAAAGGTCCGTTAATGGCTCGTGGGGCAAGAGAAGTTGCTAGGCTTATTGAGGCAATGGGAGGAAACGGGCTTTCGGCCTATGGGCTATGTCATTTAGGTGATTACGAAACAACATTGTTTTCTCCATATTCTAATAATAGAAATTTTGGTGAAAAATACGTAAAAGGTGAGCAGTTTTTAAAACTTGCAGAAGGTGTTAGTACGGCTAAAGCAATGCGAGATTTAGGTATTAAATATAACGTTGAATTACCAATTACAAACGCCGTTTATTCGATACTATACGAGAACAAAGAGCCGTTAAACGAATTTATTAAATTGTTCTCTCGTAGTACAAGAAAAGAATTTTAATTATATAGAAAAGTTTAAATATAAAAAGACGCCAAGCGGCGTCTTTTTTATTATTAATTATATTAGTTATTATTATATTTATTAATTATTGCATTGGCAAAATTTATAATGTCATTACGTAAGCTTTTTGGGGCAATAACCTTAATGCCATTACCAAACGACATAATTTTAGAAACAAGTCCATTGTCGGAAGGAAGCTTAACTTCTGCAATATATTTGCCATTTTTTAACGTTATATTTTCAATTCCTAGCCATTCTTCAACATCTGAAAGACATTTTTTTTCTATCTCAAAAACTACGTCTTGTGTAGTGATTTCATTTTCCCAAAAACTTAACGGTAAGTTTTGTTGGTCAATTTCTTTCCTTTCAAATTTTTCATTTAGTATTGTTGCGTGTTCAATTCTGCCTGTCTTAAAAAATCTAAAATCATTTCTAAGATGGCAATAAGCAAAAATATACCAAAGTCCTTGTTTAAAGACTATTACATGTGGTTCAATAACTCTTTCGCTAACTTCTCCATTTCTATCATGGTAGCGAATTAAAAGATTATTATTACTTTCAATACATTTTTGTAATACGTTTAGTTTTGCCTTATATCCAACAGCATCACCCCAAGGACCTGCATCAATGATTAAATTCCCACTTTTTAAGTTCACACTACTATATTCGTTTCTTATAGCAGATTTTAATTTATTTATAACAGTCGACAAGTCGTTGTTGGGAACACTTGCTGTAATAGCTGAAAGTGCGTTTATGGTTTGTTCAAATTCTTGCCTTGTCATAAAAGTGGAAGAAAATTTAAACGTGTCAATTATTGCAAAACCACCATTGTTTCCTCTGATTGTATATATTGGCACTCCAGCGAGTTCTAAGCAATTAATGTATCTGTGAATACTTCTAACACTAACTTCGTATTTTTCTGCCAAATAAGATGCTTTAACGCTTTTTTTTGACATAAGCTCAAATAAAATTCTAAGCATAATTTCATATTTCATAATTTTCACCTTCTATATAAAATTATATAATAATTTCACTTTTTTGTCAAATATATGACATGCATCTGTCATAAAGTTTTGATATTATTAAGAAAAAAGGGGAAAACATATGATAAAATACATTTTGAAAAAAATTTTCAAAAAAAATGTTTATAAAAAGAAAAACATTTTTACAATTATTAACGAAAACAGAAAAAGTCAAGTAATATATAGAGGGTATCAGCAAAATAAAAATGAAAGGCAAGATAATAGCCTTTCAAAATATTTTGAGAATTTAAAGGGGTTAAATTTATTAGAAAGAAACGTATATTCTAAAATTTTTTAGTTTATACTTTCTATAAGCAAGCGTGAGATTTGTCTGCTTGAATCAGTTATTGGTGACGAATCAAAGTGTCGCCTTAAATTGAGTCTGTTTGAATAGGTTGAGTTTACAGCATATACTAAAGATTTAGGAGTGAGAACATTTTGTGGTAAAACGCTTACAAGTCCTAATTTTTGAAAATATTCGGCATTTAAAATTTGGTCGCCACGAGAATTTCCTTTTGGTAATGGTATTAATATTGATGGAATTTTTAATGCTAAAAGTTCAAAAACTGTGTTTGAACCAGCACGTGAAATACAAACAGAACAAATGCTAAATGCTAATTCAATGTTTGTTAAATATTCGGCTTGAAAATATCCATTATTTTTTATTTTAGCTGATAAATTTCCTTTGCCACAAATATGAATTATGTCAAACTTTGGTAATAGGTCAGCTAAAGAATTTCTAACAGCATCGTTAATTACTGTTGCGCCTTGACTGCCACCAGTAACAAGTAAAATAGGTTTATTACCGGTAAACCCAAAATATTCAAGAGCATCTTTATTTTTATCTGTAAAAAGATTTTTTCTTATAGGAGGGCCTACGTATTCACCATTTTTTAACGATTTTGCTGTTTCGCTAAAAGATGTTAATACTTTTTTGCAATATTTTGCTGTTAATTTATTTGCTAAACCTATTGTATAATCACTTTCGTGTGCAATTATAGGGATCTTACGTTTTTTTGCAGCGAGAATTGTTGGCACAGATACATATCCGCCTTTAGAAAATATTATGTCTGGTTTTAATGTGTCAAGAATTTTTCCTGCTTTAATGTATCCCGAAATTAATTTTAGGGGTATAGTAAAATTCTTAAAAGTAAAAGTTCTATTTAGTTTTGCGCAGGGTACAGAATAATAAGGAATATTAGCGTTTTTAATTATATTTTTTTCTATTCCATTTTCGCTGCCAATATAATAAATTTTATCAAAATCATTTTTTAGATAGGGTAATATTGCTAAGTGTGGTGTCACGTGACCAGCAGTGCCACCACCAGTTAAAATTATTGTTGCCATAATTATATATATGCGCAAATTAAATAAAGGTATTCTTTATATAAAACAATTAAAAGTTGTTTAATAAAAAAATAAAAATCTCAATGCAATGCATTGAGATTTTTTAATTTAAGACTAAATTTTAGTCATTTTCATTTTTTTCTTCACCGAAATCTTGAACGTCGCCGTAAACATAAGAATCTAAAGTTTGTTCGCTTTCAGTTGTTTGGTCTGTAGTTGTTTCATCTATATTAACATCAACATCAACTTCTTCTAATTCAGCTTTAGATGGTTTCTTTGTTCTACTTCTTACAGTGTAGTGTGATTTAGCATCATTCTTGTTTGCTTTACGTCTGCGTCTAATATTTTTAATGAACAACATAATGATAGCAATGATAAGTGCAACACCAATAATTATAGAAGACAATGACATCCAGAAAGTTGCAGGGTCAGTTTCATATAACGAAGATTCTGAATCCGTGTCATCTTCTACTACTGAAGAATAAGGGTCAACTTCGATTGGGTCAATAGTGTTATATATTGCATAAATCATTTTGCTTGTTTTTGCCCATACGTAGTTAGATTTATAAGAAATTTTTTCGTTTTCTTCAGAATTATATTTAACTTCAAGTGCAGTTAATTCTCTTTGATATGCAATTAAATCTGTTGCATTTTTAATATTGCCACCTTGATTAAAGAGAGGGGAGCCTGGTTCGGTTAAAGCATCTTGCCAACGTGTTGGTTCGTTAAATGCTGTTGTAGTTGAAACACTAATGTCATTAAAGAATGTATATCCATCTTGAGATAAAGCATTTGTATTGTCACGGGCACCGTTCCAAAGTTCAATTCTAAATTCTTTATCAGTTGCACCGGTAGCAATATAAAATTCTACAGTGACCCAACCGTTATCTTCTAGCATTGTGTTATCAACGACAAAGAATAATTCTTTAGAAATTGTTTCTCCATAGTTGTTAAATTCACCATCTTGAGTGTTTACTGTAAACGTGTCAAGCTTCATAACTTGCTTATTTGCTAGCGATGTGTCAACTAAGTATACATACGCTGTGGCATCATAAACTCTAACGTTTACTGAAACCTTTGCATAAGATTGTGCGGTTATAAGGTAATTATCACTAATAAAACCATAACTTTTGCCTTGTGTTTTAATCATAAGAGGCTGTACGTTTTTATTTGTGTTAGTATAATTTAGAGCAGTGTCAATATTAGAAAGGTTAGTGTTAGATTTATAGTTATTTAAATATTTGCTATTAATTAAACCAGCATATTGGTTGTTGTTAATTGAAATTGTATCTTGTTCATTACCAGAAATGTAGTAATGTCCTGATTCAATACCTGTAAAATTTTTAGGGTTTGCAGGGTTGTCTAAAATTTGACCAATATTGCTTGGAGCAACAACTAATGGGTATGTTTCGGCATTTGTTTCATCGGCAGTGTAATCTTGTGAAAAACCTGCATAAAGAGCAGTTGAGCCTGCTGAAGTGTCAGACAAAAGATTATAATATTGATAACCATCAGTTTCAATTTCATTTGTATCGTCAACGTATTGATAAGTTTTTCCTGTAGAAATGATAGGTGAAGCAATTGTCACGCTTCCAAATGCATAGTTATCAATAATGTTTGTGTATTGGTCTGGACCGATAACAATTTCTAAATAAAATTCACGAGGGGTGACATATTTATCTTCATCAAAGTTGTTTTTAACAGTTATAGTATACTTTGTCCATTCGTCGCTTATTTCAGAAATCGTTGCAACTGATGGTCTTTCAGTGATTACTGAACCATATTTATCTTGTACGTTTATTGTAATGTTTGAAGAAAAAAGCTTGTTGAGATTATTCTTTACAAAAAAGGTGATTGCAGAATAACTTTCGCCATTTAAACTAAATGGTGAACCATTGTTGTCAAGTTTGATTGTATAACTCGAAGGACTTTGAAGCTTTATTTCAAGACCATTTGTAAGGCCATAAGGTGCATCTAAATTAGATTTATGTGTAAGTTCAACAGCATTGCTTAAATTTGTTATATTGCCGTTTAAGTTTCCTTCATTATATTGTGTGAAATTATAATATGTTGTATCTGTTTTGTCGTTGTGGAAGTTAACAACTTGAGAATATTTAGAAGAGTTAGAACTGTTCAATACTTCTGCAAGGTTAACGCGCATATCATAAAGATATAATTTGCTACTACTGTAGTTTGATGCTTTTACTGAAGGTTTAGCATCTTTATTGTTATAAGAGATAGTGCTGATTTGTGTATCTGTATAGCCAGCTATGCTTGCTTGATATTCTTCAGCAGTTAATAATTCAACGTCAATGTCATCGAAATATACGGTTCCTTCAACAGCACAATTGTCATAGCCTAAACCTAATTGTAGGATAAACTTTGTTTCAAACACGTCGTCAGCTCTCAAATAAAAACTATATTGTGTCCAGTTTGTGTCTGTTATGTTGTAAACACCATAATTAGATTGATAAGAACCGTTAAATGTGTTTTTAACTAAAATATTTGCGCCTACTGGTTCGCCATAGTTTTTAGAAGTATTGTCAACGTTTAAGTTTGCAGTTTTAACCCAAACGCTTACTTTTGCATATTCTCCTTTGTTTAAGGTTATTTCAGATGAAGATATGAGAGATTGTACGCATCCGTAACCAAAGTCACCGGCAACATAGTTGTTTAACATATACACTTTATTATCTAAATCATTAGCATGTGTGCCAGGATTTAAGAAAGCATACTTAACAGGCTTGTTGATGCCTGGGTGAGGAGCGTCTGGTTGCAAGAAATAATTATCAATAATGAATTGTTTGATTTCATCAGTTGTGACGTTAACGCTTGTATTGCCATTTCTGATTATGTCTCTAATGTCATTATCATCAAAATTGTTGATATGCATAACATATTTCAACAAACCGTCATCTTTGTACAATCTAGACATAAGCTCGGTCCAACCATTGTTTGAAACGTCAATAACACCAGATTTTGATGTTGCTACTTTAGAAAAAGTCCAACCATCAACCGATGTTTTTGGATAATCTTCATAATCCATGGCTTGTGTTCCAAAAGTGAAGGAAGGGTTTTTAATTTCGCCATCGGCATTATCAGAATAAGAAAATTCTGGTATTGTGTTGGCGCTGTCATCTTCATCTTCTTTGCAAGCAGTTGCCATAAATAATGATAGACACATTACAATTGCAAGAATAAAAACAAGAAGTTGTTTAATTGTTAGAAATTTTGAGTTAGTTTTTCTCGTCATAATTCACCTTTTATAAATTTATTTTCTTGAGTTAAACCCAAGAAATAAACAATTTTTTACACATTGCATTTATTATATAATATTTGAACAAAAAAATCAACAACATAACAAACAATTATATTTTTTTTCTAAAAAAAATGGTAAAAATTTATTTTTTTGCTGATAATAATGTCAAATGAAAGGAAAACAAACTAAGAAAAAATCAAAAGAAGTTAAACACAGTACGTTGATTGGTGTATGTACAGGTGCAATTGCCGGACTTATTAATGGGATTTTTGGAGGAGGCGGAGGTATGATTGTCGTGCCAATGTTGACCAAATTGTTAAAATTTCCATCTAAAAATTCACATGCGACTGCAATTTTGATAATATTACCTTTGTCGGTCATAAGTGGTATCCTCTATTGTTCTTTTGGTAAGTTTAGTTTTGATATTGGAATTCCTGTAGCTATTGGAATTGTAGTAGGTGGTATTGTGGGAGCAATTTTGCTATCAAAACTTTCATCTAAGTGGATTATAATAATTTTTTCAATTGTGATGGCTGTTGCTGGTGGCAAAATGTTGTTTTTATAATTAAAAAATTTTGAGGTGAAAATGAAATATCTATGGTATAGTTTTGCTGGAGTAATTGGTGGGCTTTTAGGAGGGATGGGAATGGGTGGTGGAACACTTTTAATTCCTTTGCTAACAATTTTTTATTCGGTTAAGCAACATACGGCACAAGCAATTAATTTGATTTGCTTTATTCCTATGGCTATAATCGCTTTAATTATTCATATTAAAAACGGACTTGTAAAATTTAATAAAGTCATTTTAATCATAATTGCCGGTGTAATAACTTGTGTGGCAGGCTGTTTTTTGGCAAAAATTATGAGTGGAAATTTGTTAAAGCGATGTTTTGGCGCTTTTTTATTAGGTTTATCAATTTTTCAGTTTATTGATGGTGTAAGATATAAGAAAAATTAGCAATATATTTGTGCAAGTAGCACAAAAGATGAATATTTGATAATTTTGCAAAAAAATAGGGTAAATGAACAATTTTTTTACAGAATAATCAATTTAATTAACTAAAAAACATCAATAAAACTCTATCGAAATAAAAAATATTAAAAAATTTGCACAAAATTTTAAAAAGGGTATGTACAAACACAAGATATTGTGTTATAATTGTTGCGAAAAATAACATAATGGTACGGTGAAAAAATTGGAAAAAATAGCAATCATTGATTTAGGCTCAAATACAGCTAGATTACTTTTAGTTGAAGTTAAAGAAACCGGTCATTTTCAAATAGTTGACCAGCTTAAAGAAAGTCCTCGTCTTGGTGAGGGTATGGATAAGGATGGTTTTTTAAAGCCTGCGCGCGTTCAAGAAACTATTAAAACATTAAAAATGTTTAGAAAGTTATGCGATGTTAATGGTATTGAAAGAATTATTGCTGTTGCAACTGCTGCTGTTCGTCGTGCAAAAAACCAACGCAGTTTTCTTGATGAAGTTAGTGCGACTTGTGGCATTAAATTGCGTGTATTGAGTGCGGAAGAAGAAGCTATATACGTTTATCGTGGTGTTGTAAACACGATGGATATTCCAAAAGGAATTATCTTGGAAATCGGTGGTGGCAGTACGAAAATCGTTTATTATAATAGACGAAACTTGCTCAACTATGAAACATTGCCTTTTGGTGCTATTACTTTAACTGAGCTATTTGCTGAAGATGGTCTATCTCCAACAGAACAAACTAAAAAGATTGAAGAATTCTTTACAGAGCAACTAAAACAAATTGAATGGCTTAAGTCTGTTGACCCAGAAACACAAATGATTGGTGTTGGTGGTTCATTTAGAAATCTTTGTCGTATGACTAAGATTATGAAAAAATATCCATTAAAAACTATTCATAATTACGTTATTAATGACAACGACTTTACTCACGTTTTTGATTTGGTTAAAGGTCTTGATCTTGATAGGAAAAAGAAAATTAAAGGTCTTTCTAGTGATAGGGCAGATATTTTCCCAAGTGCACTTGCTGCAATTTCGGCGTTTAAGAAATATATGAACTTACAAAACGTTGTAATTAGTGGTAGTGGTTTACGCACAGGATTACTTTATAACTACGTTGTTCCTTCAACACTTGATAAGCCTATTTCAGATGTTTTGACTTATAGTCTAAACAATTTGGTCGATTTGTTCGGCTGTGACCAAAAACATACAGAACAGGTCGTAAATCTTTCCGTTCAATTATTTAAACAATTAAGAGTTTTACACAAATTCCCAAGACAATATCTTAAGATATTGAAAGTGGCTGCTTATTTGTATGACACGGGTAAGAGAGTTGGTTTTTATAATTTTGAAAAACATAGTGGATACGTAATATTAAATTCAAATATATATGGAATTACTCATAGAGATTTAGTTCTTGCTTCTTTTGTTGCGTCAAATACTGCAATAGAAGATATTAATCCTTTCGATTGGGCAAGATATCGTGACCTAGTGACTGACGAAGACGTTGAGGTTGTGAGAAAAATGGGAATAATGCTACGTATTGCAAGTGCGTTAGATAGAAGCTTATCTTCTGTTATCAAAGGTATTAATTGCGATATTTTAGGTGATTCAGTTATTGTTAAGACAGAGGTTGATGGAGATGCAACCTTAGAAATAAATTCGGCACTTGAAATTGGTGCAAACTTTAGAAAAATCTTTAAGAAAAATTTAGAAATTCTTTAATTAAAACTAACGCTGTGTATTCACAGCGTTTGTTTTAATGTAATAAGGTGGTAAAAATGGCTAATTCAAAATTGGCAATAGACTTTGATAGTGTAAATACAAATATTTATATGCTTGGCAGTGGCATGGTTTTAAGTGAGCCAACCGTTGCAACAATAAGCCTTGAAAATAACAATGAAGTAAAATTTGTCGGCGAAGAAGCAAGAAAGCTTATTGGAAAAACTGCAAATAATACAAAGGTTGTTTTTCCTGTTTTTGAAGGTGAAATTGTAAATCAACCTGTTGCACAAAGTTTGTTATCTTCTTTTTTAGATAAGTTAGGTGTTAAAAACAGTTTATTTGGTTGTCAAGCAATCTTTTCTGTGCCTTGTGGCTGTTCTTATGACGTAATGCTAAAATATAAAAAAGTAGCTAGGAATTGTGGGATAGGCAAAGTTTATTTTGCTGAAGCCCCAATACTTTCTGCTCTTGGGCAAAGAATTCCATTAAACGATTCTACTCCATGTTTTGTTATTGATATGGCAGGAGGAACCACTAACATTGCAGCAGTTTCTTTAGATGGTATTATTGCTGGTATTTCTGTAAATTTCGGATATAATAAAATAAGTATTGATATAATGGATTATATTGCTGAAAATTATGGGCTCCAAATTGGGCTTTTAACTGCAGAAAAAATTAAGAAAGAAATTGGAAGTTTGGCAGAAAATGATGCGCTTGCAACAGTTATAAATGGTAGAGATTTAAAAACAAGCGCACCTCGCTCAATTTCTATTAGGGCAATGGATTTACAAGAACCAATTAAAAAATATTATGATAAAATTCAAGAACTTGCTGTAGCTGTTCTTAAAAAATTGCCACCAGAAGTAAGTGCTGAAATCAGAAATTCAGGCATTTACGTGGCTGGTATTGCTAGTTCTATTTATGGTTTGGAAAAATATTATTCTGATAAATTTGCAATGAAAATTAATATAGCAGAAAATGGTGCCATGGCCATTGCTCTTGGTGGAGGAATTGCTATTGGAAATTCTAAACTTTTAAAAAAAGTTGCAATATCACACAAATAAATTAGTTCAAAAGCATAAGATTATTCTAAATAGATACAAATTGTTATATACGACATAAAACCACGCGTTTTTTCTTTTATAGTCAAAAAGCGTGGTCTTTTTTTATTTACAATGAGTAAGAGGTTTTTTATGGCTAAGAAAATTGTGGTGACATCTGGAAAAGGTGGCGTTGGAAAAACAACGATAACGGCAAATTTGGGCACAGCTTTATCAAATATGGGTGAAAAAGTTTTGCTTGTTGATATTGATTTTGGGTTAAATAATTTAGACGTGGTTTTGGGTGTTGAAAATAAAGTTTGTTATGATATAAACGACGTTTTGACGTGTAGATGTAGGATTAAGCAAGCATTAATACAATGTGGTGAAAAACGAAGTTTATATATACTTCCTTCTGGAAATTTAACTCCTACTTCAAATATTAGTGGTCAAAATATAAAACTACTTTTAGAAAGTGTTGATGCTTTGTTTGATTATATAATTCTTGATTGTCCTGCAGGAATTGACGTGGGCTTTCATAGGGCAGTATCTTGTGCTGATAGTGCAATTGTAATCGCAACCCCAAATTTGACAAGCATTAGAGATGCAGATAAAGTTGTTTCTGTTCTAAAAAGTTATGAACTAGATAGTGTAGGTCTTGTTGTTAATCGTGCACGTGGCGATTTAATTGTTTCTTCTAAAATGATGTTGCCATGCGATATAGAGCAAATATTAAAAATAAAATTAGTAGGCGTTTTGCCAGAAGAGGATACTGTTTTTTTATCGAGTGGCTACAAATTGTCATCCCGCACACAGTCGTATAAAGCATATAAATTACTTGCTCAAAATATACATAATGGCACTAAAAAATTATATGACGTCACTGCAAAATATACTGGTTTTTTTGGGAGTATTAGGGGGAGTATAAAAAGAAGAGTATGAGTAAAAATAAAAATCAATTATTAAGGCTTCAAACGCTTTTAGAAAGCGATAGAATTTCGGCAGGTGATAATTTTAATGATATGTTAATCATTGATGTTAATAAGTTGCTTAAAGACTATTTTGACTTTTGCATGCCGCCAAATATAACTATTGAAAAAACAAGAGACGGCTTTTTTGTAAACATTTCAATAAATGCATCACGGTTAAAGAAATTTGCAAATATTCAAAAATAATCATTAATATTTTACTAGCGAATTAGCATATAATTATGTTAGACATAATAAATATATATTGGCTAAAAAATACATATTAATCTAAAATTTGCGCATAATTTTAGTATAGGTTAAAAATGATAAATTTTATTTTGGGTTTAATAATTGGTGCAAGCATTGGCTTTGTAATTGTGGGGCTACTTACAGCAAGCAAGTCCTCTAAATAAATTAGATTTTGATAAAAATTAAAGAAATATTGTTAAGAATTTTAGTCTTATTAAATATTGGTTTTAACAAAATGGCAGTAAATTTATTTTAATGTGGCGAACGTTTTAGTTCGTCTTTTTTTATGCTTTAATTATATAAAAATGGAAACTAAACGTTGTTTTATCGTTGACAATTGTTATAAATACAGATATAATAATATTAATTTAATTTTATAAGTTCATTACATTTACCTCGTTTAGCATTTATGATTCATATTTATGAGAAATGAGTTTTTGTAAGTAAAAATTAACTTTGAAAATTTAGTTTAATATAAAGAAGGTTTTAGAGTAGGTAGTTTATGAAAAATGTATTTGACGTATTGAAAGAAAGAGGATTTATTAAACAAACGGTTTATGAAGATGAGCTTTATAAACTTTTAGGTAGTGAAAGTGTTCCTTTCTACGTTGGTTTTGACCCAACGGCAGATAGTTTACATATTGGTCACTATATTCCAATTATGGCAATGGCTTGGATGCAAAAATATGGACATAAACCAGTTGCCCTTATCGGTGGTGGCACTGCTATGATTGGTGACCCTTCTGGAAGAACGGACATGCGTTCTATGATGACTAAGGAAACGATAGAGCATAACTGCGCTTGTTTTAGAAAGCAAATGAGCCGTTTTATTAAGTTTGATGGTGAAAATCCTGCAATTATGGCAAACAATGCAGATTGGCTTTTGAATTTAAATTACGTTGACTTTTTGCGTGATATCGGCGTGCATTTTTCTGTTAATAGAATGCTTACTGCAGAGTGCTTTAAATCTAGAATGGAAAAAGGTTTATCTTTCCTTGAATTCAATTATATGTTAATGCAAGGCTACGATTTCTTAAAGTTGTATCAAGATTATGGCGTTGTGTTAGAACTTGGGGGCGATGACCAATGGAGTAATATGCTTGCTGGCGCTAACCTTATAAGGAAAAAAGAAGAAAAGCCTGCTTATGCAATGACTTTTACGCTTTTACTTACAAGCGAAGGCAAGAAAATGGGCAAGACTGCAAAGGGTGCTTTGTGGCTTGATGAAAATAAAACAACTCCTTATGAATTCTATCAATATTTTAGAAACGTTGAAGACGTTAAAGTTGAAGAATGTATGCGCCTACTTACGTTCATGGAAATGGAAGAAATTAAAGAACTTACAAAATACAATGACGAGCGTATGAATTCAGCAAAAGAAAGACTTGCGTTTGAAGTGACTAAGCTTGTTCATGGCGAAGAAAAGGCTATTGAAGCTCAAAAACAAGCAAGAGCAGCTTTTGGTGGTGGCAGTAGTGAAGATATGCCTAAAGCAGAAATTGATGGCTCTATAACACTTGTTGCAGACCTTTTAGTGGCTGTTGGACAAGCAAAATCTAAGGGCGAAGCAAAAAGGCTTATAGAAGGTGGTGGAGTTAGTATCGATGAGCAAAAGATTACAAATCCTTTTGGCGAAATTCCATCAGTTTCACTTTCTAATAAGGAATTTATATTGCACAAGGGCAAAAAAGTGCATATTAAGGTAAGTGTAAAATAGAATGAGTTATGAATTTTTTACTGTAAATGGTGAAAAAGAAAATACAAACATTATAGAGCGTTCTAAATTTATATGCAATATTAAAGGTGTTGAAAACGAAGAAGAAGCAAAAAGTTTTATAGAAACTATCAGGAAACGCCACTCGCTTGCAACTCATAATTGCTATGCATATATTGCCGACGATAAAGGTTTAGTTCAAAAATTCTCTGATGATGGCGAGCCTCAAGGAACAGCCGGACTTCCTATGCTTGAAGTTCTTAAAAACAGGCGTATGTTTAAGACGGTTGCTGTCGTCACTAGATATTTTGGTGGAATTAAACTGGGCACAGGTGGGCTTACAAGGGCTTATGGTGGTGCTGTTGTGGATTGCCTAGAAGTTGCTAAGATATCAAAGATGTGCCAGTCTATTTTGGTCAAGGTTTCGCCAGATTATGAAGGGTATTCAAGACTACTTAAACTATTAAGCGACCAAAATATTACCGTTTTGAGCACCGATTTTAATAATGTTGTAGATGTAAAAATAGCAATAAAAAATGACTATTTTGAAGCGTTTAATAAGAAACTGTTAGATGCTTTTAATGGAAAAATTGATATAAAAGAAATAGGCTCAGGATATTATGATTTTGGGTAAAATTTAGGTGATTTATGCCGATTATAACTGAAATTTCTGTTCAAAAAAACAATAACAAGCGTTGCAACGTTTATGTTGATGGCGAGTTTTTTTGTGGTATGTCTATAGAAACGGTTGTTAAAAATCGCATAAAATTAGGTCAAGAAGTAGAAATAGAAAAACTTGAGCAATTAGTGTTAGAGAGTGAACAGCACGAAGCCTTAACTAAAGCGACCGATTATATTTCTAAAAATCTAAAAACCAAAAGACAGGTAAAAGAATATTTGCTTAAAAAAGGCTATTCTGAGCAGGTTGTTTGGCTTTGCATTGACAAGTTAAAGGAATATAATTATATAGATGATGCCGAGTATTCAAAACGTTATATTGAAAGCGTAAATAAAAGACAGGGCAGACGCCTTACTGAATATAAACTTATGATGAAAGGCGTTAAAAAAGAAGATATTGAAAGTGCTTATTTAGAAGCTGAAGACACTGGAAATGAAAGTGCTAAATTAATTGCTAAAAAACATTTAGCTAATAAGCCTATAACTAAAGAAAATCTTGCAAAAACCTATCGCTATTTAATCGGCAAGGGTTTTACATATGACCAAGCGATGCATGCTCTAAAAGATTATCAGGGGGACTAATGGAAAGAATTTTAACAGTTTGTCAAATGCAAAAAGCAGATAGTTTTACCATAAATACCCTTGGCGTTTCGCAAGATGAACTTATTTTTAGGGCAGGCGAAGGTGTTGCAACCGTTATTAAAGAACAATTTTTCGGTGGCAGAGTTTTAGTTTGTGTTGGCAAGGGAAACAACGGAAAAGATGGGCTTGTAATTGCTGATATTTTAAGAAAAACACACGGCTTTTCTGTTAAGGTTTTTGATGGTGAAAATCCTAATTACGACCTATTTAATAAGCCGTTTGATATAATTGTTGACTGCTTGTTCGGTGTGGGGTTAAATAGGCAAATTGAAGGAAAATATAAAGAAATTGTTGAGAAAATAAATGCTATAGATTGCTATAAAATTGCTTGCGATATTCCAAGTGGAATAAATGGAGATAACGGCAAGGTTATGGGCATTGCAGTTAAGTGCGACATGACTGTTGCAATCGGAGAATATAAAGTTGGGCATTTTTTTGGTGATGGAATAGATTATTCTGGAAAGGTTATTTGTAAAGACATTGGAATAAGCGTTTGGGAAGACAATTTTATTAAACGAATTGATGATAGAGATGCAAAAAAATGTTTTGAAAAACCAAATAGAAACGTTCACAAGGGCAATTTTGGAAAAACTTGCATTATCGGTGGAAGTGAGAATTTAACTGGTAGCGTGATTCTTTCTGCAAATAGCGTGTCGGCATTAAAATCTGGCGTTGGTTATATGTATCTATGCGTGCCAAAAAGTTTGTTTAATGCTTATGTGGGCAAAAACCCAGAGTGCATTTTGATGACGTTTGATGAAGATGTTGCTAATTCTTTAGAAAAAGCGATTTCGTGTGATTCCATTGCTGTTGGCATGGGCATGGGAAATAGTGAACTCACATATAAAATCGTTTGTTATTTACTGGCGAATTATTCTGGAACGCTAATCATAGATGCCGATGGATTAAATGCATTAAGTAAGTATGGAATTGACGTGTTGAAAGATAAAAAATGCACAGTTATATTAACGCCACATATTGGCGAATTTGCAAGACTTTTAGGTAAAGACAAACAAAGCTTGACTGATGATTTAATTAAAAATGCTGTTGATTTTGCAAAAGAATATGATGTTAAATTAGCAGTAAAAAATGCCGTTAGTGTTATTACTGACGGAGAAGAAATATATCTCAACACAACAGGCTGTTCGGCTATGGCAAAGGCTGGCAGTGGTGACGTGTTATCTGGACTTATTGCAGGAACTATTGCAAGAAATGATAATCAAATGGAAAGCCTTTTATCTGCACTTTATATGTTTGGAAAGGCAGGTGAAAAAGCCCAAGAAAAAGGCTCGGTGTTTACCGTGACTGCAAGCGAAATAATAGAGCAGTTTCCAAGTGTTATTAAAGATTTACAAGATGCTTAAAATACTTATCTTTATAGCATAAAAAAACCAAAACCGCCTTTTATTGCAGTAAATACAAAATAAGCGTTTAAGGATATAAAAAGTGGCATTAAAACCATCATGACTAGACTTTTAAGCCTGTATTTAAAGATAAACATAAACACAAAAATTCCAAGTGCTCCACCAAGTAGTCCTGTGAAAATTAATTTTGTGTCGCTTATGCCTATGTTTTCTTCATCGCCATCTTCTCGTGCTTTTTTTTGATATTTTAGCATTAAAATTCCGTATAGGTTAATTGCGATAACATAGGTTATAATCAAAATATAAAATAATGTTGGCATAATTATAATAGTAGTTTGAGCAGAAAAGTAAAGTTTATTATATATTAATATAATGTTTTTCTGTTTTTATAAAAAATAAAGAAGGTAAATTTTATGAAGTGTATGTATTGTGGATGTATAGACAGCAAAGTCATAGATTCTCGTTCTGCTGAAGAAGGCTCTATAATTCGTAGAAGACGTGAGTGTGTTAATTGTGGAAAGCGTTTTACAACTTATGAAACGGTTGAAAGCACACCGATTTTTGTTGTTAAAACTAATGGCGCAAGACAGGTTTTTGACCCTAATAAAATGAAAAACGGCATTATCAAAGCTTGCGAAAAAAGACCTGTTTCATCAGCAACAATTGATTCTTTGGTTGATGATATTCAAAAAAGAATTTATAATTCTTTAGCACAAGAAGTGACAAGCAAGGAACTTGGCGAAATGGTTTGCGAAGGCTTAAAGAATATCGATGAAGTTGCATATGTTAGATTTGCTTCTGTTTATCGTTCTTTTACAGACACAACTTCTTTTATTAAAGAACTTGAAAAAATGGTTAAAAAAGATAAAAAATAATAACAAAAGAGGTAAAATATGAATAAGTGGGATGAAAGATTTATGAATCTTGCTGAAACTGTGGCTGATTGGTCAAGTTGTTATCAAGAAAATAGGCACGTTGGCGCTGTTGTTGTTAAGGACAAGCGTATTTTAACAACAGGTTATAATGGTGCACCAAGTGGCATTGAAAGTTGCAGAGAGCGTGGCGAATGCTTAAGGAGAGTTAGAAATATTGCAAGTGGAACTATGCAAGAAGTGTGCTATGCAGTTCACGCAGAACAAAACGCAATTATTCAAGCTGCAAAACTTGGTATAAGCTTAGAAGGGGCAACGCTTTACGTCACTCACCAACCATGCGTTATTTGTACTCGTATGATACTAAATTCAGGCATTAAAACAGTTATATATAAAAATGGTTATCCAGATGATTTTGCTTTAGAACTCTTTAAGCAATCTGACGTTAAACTTATAAAATTTTCTGATTTATAATGCTCTATAATGGGCAATTTTAAAAAAGAATTAAAAAAATATTAAATTTTATAAAAAATCACCTTAAAATTGCTTGCATAATTTTCAAAAATAAGGTAGAATATGTCGTGCTGTGATTAGTTCGACATATTCTATCGAATTTATTATCAGCAAAACTAAATAAAATGATGGAGAGCTATCGAAGTGGTCATAACGAGGCGGTCTTGAAAACCGTTTGGGTGCAAGCCCACGGGGGTTCGAATCCCTCGCTCTCCGCCAAAAAAATGAGATGCATGTTTGCATCTCTTTTTTTTGCGAAAAAAGGCGAGGGATGAGAATATGGAGAAAATTGAGTTAGCAATTTGTCCGTAGGACTAAACAGTGGACACCCACTGTTTATCGGGTAGGTCGCACAGGCGAGAATCCCTCGCTCTCCGCCAAAATAAGTCTAATCTAAACGAAGTTTGGGTTAGACTTTTTTGTTTTTAAGTACTTGAAACACACATTGAATACTCAAATTAAATTTTTAATTACATAAAAATTTTTACACATGTCCTAGTTTTGTCCATATTTGTGTGATATAATAAAAATAGGAGGAAAAAAATGCAAGAAAAAGAGGTAAATAAAAACATTGCTAAGAAAACTATAATTTTATATGTTCTAAAAATTATATATAATGGTTCATCAAGAGAAAAACCTATTACAATAAAGCAGATTACAAATGTAATAAATGCCCTGGGTGTGCCATGTGATAGAAAAACTGTGAGTAGAAATTTAGAATATATGATGGAATTTGGTTTACCTGTGTATAAAATTCGTGGTGGTGGGTGTTATTATAATCACAATAAGCCTGAAATGGATTTGTTTCAAATAAAAAAATAGGGGTGAAGGAATATGCTTTCAACAATTAAAGAAAGATGCTTTTTGAAAGGAAATAGTCAAGAGATAATTAAAAAATTAACCGATAAAGAACTAAAGGAAGTTGCACCAAATATTTGGGAATTAAATAGGGAACAAAGTATTTGGATGGCAGATATGTGGGCAGACAAGAAAGATGGCTTTATGTGTGGATATAGAATGGGTTTTCAAGATATGGTAGAAAACCCCACAAGATTTGATGGTATTCCTTATTATAATTCAGTCTATATCTGTACAAAAGAAGGGAAAGAAAGAATTTTATGTAAGTATAAAGAAATTTTTCTTTTTGAAAAAGTTGATGGTGGATATAAGTTTAAGGGTGTATATTCGTTAGATGGTGGAATAGACAGCGATTTAATATGGTTTAAAAGGAAAAGTAGGTTGTAATATGAAGAGTGAAATAAAAAATTATATTATAGGAAAAGAAGTTTATAACATAACAAATGGGCAAGGCATTGTAGAAAAATACGAAGAGTGGGATAATGGAAATAGTTATATTTATGTAAACTTTATAAAGACAAATAAAACAATAATGATGGCTTATCCATCGGCGTTTAAGAAACATTTAATAATAAGCGGAGAAGAAATCAATAAGATAATTAATGCCGACTTATTAGCATGTGAAAAAGGTGTTTCAAATGCTCAACCAACAAATCAAAAAGAAACTATAAAATCTGGGTGGAGACGTGACAACTGTGCTGGATATAAGTTAGTGAATTATTTGCTTAAAACCAACTATACATCCGGATGGACAAGCATTTGGCCAATAACCGACAATATATACATTTGGTTGCCTAGGATAGATGGTAAAGAACGTAATGGCTGGTGCAACTATTTTGAGAATGGTAATACTAATACGATAATTGAAAAAAACATGAATAACCTTTATTCTCCAACAGGATTAGATCATCCTTATAGGTGGGTATTTGATAGAAAAGACAATGGTTTTATATTTATGGGTGTTTATAAATTAAGAGAGCCTGAAAGCACTAATACGAAAAGAATTTTAGATAAGGTTGATGATGTAATAAAGATATAAAAGGAACAAGAAATGGACATAAAAGACTTACAAAACTGTTATAATAAAATAAAGAAAGATATAGAAAATGACAAGAAAGAACATGTGCTTTTAGACATGGGACTATTGCTAGAAAATGCAATAAAAGTATACTTGAACGACAAGGAAAAACAAGATTTTAGTGGATATACTTTACATGAACTATTAATAAATTTAAAATTAAGCAATGAATTTGAGAAATCATTGTTAGATGATATGTTTGAAATTAAATATGCAAGAAATGAAGAAAGCCATGAATTAGCAGGAAATAGGAGATTTAGATATTTTTCCCCAGAAAACTTATCAATTGCCTTTGATAGTTTAACAAAAATGTTAAGTTCCTTATGGAGTGGTTTTGATAATAAAGTAAATATCAAACAAAGTGAATTATATGAGTTGATTGACAAATGTTGGGATAATTTTGTTCGTAATAGAAATAGAACATTTGTTGTAAATCCATCAATACCTATTCTATGGTTTGGTAATTATGAAAAATATAAGCAATCAAAGAAAAAAATTATAACTATCGCATTAAACCCATCAAACAAAGAGTTTGAGAGAACATATACTGGCGATTTTCAAAGGTTTAGAAATGGTCATAACTTAAGCGTTAAAAATAATTTGAGCGAACAAGATAAAGAGAACTTAATAAATGATTATAACAATTACTTTGAAACAAAGCCATATATTAAATGGTTTGATTGGTTTGATAAAGCATTGAAACCTTTGGGGGCAAGTTATTATGCTAGAAATAACCTTGATACAGCCTTACATATTGATTATTATTCTACTTTGGCTACAAATCCAACTTGGAGTAAGTTAAATAAAGAAGAAAAAGAAATGATTGAAGATGATGGATTATGTGCAGATTTGTTTAATTATTTCAATCCCGATATAGTTTTGTTTTCAGGTGCTTTTGATAATTTTATTAAAATGTTTAGGTTGTGGAAAGAAAGTCCTGTGTTTGAAGCAAAGTATAATAACACAAACTTTAAAATTGTAGTCTATAAAAAAGATGGTAAGAAATATGTTTTTGGAAGTAATGTAATGAGCAATCCATTTCAATTTAACGAAAAAGAATTTACTATACCACAAATGGATAAAATATCAAGAATTTAAATATTATTATTTGAAGGGACATTCTATGAAAAAATATTAAAAACAAAAAATATTAAAAAATGTTGATATAACAAAAATCAAATAATGTTGTATTAATTTGTATGGAAACATTTTTATACGGAGCAACGTGTCATAGTAATGATTTTATAAATCAAATTATTAACTTCATTAAATATAATTAAAAATAGTAGGTTTACGTGTTTAATCTTTCGCCAAAATAAGTCTAATCTAAACGAAGTTTGGGTTAGACTTTTTTTGCATTTAATGATGGTGGCAATGAGGGTGATACTCTTTTTGTTTTATTTTGCAAGTTTTTTCCTTGCAATTTTCATTTTCAGTTTCTATTTCTATAGTAGTGTGAGAAATACCGTGCTCGTTTAGTTCTTCTTTTACTTTTTCTTTTATACATTTGCTATATTCTTTAACAACTAAGTGTAAGGTCGCAAGGTTTGTTTCTCCATCTATTGACCAAATATGAATATGGTGTGCATCGATAACGCCATCGATTTCTTTTATGTGATTAATAATATCATTTATATCAACATTTTTTGGCGTTTTAATCAAAAATATTTGTGTAATTTCAATTAAATTTTTAATAGCATTTATAACTACGAAAATAGCAACAATAATTGATAAAATAGGGTCTATTATATATAAGCATGTAAATTTTATTACAATACTACCAATCAAAACAACGAGCCAGCCAAGAACGTCTTCTAACATATGCAGATTTACAGCCTTTTGATTAAGCGATTTTCCTCCATGAGTAAAATAAGTTGCAACTATGTTTACAAATAAACCAATAATTGCAAATATGAGCATTCCATCATAATCAATTATAATAGGTGATATAATTCTAAACACGGCATTATAAATGACTATAACTGAACTGATTAAAAGAATTAGGGTTGTGATTAACGCTCCTAAAACAGAGAACCTTGCGTAGCCATAAGTATATTTATTGTTTGGCTTTTTAATGCTTAATTTTTCAAGAAAGAAAGCAGTTCCAATACTGGTTGCATCTCCAAAATCGTGAATAGAATCAGAAAGTATTGCAACACTACCTGTTATAATCCCACCAAAAAGTTCAAAAATAGAAAATGTTAAATTTAATATAAATGCCATAAAAATTTTGCTCTTTGTTTTCATTTTTTCTCCTTTGACAAACAATTTAAATTATGATATAATAAATTCGTTATTGAACATATTGTTCTGTAAAATTGTATCATAATTTTATGTGCAAGTATATCCACAAAATCTAACAAAAATTCAATACTGAACAAAAACATAAAAATGTATGGAGAAAAATATGGATAGAAGACAAAGAAAGTCTAGAGAAGCAATATTTAATGCATTTATATCGCTTTTATCAATGAAACATTATAATAAAATAACCGTTGGGGAAATTATAGAAATTGCAGATATTGGAAGGGCAACTTTTTATTCTCATTTTGAGACGAAAGATTTTTTGTTAAAAGAATTATGTGCCGAACTTTTTGACCACATTTTTAATGTTGAAAAGCAAAATGTTGGTGCAAATCGTTCAATTTTTGATTGTGATAATCAAGACGACGTGTTCTTACACTTGTTTAAGCATATAAAGAAAAACGACAACAATATTTGCAAGTTATTATCGTCAAAAAACAACGAACTATTTTTAGAATATTTTAAGGGCGAAGTGCGTTTGTTGATATTAAGACGTATATCGGACTTTAAGGATAAAAAACCACAAAACATACCTCAAGATTTTTGGGAAAATCACATAACTTCAACTTTTGTTGAAACGTTAAGATGGTGGATAAATAATAAGTTAAAATTGCCTGCAGAAAAGATAAATGAATACTTTTTGTCATTGGTCTAATTTTCAAGTAAAATAGTATATATTTTAACTAAAAAACAATTGACAATATATTTAATTATGTTATAATTGATGTAATATTGTAAAAATAGGAGAAGAATGAAATGAAATTTACATTCCCAAAAGATTTCTTATTTGGTGCAGCAACTTCTGCTGTTCAAATTGAAGGTGGTATTCACGAAGGTGGAAAAGGAGAAGACTTCCACTCTGATAACTACAAGAAGAACCCAAAATTGTATAACTTTTCTGACCCAGAAGTAAATGCAGACTTTTATCACAAATATCCAGAAGATATTAAGATGATGAAGGACTTAGGTCTTAAATGTTTCCGTTTCTCAATTTCTTGGTCAAGAATTTTCCCAGACGGACCATATAAAGTTTGTCAAGAAGGTATTGATTATTATAATCGTGTTATTGATGAACTTAAAAAATATGACATTAAAGCGTTCTTTGACCTTTGGCACTGCGATATGCCACTATGGCTTGTTCAACTTGGCGCTTTAACAAACAGTTCTTTTGCTGATTGGTTTAGTTTCTATGCTAAAACTTGTTTTGAAGCATTTGGTGATAGAGTTGATTATTGGTGTACAGTAAACGAACCAAACATTAACTGCGTATCAAAAGAAGCAGGTGGAAATAAGTTCACATTCTTCAATATGATGATGGGCCACTATAAAGCAGTAAAAATTTATAAGTCAATGAATTTGCCTGGTCAAATTGGTGCAGTAATTCACGTAATCCCTTATTACTCACTTTCAATGGAACAAAAGGATATTGACGCAGCTGATAGAGCAATGGCTTACTATGCTGGCAGATGGCTTGATCCAATGTATAAAGGATATTATCCAGAAGTTCTTTTAAAGGAAAAAGAATTTATTGAAAGTTTGCCACCAGACTTTGAAAAGTTAATGAAAGAGAACTTTGTTGAAGCTGACTTTATCGGCGTTAATATTTATGGCCCAGAACACGTTGAATACGCTGAAAATGAAGGCTACCTTAAGTATAAGAAGATTGTTAATAAAAATATTCCAAAAGATGACTATGGCTTTGAATATTATCCACAAGGTCTTTTTGATACACTTGCATATTTAAGTGATAATTACCCAGGCAAGAACATTATTATTACCGAAAATGGTATTGGTGTTAAGAAGTGGGGTAATTACGAAGAAGAACTTCACGATGGTTATAGAATTAACTATATGCGTGAACACCTTCGTTCGCTTTCTCGTGCGATTAAAGCAGGTTTCCCAGTAATTGGCTATTTCCCATGGTCAATTATGGATACAAGTGAACTCCGTAGCGGTGGTTATACACTTATGTTCGGTTTAGTTCAAATCCGTTATGAAACACTTGAACGCGTTCCAAGAGATAGCTGGTATTTCTATCAAAAAGTTATCAAAGAATCTAAGGTTGACTAATATCATTTTTAACTAAAAATTAAGCAGTGCTATGCTGATTCGTGGCACTGCTTTTTTATAATCAAAATTGTTAAAATTTTGCTATAAAATTTTTAATTTATACTTGACAAAAAAGTTAATTATGTTATAATTGATGTAATGTTATTAAAATAGGAGTATTTTGTTATGAAATATGAAATTAGATTCGATTTTCCAAAGGATTTCATGTTTGGTGTAGCAACCTCAGCAGTTCAAATTGAAGGTGCTCATCACGTAGATGGAAAAGGTGAAGATACATGGATGCATAGGTATAAAGCTGACCCTGCTAAATGCAACTATGCAGACCCAGATACAGCTGCTGGTTTTTATCATACATATCCAGAAGATATAAAGCTTATGAAGGAACTAGGGGTTAAATGTTTCCGTTTTTCAATTTCTTGGTCAAGAATTTTCCCAAATGGTCCAGCAGAAGTTAACCAAGCTGGTATCGACCACTATAACAAGGTTATTGATGAACTCAAGAAAAACGGTATTAAAACATTCTTTGACCTCTGGCACTGTGATTTGCCTTGGTGGGTTGTTGCTTTAGGTGGACTTACAAATAGTTCATTTGGCGATTGGTTTACATCATATGCAAAAACTTGTTTTGAAGCATTTGGTGATAGAATTGATTATTGGTGCACAGTAAACGAGCCAAACCTTAATGCAGTTTCTGAAACATCTGGTGGCTCTAAGTGTTTCCACAATATGATTCTTACTCATTATAGAACGATTCATCTTTATAAATCAATGGGGCTTAAGGGTAAAATTGGTGCAGTTTTATGGATAGAAGCAACATATCCTTTTACAACTTCTGAAAAAAATAGACAAGCTTCAAGAAACAGAATGGCTCATTTCGCAGGAAGATGGTTGCAACCAATGTTTGAAGGTACATATCCAGATGAATTGATTAATGCTGGCGATATTGATAGAAAAGTGAAGACAGACTGGAAAAAAGAATTAGAAGAAAACTTTATTCCTTGTGACTTTATCGGTGTTAACTACTATAGCTCAAGATATGTAGAATATGGTGAAAACGAGCCATTAAACGTAAAAGTTATTCCAAACTCAATTTCATATATGCCTACAGATGACTATGGCTTTGGTTATTATCCACAAGGATTGTTCGATACTCTTATGTATTTACACGAACATTATCCTGACAAAGAAATTATTATTACCGAAAATGGTGTTGGTAAAAAGAGACTTGATGACCTTGATGCAGACCTTCATGATAGTTATAGGGTTCAACATATGCGTGAACACCTTCGTTCACTTGCTCGTGCAATTAAGGCTGGTGTAAATGTTGTTGGGTATTTACCTTGGACATTCTTAGATACAAACGAAGGTGCCCACCTTGGTTTCGATGTTGTATTTGGACTTGTTCAAATCAATCGTGAAACATTTGAACGTCGCCCAAGAGATAGCTATTATTATTATCAAAACGTTATTAAAGAAAACAGGGTTGACTAATTTCATTTTTAACTAAATATAACAGTGCTATGCTAATATGTGTGGCACTGTTTTTTTGTGTGTAAAATTGTTAAAATTTTACTATAATTTTTTAGATTTTATATTAACAAAAAATAGGGACGTTATATGCACGTTATAATGTTTATAATTTCATTAAAATAGGCGTTTCTTGTTATAAAATTTGAGCTTGCAAAAGACTTTTTGTTTGGTTATTATTTTTAACTTGTCTTATATAGATTGGTTTTGGGAAATTTTCACAATATCTTGTGTTAAAAGTAAAAATATTTAAAAAATTGCAAAATAAATTTAGCAAAATTATTGACAAACATACTAACTTTTAGTATAATTCATATATACTTTATTTTAAATGTGTTTTTATGCCAATTTTTGGGATAGAAATCAGTGCTATTAGGAGAATTTATAATGTCAAATTACGATAAGAAATTAGTTATTGCAGGTAACATACTTGTAGACGTTGTTAAGAATATCGATTCATATCCACAAATTGGTATGTTGTCTCATATAACAGACATTTCTATGGCTGTTGGCGGATGCGTTCCAAACACAGCAATTAACCTTGCTAAAATTGACAGAAAAATTCCTATTACTGCTTTAGGATTAGTTGGTGATGATGCTAATGGTAAATTTGTTGTATCTCAACTTGCTGAAAATGGTATCAACACTGATAAAATTACATATTCAAAAACAATTCCAACAGGATTTTCAGATGTTATGAGCCTAGAAGGTGGTGAACGTACTTTCTTCTTTAACAAAGGTACAAATGCTGCATTTGGTCCAGAAGATATTGACGTTGATAATCTTGACTGTGATTTATTCCACATCGGTTATATTCTTTTATTAGACAAGTTTGATGCTGATGATGCTGAATATGGCACAGCAATGGCTAGACTTCTTAAGAAAGTCCAAGAAAAAGGTATAAAAACTTCTATTGACGTTGTTAGTGATAACAATGCTGATTATGGTAAAAAGATTGTTCCAGCACTCAAATATGCAAACTATGCAATTATAAATGAAATTGAATGCTGTCGTATTTCAAAGTTAGACGCTTATGATGCTGACGGAAAATTAAATAGAGAAAACATTAAACTTGCAATGCTTAATATGGCTAAAGCAGGTGTTAAAGATAAAATTATTATCCACTGCAAAGAAACTGCTTTTGCTTATGACGTTAAGACACAAGTTTATACAGAAGTCCCATCTCTCAAAATCCCATCAGAAATGATTAAGGGTAGTGTTGGTGCAGGTGATACGTTCTGTGCAGGTTCACTCTATGCAATCTATCATGGTTTAAGTGATGAACAAACTCTTAAATTTGCTTCAGCAGCTGCAGCTTGCAACTTATTTGCTGCAAACTCTGTTGATGGTATTAAGAGCCAAGAAGAAATTCTCAATATGGCTGAAAATTGGGAAAGACTAAAGTTAATTTAATAGCAAAGGTAATTTTGCCTTGTTATAAATAAAAATAAAAAAATAAAAAAATTTTAAATCTTTTCAAGGAGGATGAAAGCATGCCAGTATATGAATCCATAAAAAATGCTGACAACAAAATCGTTATTTCTGCTCAAAATAGAGATAGCGTAACATTCGGCTGGGACAAGGTTGTTGAAAAATTAGCTTCACTTGTTGACTCAACCGATAAGAAGATTGCCATTGATGGTTGGTATGGTATTGATTTTGCAAAAATTGCAAACGCAGTTGCTACCAAACTTCAAGCAAAGGGCTTAAAAGTAGAGCTTTTTGCGGCTAGCCAACTTTACAAGTCAAGAGAGGACATTATTGCTTATAATGCACCTTACGTGACAGAAGACCCTGGTTTTGGTAAAGTAAACAAAACAGGTGTTATTGAAGACATTATGTGTGAAAAAGCAATTGCTGATTTGAAGAAGAAACTTGCTTCAAACGCAGTTGTAATCGTATATGGTGAAGGCGCTTGCATTAAGGCTTTAGCTGACCTTTACGCTGTTAAGTGCTATGTTGATAACACACACCAAAAAGTACAATGGGATATGTGGGAAGGCAGACTCAATACATTTGGCTGCACAACTCCTACTAAAGACTATAACTGGAAAGAATATAACTATTCTGACTACTACATGTTAAAACGTCAAAAAGACTTTATGTATGGTGCAATGGATTTCTATGTAGAAAACTACTTTGAAAATGACCTTGTATTGATTCCTAGAGTTGCTTATGACGAAATCATGTCAACACTTGTTAAATACCCAATCCACGAAGTTAAGATTTTCAGCCCAGGTCCTTGGGGTGCTTACAGATACTTAGATATGGATTACCAAGTAGAAGGCCTTGCTAACAACGCTTGGAACAAAATTGCTGGTCCAGAACTTCGTATTCTTATCGACTTCGGTGGCGAAAGAAGTATTTCTATGCCAATGCTCAACGCTATGCAATATGGCGAAGACCTCGTTGGTGGACTTATCAACAAACAATATCCAGGTTTATTCCCACTTGATATTTGGCTAGATGACGGTTGGCACCCAACTCCACAACCAGCTGAAAGAATTTCAATGCCAATGCATATTCACCCATCAAGCAAATACGTTGCTGACCACTTCGATGAACCACTCGGCAGATATGAAACATACTACATTGCAGAAGCTTATGAAGGTGCTAACACATGGATGGGCTTCCACGATGATGCTGATATCGAAGAATGGGAAAGACTCTGTGAAGAATCACAAAACATCAAAGTTATCGAAAACTGGAAAGAATTCATCGCTAACTGGCCAAGTAAGGAAGGCGACCTCTATTTGATTCCTCCTGGAACAATGCACGGTCACGGCGGTAACCAAATGGTTCTTGAAATGGATACAAACCCAAGTATCAACGGTACAGAATATTCATTCTTTGAATATGACTTCGCAAGACCATCATGGGATGACAACGCTAAGACTATGACAGGTAAGCCATTAAAAATGCACCTTGAACACGGCAGAAACATGGAAAAGACAAGAAGAGCATCTTGGGTTAAAGATCACTTATTGTCAACACCAGCTGTTGTTAAATGGACAAAGAACTACTTCATTGACCGTTATAAGACAACTCCTGTAATGCCATACCATGTTGAAAGAATCCACTTTGAAAAAGTTGGTGAATTCTCAACAGAAGGTAAGTTCATGAACATGCTTACATTGACAGTTGGTAGCAAAGTAACTGTTCGCTCAAAAGCAAACCCAGAATATTTTGCTGTTTGCGACAAGTTCCAAACATTAGTAGTTCCAGCTTGCTTCGGTGATTATGAAATCATCAATGAAGAAGGCGGCCGCGCTACTTGTGTTATCCAAAGATGGAAAAAAGGTTAATATATAACTAAACTGTAATTTATGAGCCACGGTTAAAATTATTTTTATATTTTTGACCGGGCTCATATTTTAAAAATTATAATTTTATTTTGCAATATGAAAACTTATATTGAAAACTATGGCCATTTCGGTAAATGCTTATTTATTGAAAATGGCGATATTAAAATCGGAGTACCAACAGAGTTTGGTATTAGAATTTCCTTTTTATCATACAAAGGAAGTGAAAATTTGTTCTATGAACAGCCACTAAACGTAGATTATTTATGTTCTGATGAAGGTTGGCGTGTTCAAGGGGGACATAGATTATGGCTCGCTCCAGAAAGCAAGTTAAGTGCTTATCCTGACAACGAACCAATTAGTTATCAAATTTTAGAAGATAAAGTTATTCTCTGTCAAAATGAAGACCCATGGCTTAAAGTTAAAAAAAGTATGGAAATTTCTTTTGAAGGAGATGACTCAGTAAAAATAGTTCACAAGATAGAAAACACTGATAATATATCTCGCAGATTTTCTTCTTGGGGCATAACATCAATGGCACCAAATGGTGTGCAGTATATTCCAATGCAAATTAGAAAATGTGGTGATGAACCACTTAGTAAAATTACGCTTTGGGATTATACAAATCTCGGTGATGAAAGGGCAGAATATTCACGAGAGCTTATAAAGATTACTCATAGACCGAATAACGATAATCTCTATAAGATTGGTGTTGCTCACCCTGATGGCCATGTTAAATACATAAATCACGGCGTAGTTTTTGAAAAGATATATGATGTTTTTAGAAATAAAGAATATCCAGACGGCAACGTGTCTTACGAAACATATTTATGTGACCAAATGACAGAAGTTGAAAGCCTTTCGCCACTTTTTGATGTTAAATCAGGTCAAACAGTCGGTCATACCGAAGTTTGGAAATTAACAAAAGAGTAAAAAATTTTTTCATATTTTGCCTTGCGAATATGAAAGAAAAATAATATAAATAGCAGGGTTATAAATGGAGATTATTATGAAATTAAATGTAGCAACAGTTGCGCTTGCTTGTCCTGTTGAAGTTGGCTATGATGAAGCAATGCCATTACTTAACCAAACTGTTAAAGCAATGGAAGCTCAAGGCATCACTTGTGAAAACACAGGTGTTGTTATGCACGATTACGAAACAGTTCGCCAAGCAGCCGAAAAATTAAAATCTACAGATGCAGACGTTTTAATGATTTGTATTGCAACATGGAGTGAAGACCATCACTTGTTAGACCTTTTGTCTTATGTTGATATGCCACTTATTCTTCGTGCTTATCCAGCTTTTGACACAGGTTCACTTTGTTGCGCACATCAAATCAGTGCTGTATTTAGAGATATTGGCAAAACTTGTGAATTTGTTTATGGTGATGCTGATGACCCTGCATGCGTAAAAGAAATTAAGACAATTGCAACAGCTTATGCTCTTAAAAATTCTATGAGCAAAACTATCGTTGGCGCTATCGGTGGTAGAGTTAAGGGTATGACTGAAATTGCTTATGATGAATTTTCTATTAAGCAAAAATTAGGTTCAAGAGTTGTTAACCTTGACGAAGAAGAATTAACTGCTAAAGTTGATGCTATTTCTGATGAAGAGGCAAAAGCGCTTCTTGAAGAAAAGAAAGATATGTTTAAGGGTTGCAAAATCACTTCTACAAACGAATCTATGCTTGAATCAATGAAATTCTATAAAGCAATGAAAGACCTTGCAAAAGAATATGAATTACAAGCTTTATCTGTTAAATGTTATACAAAATATATGGGTAAAGTTTGTCTTGGCTATTCACTTTTAGCTGAAGAAGGTATCGTTGGTTCTTGTGAAGGCGACGTTACAAATGCTTTAACAATGAAACTTATGTACGACTTAAGTGGAAAGCCTATCAATAATACAGACCTTTTATTCCCAGATGAAAAAGCTAACACAATTATGTATGCTCACTGTGGTTCATCAGGTTTTTCTATTGCAGAAGGTGAGATCGAACTTGCACCTGTTCGTTTAATGGAAAGGGGCGTTTGCTCTAAGTTCGTTGTTAAACCAGGTAAAGTGACGGCTGTTAATATTTGTGGTCACGGCGATGAATTCCGTCTCTCATTTATGGTTGGTGATGCAATCCCATGTGGTATGGAATTCCCTGGCAACCCAGTTAAGATTAAATTCGAAAAACCTGTTTCACAAATCAATAAAGAAATTATGAAATATGGTATCGGTCACCACTGGATGGTTGCTTATGGCGACTTTAGTGAAGAACTTAAATATTTCTGCAAAATTAACAATATTTGCGTATATGAAATTTAATTAAAGGAGAAAAAATATGAAGCGTTCAGAAATTAACTCAATTATGAGAGATGCTCTTGAATTATTCAAAGAGTACAAAATTTGTTTGCCAGATTTCGTTCTTTGGACACCAGAAGAATGGAAAACAAAAGGCGCGGAAGTTCAAGAAATTAAAGACAATATGTTAGGTTGGGACATTACAGACTTTGGTAATGGCGATTTCAACAAGGTTGGCTTATTCTTAATCACACTTCGTAACGGAAACCAAAAAAATCAAGCAAAATATCCAAAGCCATATGCTGAAAAACTTATGATAGTTAGAGAAGGCCAAATTACACCAATGCACTATCACTGGTCAAAAATGGAAGACATCATCAATGCAGGTGGTGGTAATTTAATTATCAAATTATATAACACAACTCCAGATAATAAGCTCGATGATACAGACGTTAGTGTTGTTATCGATGGTGTAAAACACGTTTACCCAGCAGGCACAGAAATTTGCTTAAATCCAGGTCAAAGCGTAACATTGACTCCAGGTTTATTCCACAGATTCTGGGGTGAAGTTGGCAAGGGTACAGTTATTGTTCGTGAAGTTTCTATGTGTAATGACGATGCAAACGACAATTGCTTCTATGATAAAGCAGGTCGTTTCCCAGAAATTATCGAAGATGAAGCTCCACTTCACTTACTTTGCAATGAATATAACAAATAATTATTTATT
>JAZKZI010000042.1:0-40191 GCA_045612585.1 Christensenellaceae bacterium | reverse complement strand
GGCTACGATCCGACTTCTGACGATACCCGTCATATTCATTTCATTCGGGTCAGCGGCGCGCTTCATAAGCTCGGGGGGACATCCGGCACCCGCCATAATACCCGTTCTCATATGTGAAAAGTCAGTCTTTTTAAAGTCAGCGTGAGCAAACATTGCTATAAACATTGTTGGTACACCGTTAAAGCAAGTGATTTTTTCATCGTTTATACAAGCGAGTGATGATTTTGGTGAAAAATATGGCATTGGGCAAAGCGTTCCACCGTGCGTCATCATATTAGTCATTGAAAGCACCATGCCAAAGCAGTGGAACATAGGAACTTGAATCATCATTCTATCGGCAGTTGACGTATCCATTCTATCGCCGATAATCTTTCCGTTGTTTACGATATTTCTATGCGTGAGCATTACACCTTTTGGAAAACCTGTCGTTCCCGAAGTGTATTGCATATTACAAACGTCATCAGGACAAACATTTGATGCCCTTCTTCTAACTTCTTCATTAGGAACGAATTTAGAACGAGCAACAAACTCATTCCACTCTAAACAGCCATCCATTTCAAAGCCAACAGATATGACGTTGCGTAAAAATGGAAGTTTTTTAGAATATAAAGGTTGTCCTTTTTGTGTATCCTTTAGTTCTGGGCAAAGTTCTTCCATGATGCTCTTATAGTTAGAATCTTTGCAACTTTCAATCATAACTAGAGTATGAGTGTCAGATTGTCTTAAAAGATATTCGGCTTCATGAATTTTATAAGCAGTATTCACAGTCACCAAAACTGCACCGATTTTTACTGTTGCCCAAAAGGTTAAAAACCACTCAGGAACGTTTGTTGCCCAAATTGCAACGTGGTGACCTGCTTTAACGCCCAAAGAAATAAGCGCAGCAGCAACCTTATCAACGTCTTCTCTAAATTCAGCATACGTTCTAATATAATCAAGTGTTGTATACTTAAAAGCCAATTGGTCTGGATAAGTATTTGCCATTGTGTCAAGCACGTCTGAAAAAGTTAAGTCTAAAACATCATACTTCTTCCATGGATAAGTGCCTGTTTTTGGTCGATTATAGTAAATTTCTTTTTCTTCTTTCTCTGTCTTAGATGACATATAACTCTTGAAATGAGTTAAAAGTATATCTGCAGAACAAATTTCATCGCTATCCATAACACACACAAAGCCATCATAATTAAGCGACTTTAATGCGTTCATAAAGTCTTTAACAGGAAGTTCACCTTCGCCAATAAGCACATTTTTATCTTGCTTTTTGTCGCCCATTCTTACATAGCCGATATAAGCACCCAATGTTTGAATAGTTTTGTCGGCTTGTTCACCTGCCAAAAAGAACGTTTCTCTTATATTCCAACAAACTTTTACGTTTGCTGAGGCTAAATCACTGATTATGTCAAGAACAGTTTGCGTATTAGCAAGTTCACCACTTGTTTCGATTAAAATATTTACGCCACTTTTTTCAGCAAGTTCTATTGCTGGTGAAAGTATCTTTTTAACCGAGCATGCTTTTATTAACTTTTCAAATGTGACAATTACATTAACAATTGATGCTAAAGATGCGTATTCAACACACTTAACAATTTCTTTGCAATCAGTTTTTTCGGTTATTTTCTTTGGATAACAAATGGCAGGCAAAGAAATATGCCTATTAACCAACTTTCTTTTTGCATCAGCAGTTAATGATGAGCGAAATATGCTATCTATATGTAAGTCTTTTTCAATCTCTGCATCACTTATTTCAATGCCATCATAGCCATAATTTTTAGCAATGTTGCAAAGGTCGATAAAACTATTGCTATTTACAATTTTATCAGAAAAGGAAAATTTCATATTAGTTTTCCTCGTAAACAATCTTATTTAATGCATTTATATAAGCACGGATACAAGCACCTACGATATCGGTTGAAACGCCGTTGCCTGGATACAACTTTCCATCGGCACGAAGGCGAATTATTGAGGAGCCTACTGCACCCCTACCTTTTGTCACAGCGTGAACTTGGAAGTCATCAAGTTCATAATGGTGACCTATAATTTGTTCTATCGCATGAAATGCTGCATCAATAGGACCATCACCTGTTGAAACGCCTGTAAATTTTTGTCCATCTTTTTCTAAAGTAATATTTGCTGTTGCAGGAATAATATTTCCACTATTCACAACATAGTTTACAAGATGATATGTAGATGGAACCTGCATTGCAGTGCTTGCAACGATAGCTTCTAATTCTTTTGTATCTATAACTTCTTTTTTTGCTGTAAGTCTTTTAAATTCTTCATAAACGCTTCCAACGTCACTATCTGAAATTTCATAGCCGAGTTGTTTAATTAGGGTTGAAATTTCTGACATTGATGCATTGCTATTTATTATGCCTGCTTCTATGTTGTTTTCAACAACAATTTGTTTATTAAGAATAATGTCGCTAATAGCGTTTATTGTAGATTTAGCGTTGCAAATATCAATAGCGCATTCACAATCTAAATCAAACTTCTTTTCACGGATAATTTCTGCAAAGAGTGCAGCACTAAGATAACTTCCAAATGCAGACGTTTTAACACCATCAGCACCAGCCTTAATTGCCACTACTGCAGATGCACCTGCCATTGATAAATTGTCCTTTGTTTCTACATAAAGAGTTGCCTTGCAAATTGGTCTAACAGCCTTAATCAAATTTTCGTATTCGCTTGGAATTGCTGAACCTTCCCCATCGCAAAGTGTAATGGTTTTAGCGCCATTTTCTTGTGCAATAGTGATGCAATCTTTTACAAAATCTATATTAGCACGGAAAGCATCAAGTGCGACAAACTCAACGTCAGCACTTGCTTCACTTGCTTTTTTAACAAGGTGTGCAATTTTTTCTAGCATTGCTGGTGCTTTTAAATGATAAAAATATTCCATTTGCGCAGTTGAAACAGGCAAAATTACTTGTAAACAAGATTTATTTGCATTTTTTATGCAATTTAATGCAAGGTTAAACTCAGCATCAGTTGTGCCAACCGAAACCTTAACAATTGTATTTTTTAATGATTCAGCAATTGTTCTGTAAATAATTTCACACTCTTTATCGCTCTTTAGTGTTGGAAGTTCAATAGCATCTATATTGAGCATGTCAAGTTTTTCTGCAACGCCAAGTTTTTCTCTAAAAGTTAAAGAAAAATCTTTCTCGCAAATAGCCTTAAGTGTGATGTCTGAAACATAAATTCTTTTCATATAAATTCTCCAAAAGTTTAATTACTAAAACAAAAATCCCCGACTAAAACAGTCAGGGACGATTTTCACCGTGGTACCACCCGAATTGTTGCATTATTTTGCAACCACTCTTTTGCCTTAACGGGGCTGGCCGTAAACAACTAGTGAACAACTTAATCGTTTTTTTGGAAATGTTTTTGATAAAAAGCACATCTCAAACAACTTGAGAAATATCGCACATATTATCTGTTCCCATGACTAAAATTTTAGTAATTATATATATTATATATAAAATTGAAAATTCAGTCAAGCAATTGGCATATTTACACGCCCTTTTTTCGCATATTTTTGTTAAAAATAAACAAAAAACCCTAACTAAAAAGTTAGGGACGATTTTTGACCGTGGTGCCACCCGAATTGTTGCATTATTTTGCAACCTCTCTTTTGCTTTAACGGGGACTTCCGTAAACGATTACTTTTGCATTTTCGCCGTTTCCACTCGGGAATGAGTAGTGTAAAATCGCTCGATTGACTTGCACCAACCGTCAACTCTCTAATCCACAATTTAACACCTGTTTCCGTCATAGTGTTTGATATTTTTTTGGTTATTATACTCTAGACGTTTTGTTTTGTCAAGTATTTTATATCACTATTTAATATTTAATAATTTTTTAATATTGCCAGCATAAATATCTTCTTTTTGGCTTTGGGTTAGTTTAAGTTTTTCAAACCTTTCTATTTCGCCAACAGCGTCCCACATAGGAAAATCTGTTCCAAAGAAAAATCTTTCATGCCCAAGCGTATCTATAATGGATTTTGCTTTGTCTTTATCGATAAACATAAGTGAAGAACAAGTGTCGAAATACACGTTATCAAGGCCCTTATATAAATACGCATCATCCCAACATCTATAGCCACCAAAATGCGCACCGATAAAATTAACGTTTTTATATTTTTTTGCCATTCTTGTAAGCCTATGTGGTTTAGAATATTCATACCTATCATCACCCGTATGAAAAAGAATAGGAATTCTATCTCCAACCACCCTATAAAACTTTTCAGCATTTTCATCGTCGATATAAAACTTTTGAAAATCAGGGTGAAGTTTAATGCCCTTAAATCCATTTTTCGTGCACCAATCAACTTCATCATACACCTCTTGCTCGGTCATATCTTGATGAAGGGTCATAAAGCCTATAAAGTTATCGTGTTTATCAATTTCGCTTTTTACAAACTCATTTATTGCACGCACTTGACTTGCTTTTGTAGCACAAGAGTGAACAACAAACTTGGTGATGCCGGCTTTTAGTCCATCTTCTAATAATTGGTCGGTTGTTCCTGCTGGCATTTGCATTTTTATATCATAAAAATCGCCAATTGCGTTTGTTGCCTTTTCTGCTATTTTTGCTGGATAAATATGTGCGTGTGCGTCTATAATTTCCATTTTTTTGCCTCATTTTTTTACAAATAAGATTTTAACACATACTAAAAATTTATGCAAGTTTTTAAATGCAAAAAAAGGACAAAATATGCCCTTTTTCTTTTATTTTACATATTTATTTAAGTACGAAATGTCAAGAGACCATTCGCTAACCTTATTTAATCTTTGATGCACTAAGTTTGCCTCACCCATAGCCTTTCGCATCTCTACATATGTACATTTATTAACAGCCATAAAGTGATTTTCGGCACGCTCAATATCCCCTTTAAGACCTGTAAAACCTATGTGTATAACGCTATGACAATCTTTACAAACGGCAATTATATCGGTCAACTTTTGAACGCCGTTTTTATCATCGTATTCCCAAACCTCGTGTGCATCAAGAAATTTAGTTTGTTTTCCACAAATACTACACTTTCCACCTGACCTTTCTTTAGCATCGGCTTTCAAAAAATCCCACGCTTTTTTTGATAAAATATTCCTTAAATTACTTTTCCAACAGCCGTCAGGCACAAGTTCAAAATTAAGCTTGTATTTCATCACTGCCCCTACTTGAGTGACATATAAAATAAACAATTTGATATTCCTCACTCAATTCTTTAATTAAACTAACTGCATTTTTTATTTTTATTTCATCAAGATTATAAAATGGGTCGTCTAAAATTATAAATGGTTTTTCACTTTTAAAAAGCACGTCAGTCAATGCAAAACGCTTGCAAATTTCTATCAAATTTTGATATCCCTTACTATAAAAATCAGTGTCTTTTTCTCCACCTTTTTCTACAATAACGACATTTAAATCTATATCGATTTGAGCCTCTATGTCACTGTTTGAAATTGTTGAAATATATTTATTTAAGCTATCTTGAAGTGGTGCCCTATACTTAACCTTTAAGTTTTCATCAGCTTTTTTTAGCAGTTCAAGCGTTTCAATATAAACTTTATATTCTTCTTGATAAGTTTTTAGTTTTTGCTCACAATCAATCTTAGCACTTTCAAGTTCAATTATATTACTTGCAAGATTTTGGTGATAAACCAAACTTGCTTTTTTATTCGCCACGTGTGATGATAGCTCGTTATACTTAGATTGCATTTGACTCAACAACTTTCTTAAATCTGTTAAATTTTCAGAATCGTTATCTAAGTCAGCAAACTTGTATTTTTCTCCATCATAATCTTTAATATACTGCTCAATATCTTCAAGCAATCTATTAAGTTTTTTATGCTCGTTGCTCAAATTTAATATACAATTTAAGGCGCTAAATCTATCATTATACTGCCCGATATTAAATTTAGCTATAAAATTATCAATAGTATCCGCAATATCTTTTTCAAGTGCTAGAAATTTGTTTAATTCATTATGTTTTTTGGTTATTATGTCTTGATAATTTGCAGTGGCTATTTCTTTATTTTCGCCTTTTGAAAAATGCCATAACAAGCCTAAAACAACACCACCCACAATAAATGGAATTGTTATTATATAATTAACCAATAGCATAGCGAGTCCAATAACAATGCTAGCTATAGCACTATATAGTAATGTGCTATTATGTTTCTTGATAGGCTTAGATTCTGCTTCTATTTGTTTTAGGTTGTCAATGTCTGCGCTTAAAATATCAATGTTTGTTTTAGCAGTTATCAAGTCGTTATTACAAGTAAAATAATTATTAATCTCTTCTTGCGTTGTTGTATTTCCAGCAAGAAGCTTTTCCATGTCTAACTTCTGTTTTATTAAAGTTTGTCTTTCATTACATAATTTATTGTAATTATCCCTTTTTAGCCTTAAAGTATCTCGCTCTGCAACAACAGAAACTTGCTTAGTTTTTTCATCAATTTGTTTTTTTAAACAATCAACTTCTTTTTCTAAACTAATTAATTCGGTTTTTATTTCATTAAAAGTTTCCACCGACCTATTTGTGCTTTGAATTTCATTTTCAATTTGCAAAATTTCACGTTTCGTATCTGCAATAAGTCCTTTATCGCCACGAATTTTATATTTTTTTATCTTTGCATCAAGCTTTTCTATGGCATTATCGTAGTCTTTAGACTCTTCTAATTCGCAAATCGAATTATACTTAGCAGTTAAACTAGAATTGCTTTTTATTTGAAAATCCTTTTGAGAAAAATAGGTTGTGGACAAAAAACCTTCTTCATCTATCTCAAAAATTCTTTTTCCCAAATTTTCAGTATTATGAAACTCTTTGCCCGTTTTTGTATCGAACAAACGAACGGTATCCTCTGATTCTTTAGCGCCAAAAAACCTTTCGATTTTATAAGTGTTTTTTCCCCACTCAAATTCAATATATCCACCAAACTTATCAGTGCTATTCCATGGGCGATATTTTTTTCTTTCATTTTCAGCAATGCTGTGTTTTGAACCAGTTAACCCATAAAACATCGCTTTGATAAAGGTTGCAAGCGTGCTTTTACCCCATCCGTTGTCTTGATTTATGGTATTTAAGCCCTGAGAAAAATTATAAGTAAAATCGTTTAGTTTTCCAAAAGAAGAAACGTAACATTTTAAAATTTTCATATTAAAAATCCTCCCCTTTTAGAGCAGCCAAACCACATTTAATTATTTTATTTTTTTGCTCAATCGACATATCGCTTTCCCATACTGTGCGAACGAACTCACCTTTTATAGACTTATCATATTGATAATCTTCTAAATTAATTTTTAGTTCTGTTTTATCATATACTTTGGCAAAAAAGAAAATTTCATTTAGCCTTGAAGTTAAAGAAAAGGTATCAACTAAAAAATCTATTGAATGCTCGCCTTTTAAAACTACTTTAACCAAACTTTTACTATCAATTTCAGCTTTTAGTGTTGAAACAACTTCTTGCGATAATTGATAGAAAGATTCATAATCACCAACGTCAAAAGTACGCTCATATAAATTCCTTGAAGAAAATTCAACAAACTCACTTTGAACTTTTTTATCTTCACAATTCAAAAGAACAAAGCCTTTTTTCCCAAGTTCATCAAAGCCTCTGCCATCTAAGCACCCTGAATATACGTAGCACCCACGCTCATCAATTTGACCTTTAGCATAGCTGTGAATATGCCCAAGTGCTAAATAATCAATATTCTTGTCCTTCAAACGTGGAATACTTATAACTTCAGCATCTTCGCTACTTTTATAACCTGCAATTTGCCCATGCATCACTACTATATTTATATCCCTTTCATCAAGAGACAAAGTGTCATAAATAGTATTTTTGTTAGCCGAATTTAATACAACGCCTGAGATTACAACATTTCCATATTTAATGCTTTTTATCTTATCATCAAACTCTATAAAATTAGTTGGCAAATCAGAAATATTAGCCATTATACTTGCATGGTCATGATTGCCTGACGCATATAAAAAATCAATGTTAGGGTTTGTCTTTATACACTGAAAAACTCGTTCCCTAGTTTTTAATGTAATTTTATGCGTGTCAAACATATCGCCTGCAATAATAACAGCTTTAACGCCATTCTCCCTTGCAAAATCAACAAGTCTCTCAAAACTTCTTACTATTTCATCTCGCCTTGTTTTTGATTTTTCCGTTGGAATTCCTTCTATCTTAGAATCAAGATGCAAATCTGCCGTATGAATTATTCTCATAACTTTCCTTAACCTTCTTACACGTCTAAATCTTATGTACTATGTAATTATTATAATATATATTTTTAAATAAGTAAAGTTAATTGTGCAAATTAGATATCATAAATAATCACAACGTTTTTAGCATAAAAAAAATAATCCTTAAAGGAGGATTATTTTTTGTATTTTGAATAAACATTTATCTATTAGTTTTAGATATAAAGAAAAATGCGATAGTTCCTGGACCAGAGTGACTGCCAATTATTGCGCCAAGATTTGTTATTACACTGTTGGCACCTTTTAGTGAATTTACGTTATTTTGTATATAAACTGCATCTTCCTGGCAATCTGCATGCGAAATGATACAAAAATTGTAATTATCATCGCACGTTTCGTTGTATATGTTCAATAATTCTTTTAATGCTTTTTTTCTAGACATAACCTTTTGCATTACAACAAGTTTGCCTTGTTCATCTGCTTTCATAACAGGTTTTATATGCAAAACGTTTCCAACTATTGCAGAAGTTTTTTTAATTCTTCCACCATTTGCTAGATATTTTAAATTATCAACCGAAAACAAGTGTGACACTTTCATTTTCATTTCTTCAACAAAGTTTACAGCACTTTTAATATCTGCCCCATCATCAATATATTTTTTTGCTACGAGAGCAAGTAGACCTTGGCCAGCACACGCACATAGGCTATCAACAACGTATACTTTATTTTTATTATTTTTATTTACGGTTATAGCTGCTTTTATTGCCGACTCACAAGTTTGACTGAGCCCACTTGAAAAAGCAAGATGCAAAACGTCTTTACCTTCTTTTAATAGTTCTGTAAAAAACTCCTCATATGCTATTTGATTAACTTGACTTGTAGAAGTTTTTGCACCTTCTTTCATTTTTCCATATAAATTGCTTGAAACAACGTCGTCATTAGCAGTGCAAAATTCTTTTCCATCTATCAAAAAGTTCATATCTATAATTCTAAAATCATTTTCTTTAATTATTTCACTATTCAAATCACATGTTGCTTCCATTGAAATTATTACTTTATTTTCTGTTTTCATACTGTCCATTTTAATTTGCTCCATAAATATTTTTAGCCTTGATTTTTTAGCACAAACATATTTTACTTAAAAGAATAATTTTTTACAACTCAAACGACTCTCTAGTTTTTTGATTATAATTATAACTTTAAGCTAGTCAATTTCTCATCTTAGTTTACATAATTAACAACTCTACTTACGGTAGATTTTAATTAAAAAAGGTTAAAAATAGCGCAATAATCACTAATTTTAACCTTTTTTACATTTAGAATATTTAAATTTTATTTGTTAAAAAATACAATTAAAAAAACTATTAAACTTTTTGTGCAATTAATCCATAAGCACTTATACCTAACTTTTCAAACATCTTTTCATATTCTGTTTTAATATTATCCACTTCACCACTTAAAATTTCATTGGTAATATCTTGAACCTTAAAACCGTGCTCAACAAATTTAGCAAAAGAATATTCAAAAAATTCTTTATCATCAGTTTTTTGATAAATCTTTCCACCAGATTTTAAGAAGGATTTATATGCAATAACAAATCTATCGCTTGTAAGCCTATGACTTTCACTACCTATTTTTGGAAAAGGAGGAGAAAAGTTTAGATATATATTGCTAATAGAATCTTCTTTAATATAACGTGGCAAATATTCTGCACCCGTATTTAAAAATTTGATATTATTTAACCCTTTTTCTTTAGCTAGCTCACATGCCATAACAATAATATTTTCCAACATTTCAACTGCCACAAAATTAGTTGTAGGTTCTTTGACAGCCTTTTGTGTTATAAACCCACCTTTGCCACAACCTATTTCTAAATCTATAGGGTTATCATTTGCAAACAGTTTGTTAAAATCATAAAATTTCTTATTTTGAACTGCAATATTAACATTTACGATATCTCTTTCTGGAACAATTAAAATATCGCTAGCATTTTTTAACCTTTCTTCAAGATGCTTTTTACGTCTTATCCTCATAAGCTTTTCCTTTTTTCACTAAAATTCTTTATCGATAAAAAAGATGGGACACATAGCCCATCTTTTTTAATATATACCAATTTGTTTAGTCTTTATCCATTATCTCTTAAAGAGCTTTCTCATAAAGGCAGGCAATTCTCTTTCCTTTTTTGGTTCAGCAACAGGTTGCGTTTCTTCTTGAGGCGTTTCAATAACAAGTTGCTCTACTTTAGGCTCTTCTTTAATTTCTTCAACAACAATTTTCTCTTGTTCAACCTCTCTCAAAAGTGGAGGAACATCTTCTTTAATATCTATAGTATTATCAAATCTAATTGCTGGCTTAATAGCTGTTTCTTCTTTTTCTGCTACTGTTGGTGCAAACCCCGTTGCAATAATTGTTATCTTAACTTCATCAATCATACTTTCATCAATAGTTGCACCAAAGATTATATTAGCAGATTCATCAATTATTCCTTGAACAAGTACAGATGCTTCATTAATTTCTGAAAGCATAATATCTTTTCCACCCGTCACGTTTAAAATAACTGATTTAGCACCTTCAATTGTAGTTTCAAGTAATGGACTTGAAACAGCTTGTCTAACCGATTCTATTATACGATTTTCGCCCTTAGCTCTGCCAATACCCATATGAGCAAGACCTTGATTGCGCATGACTGTATTAACGTCTGCAAAATCAAGATTGATAAGCGATGGTGTTGCAATAAGGTCAACAATGCCAACAACACCTTGTCTAAGCATATCATCAGCAACCTTAAATGCATCAAGCATACCTGTATTTTGTGGTAAAAATTGTAATAACTTGTCGTTAGGAATTACAACTAACGTATCAACGTATTTTTTTAAATTTGCAATACCTTTATTTGCATTGCTATTTCTAACCTTACCTTCAAATGAGAAAGGCTTTGTCACAACAGCAACAGTAAGAATGCCAAGTTCTCTAGCAATGCGCGCTATGACAGATGCAGCACCTGTACCTGTGCCTCCACCCATTCCTGCCGCAATAAACAAAAGGTCTGTTCCTTGAAGAAGTTCTGTTATATCTTCTTTAGATTCTTCTGCCGCTGCTTCACCAACGTTTGGGTCGCTTCCTGCACCCAAGCCCTTAGTAAGTTTTTCGCCAATTTGAAGGCATTTGTCAGCCCTAGAAAGCATAAGTGCTTGATTGTCTGTGTTAACTGCGATAAATTCAGCACTTGACACGTTTGCTGACACCATACTATTTACGGCATTACAGCCACCTCCACCAATGCCTAACACCTTAATAACTGCTGAATTTGCTTTTACAGATTCTTGTCCGTACATATAAAAACTCCTTATTTTATCTTTGCTAGCATATTTCATATGCATTTATAATACTTAATTTTTTTGTTCAAGTGCTAAATCTAAAAGTGAAAGCACTGTGGATTCACTCGGCTTGTCCATAAGTGGCACTTTTGGTGCAAGCACTTCAACGTTCATTCCTAGTCTATTTGAAAGATGCTCTTTAGCACCTCTTAAATAAGTTATTCCACCACCAGTAATAAATAGTGAAACGTAATCCGGTATAACATAGCCCGACTCCTCAAGTGCATTTGCAAGATTTTCACACAAAACATCTAAACTTGCTTTTACGCTATCTTTTACGTCATTAATTGGATAATATTCCCCATTTCCAGCATCTATCACGTCAAACGTGTTGCCAGAGCAAATACAACTTAAATTAACCTTTCTTTTTAATTGTTCTGCAACGTCAAACTCCACTGAAAAACTTTCAACAAGTCCTGCTGTAATATATCCACCACCAAAATTAAAGGATTTTTGAAACAAAATACCGTCGCCTTGTACAATACTAAACGTAGAAGTAATATATCCAATATCAGCAATAACGGCAATTCTATCTCTAGTTTCAGCATCAACAAGATATAATGCTTGTGCAAGAGCACTTGAAACGCACTCTACACTACTAAAACCTGCATTTTGCAAAGTTTGCTTAACAATATCAATAAAATAATTACTACAAACTATGAAAGAAAGTTTACCACTAAGTATTTCGCTATTTGCACCAACAGGATTTGCTAATCTTCTAAAATCATCTAGCTCATACACAATCCCTGAACGATTTATAAGAGTGTATTTTGTTGATGACATAACAAAAGCCGAATCAAAAAGAGCATCAACGTCTTCATCAGTAATTTTTTTCTTTTTAGAAAAAGAAAGTTGCCCATCTCTTATAAACACTTTAGTAAAGTCACCAGGAACACCTACGTACACAGTGTCTATCTTCCCATAAGTGCCCTTAAGCACGTTGTCGGCAAGAGAAAACAATACTTTTTTTAATTTTAATTCATCAAAAAACACACCGTCTTCAAAACCATCATAATCGTAAGCAAATCTGCCTTTAATTATAAAAGTTTTGTTTATACCTCTTTCACCGATAACGGCAGTTATTTTAGACGAACCCACGTCTATAATCGCAACATGTTTCTTTTGCATCTTTCACCCTTTATAATCTTAAATTATTTGTTCGAATAATCTATAATCATTTCTGTTATTTGCATCAATTTGGTCGTACGTATGGTCAACAACAAGTTTGTTTATACCACCTTCTAAAACATATCTTGTTTCCAAAAGTCCAAATCTTTTTTGATAATCGTTTGCCAAATTATTATAGGCATCAAAACCAACTTGACCTTTTACCGCACCATCAACCAAAACGTCAACAATATAAATTTTCACACCTGTATGAGTTTCAAAACTTACGTCAAATTCATCACCAGTGCAATCTTCTATAGTCACACTTTTTACACAATCAAACAGACCAAATTGATTTGCAATTTCAAACGCTTTATAAACAGCACTATCATTTGTTGTTTGTATTTTTTTACCTAAAGTTATATTTTCAATTTCAATTTTAGAAGTCAAATTAGGGTTATTTCTAAAAGTAATGAAGTTTAAGTCAATGACGTTTCCACCTTGATTAATTCTACCTTCATCATTAAGGGCAACGCCATTTTCATCTAAAATATACGTCTTAGCATTAAAATTAATTTTATACGTTTCTCTACGTTCTTGTATATTTACCCTCAAAACGTTTGGATATTTTTTTTCAACACTTACTACTTGTAAATATGGCTTATTTTTTAATGAATCAACAACTTCTTGTTTATCTAAAAACAAAAGGTTCTTACCTTTATATTTATTTAAAATTGACTGGGTATTTTGCACGTCACAATTAGATACAGCATAACAAACGTCAACCTTTTCAACTGAAAATATTCCGGCGCATGCTAAAAGCACCACAAGAGCAAAAGTTATGGCTATTATTTTTGCTAAAATTCTTCTTGTTCTCATAATGCTAAAAATTCCTTTACTAAATTATCTTTGTTATATCAGCGCCAAGTGAATTCAACTTTTTATCAAAGTCATAATACCCACGTTCAATATGGCTAATGTTATTAACAATTGTTTGCCCTTCAGCATTAAGCCCTGCAAGGACAAGTGCTGCGCCACCCCTTAAGTCGTTTGCACTAACGTTTGCACCTTTTAGTTTATTAACCCCACTTATAGATGCTCGCTTGCCTTTAATCTTAATATCTGCGCCCATATCAATGAGTGATGACACGTGGGTAAAACGATTTTCAAAAACGTTTTCTACAACAACAGACTTACCATTACAAACTGTTAATAAAGACATTGTTTGCGCCTGCAAATCTGTTGGAAACAATGGATATGGACCTGTTGAAAATGAAAATGGTTTTCGCCCTGCCCCACTTTTTAGATATATTATATCATTATTTATGGTAAATTTACAAGTGTTATCGCAAAGTTTATGTATTAAAACCGAAATATTTTTTGCATTGCTATTATAAAGTTCTATTTCCCCACCGGTAATTGCTGCCCCTAGTAAATACGTGCCACATTCTATTCTATCTGGCATAGGCTTATATTCTGTTCCGTGAAGTTTATTTACCCCTTCAATTAAAATGGTAGAAGTCCCTCCACCATAGATTTTTGCACCCATCGAGTTCAAAAAATTCATTAAATCAACAATTTCAGGCTCTTTAGCCGAATTAAATATTTGAGTTTTTCCTTTTGCCAAAACTGATGCAAGAATTATATTTTCCGTTGCTCCAACCGATGGAAATTTTAAATAGATATTTTTGCCAACAAGCTTGTGCGCAGAACAAAAAATTTGATCTTCAAAATTACTAACGCTAACACCCAATTCTTTTAATGATAAAAGATGCAAGTCTATAGGTCTAAGCCCGATGGCACACCCACCAGGCAAATATATATGTGCTTTTTTAAAACGACAAATAAGCGCCCCCAACATAAAAATTGATGAGCGCAATTCGTTTGCTAAATCTTTTGGCACCGAACACTTATCTGCACTATTTGATTCAATTATTAAATTATCGCCTTCAAATTGCCATTTGCATCCTATATGCGACAAAATATTTAACATAGACATAACGTCTTTAATTTTAGGGCAATTTTTTATTACAACTTGTTCATCCGTCAAAATTGCCCCTGCAATTATTGGTAAAACAGAATTTTTCGCACTTTGAATAGTTACTTTGCCACTTAGTTTTTTGCCACCGTTTATCAAGTATTTTTCCATAAAATTCTCCCAAAAGTAACGATATTTTATTTTATGGAAAAATTACTTAAAAAGTTAAAGAACCTTGTTTAGAAATATTAAATAATATACCCATCTCAGCCATAAAAATTATAATTGACGTATTTCCACTTGAAACTAATGGAAGTGGCAAGCCAGTTGGTGGAATACTTCCTGTGACAACAAGTGCATTAACTAAAGTTTGTATGCCAAATATCATGGTTATTCCAACAGCCAATACGTATCCGAATATGTTTTTTGATTTTGATGCAATTTTTAAGCCACGATATACTATAAAAAATAGCAGTGCAAAAAAGAAGAACAGACCAACAAAACCTATTTCCTCTCCGATTATAGATAATATGAAATCTGATTCTGCAAAAGGTAAAAATGAATATTTTTGTCTTGCATTAAATAGTCCTACCCCAAACCAACCACCAGAACCAAGCGCATATAACGATTGTAAAAGTTGATATCCTTCGCCTTTTGGATTAGACCAAGGATTAATGAACGCCATAAGCCTATTTAACCTATAAGGTTCTGCAAGTATTAACAAAACCCCTCCACAGACAGCAGGGATTATAAGATATATAAAATGTTTTAATTTCATACCTGCACAAAACAGCATTGTTATCATTAATAGAGCAACACAAACAGTTATAGACATATTTGGTTCTATAATAATTAAAAAGCACGTTGCACCACCCATGATAAGAACAGGCAAAATTCCAACAAACGTTTTTATTTTTTCAGGGTTTTTACTTACGTAAGTGGCTGAAAAAAGAATTAACGAAAACTTTGCTATTTCAGATGGTTGCAAGGTTATTCCTCCAACTCCAATCCATCTTTTTGCACCATAATTTTCCACACCGATTTTTGGCACGAACACTAAACCTAATAAAACAAATGAAATTATGCAAACGTACGGCATAAATTTTTTAAGTTTATTATAATCAAAAATTGCCGTTAAAAACATAACAACCATACCAAGCAAAATCCCAATTACTTGTTTTTTAACAAAATATAATTTATCGTTATAAGTTTTTTGTGCCGAATAATAGCTTGCTGAATATATAAAAACAGTTCCTATTATTGATAGCAAAACAATTGCAATTAAAAGCAAAAAATCACCTTTATTTTGCTTTGATTTAATTAAATTTTCCACTTAAACCTCTTCTACAATTGCCTTAAATTTATCCCCTCTTTCTTCAAAGCTTGAAAAAGCATCAAAGCTTGCACATGCTGGGCTAAGCAAAACGCACTCCCCCTCTGTTGCTATCAATTTTGCAATTTTTACTGCAGTGGCAAAATCATAAGTTAACGTTATGTTTGTGCACCCAACGCTCATCGCACTTTCAAACATTTTAAGCCTTGTTGCACCCATTATTATCACATGCCTAACACAACTTTCTTTTATTTTCTTAAATAATTCTAAATAATTTTCTCCTTTATCACTTCCACCTAAAATCAAAACTGCTGGTTTTGACATATTTTCAATTGCCGTTATTGTAGAGGCTGTATTGGTTGCTTTTGAGTCGTTATAATATTCAACACCTGCAATATTTGCAATTAGCTCCATACGATGTTTAACGCCCTTAAAATTTAAAAGAGCATTAACAATAGCTTCATTATTTACACCCAACAATTTACATACACAAATAGCAAACAACGTGTTATATACGTTATGCTCACCTTTTAGCATAAGACTCTTTTGACTAATAATAAACTCATCGCCAAAAAAAAGTTTATCTTCAATTCTATAAGCGCCGTCAACCTTTTCTTTTAATGAAATATATTTTATCTTTGATTTTGCTTCATTACTAAAACTACGAACAAGCTCATCATCGTAATTTAATAAAGTATATTCGCTTTCTCTTTGGTTTTTAAATATTCGTTTTTTTAGAAATATATAATTTTCCATTGTATAATGTCTTTCTAAATGGTCTGGTGCAATATTTAATATGCAAGAAATATGCGGGCAAAACGAACTTGTTGTTTCTAACTGAAAACTAGAAACTTCTGCAACACAAATACTGTCAGAATTTGCATCGCAAACCTTACTTGTAATAGGCACGCCCACGTTTCCTACAAGCAAAGATTTAACACCTTGTTCATTTAATATTGCATCTATTAACGTTGCCGTTGTCGTCTTTCCATTTGTGCCTGTAATTCCAATTATTATTGGCAAAAATTGTAAATATCCAAATTCTAATTCACCAATAATGCGTATTCCTAAATTTTTTGATTTTACTGCTATCTCATGGTTAATTGGAACGCCTGGACTGATTATTACAACGTCAATATAATTTAACAATTTATCTATACTATCTTTATTTATCCTTACGGCACCAAGCTCTAATAACTCAGAAATAGCATTATCTATTTTAACACTAGATAGTTCTTCATATATAAAACACTTGCCACCCTTAGACAAAATATAATTTGCAACAGCAAAACCACTTTTTGACACGCCGAGCACTAAAAAATTTTGATTTTTTATGTACATTTAACCCCTCATAAATATGGCAACACGGCAAGTAAACCAAATACGACTGTTATCAATACATACACATAACCGATTTGTGTTTCCGTATAACCTTTTAACTGAAAATGATGATGAATCGGTGCCATTAAAAAAATCCTTTTTCTTGTTTTTTTAAAGTGCAGCACCTGTATAATTACCGATATGCTTGATACAACGAACATTATTCCTATTATAGGAATAAAAAATGAGTTTAATGAAAAAATGCTTACAGCACCAATAAAACCACCTAGCGAAAGCGAGCCTGTATCTCCCATAAAAACCTTTGCTTTGCTAACATTAAACAACAAAAACCCCATTATTCCACCAATTAGGCATGAAGATAACAATGAAAGCCCATAATATTGTTCTATATTAATATAAATTATTTTTGTACTTTGATACTGCACGCTCATTAACACAATAATAAATATAAAATATACTAAACTAACTTGTCCAGCTAAGCCATCTAGCCCATCGGTTAAATTAACGCTATTTGTTATTGCTAAAAATATAATTGTTATTATCGGTATTGACATTATACCCATATTTACTTCTATCATTAGAAATGGCACGTAAAACACTGAAAAACCGTTATTGTAAGCATACACTCCAGCCATTATTGCAATAGAAATTTGAAATATTATTTTTTGATATGGTTTTAATCCTTGGTTTTTCTTAAATTTTATTTTAATATAATCATCTAAAAAGCCAACTATTAGATAAGCTAGCCCTATGCTTAAACACACTATGGACAAATTGCTTTTACCACCACCAAATAAAATATAAATAAGTGCTGACGGCAATATAAAAAATAGACCACCCATGGTCGGTGTTCCACTTTTTTGTTTATGTGTTTCAACGTAATGTAAAATAGGTTGTCCTACCTTTAATTTTTTAAGCAAAGGTATTATTAAAAACCCACTTATAACACTTAAAAACAGCGTTAAAATTGCTGCTAGAATTAAACTTTTCAATTTTCTGTGCTCCGTAAAAATTCGTTTACTATTTCTTTATCATTACAAAGTCGTTTTATCCCAAGAACTTCTTGATACTTTTCACTGCCCTTTCCTGCAATTAATATTACGTCTCCTTTTACTGCAATACTTAAAGCGTGTTTTATAGCATCTTCTCTATCTTCAATTAAAAGATAGTGTTTGCTTTTATTCCTAACCCCTTCTTCTATTTGACTTATAATTTCCATTGGTTCTTCATATCTTGGGTTGTCTGACGTTATTATTGTAAAGTCGGATAATGAGCCACTTATTTCACCCATTATTTTACGTTTTGTTTGGTCTCTATTTCCACCACAACCAAACACGCAAATCAACCTATTGCTTACAAAAGGTCTTAGTGCAAGCAAACTTTTGTTTAATCCATCTGGAGTGTGTGCATAATCTATTACTACAGTATAATCGCCACTATAAACCTTTTCAAGACGCCCTGCTACACCTTTAAACTCGTTCAATCCTTTTATAACTTTTTCACTTTTTACACCAAGCAAAGAACAAACACAGGCACTTGCAAGCGCATTATAAACGTTGAAAAAACCAAGCATATTAAGCTTTACTTGCTCAACGTAATCAAACAAATTCATATAAAAAGAAGTGCTTTTTTCCTTGCATGATATGTTTATAGCAAAAACGTCTGCAGGGTTATCCATGCCATATGTTATTGCATCTTGTCTAATATCTAAAATCTCCCTTCCCACTTTATCATCGCTATTAGTGACAATATATTTAGTTTGACTTTGTATAAAAAAGTTTAACTTTGCTTGCTTATATGCTTCGATAGTTTCAAAAAAGTCTAAATGGTCTTGGCTAAAATTAGTAAACACAGCACAAAAAAAACTAATTGCACAAACCTTGCTTAAAAATATGGCGTGTGCAGAAACTTCCATTACAACAGTTTTTACACCATTTTCATGCATTTCATATAAAATTTTATATAACTCTATAGGATCTGGAGTTGTAAGCGTTGGCTCTATATATTTATCTAGATAATAGGTGCCAAGCGTGCCAATAAGCCCACACTTTATTCCACAGTGCTGTAAAACGTTATAAATTAAATGCGACGTTGTTGTCTTTCCATTTGTGCCAACAACTGCAATTATCTTCATTTTTTTATCAACGTTTGAATAAAAATTAGAGGCTATTTGGCTCATTGCAATCCTTACGTTTTCAACAACTATCTGCGTTAACGTTGTATCTAATTCTCTTTCACATACAATTGCTTCAGCACCATATATTTGCGCTTCTTTTACATATGCGTGTCCGTCAAAATCTTTTCCATTTATACAGAAAAACAAGCTTCCTGCGACCACTTTATTGCTGTCACATGTTATATCTTTAAAACTCAAATCTTGTTTTCCTATAATGGTTTTTACATTCACTCCTTTAACTATGTCTAATAATTTCATTTTTGCCCCCTATTTTATTGTTGCACACTATTATTTATATTCATAATTAAACAAAAATATTAGCAAGAGAAAATTTTGCTCATTTATTAATTTTGCTTTTGTTCAAACTTTTATAGTTAATTATATAATAGGCTTTATAATTAGAACTTTTATATTAAGTTTTGTCGAATACAATAATATTATGCCTGATACTTTTTTACCCATAGACATTTAAAAATTAAAAAGGTGCACCTATTGGCACACCTTTTTGTGTTTTTATTATTTTAGCTTAAAATTTCTTTAAGTGCATTAACTAGTTTATCGTTGTCTTCTGAATTTCTTATTGCAAGTCTTATAAATTGTCTATCGCCACCAATTTTGCTTGTTAAATCTTTTATAAATAAATTATATTTAACAAGAAGTTGTTTCGTTAGTTGTTTTGCACTAGGTCCATTAATAATTTCAACCATAACGTAATTAGCTTGTGATGGCACAACTCTTAAACTTGAAATTTCTGTTAACTTAGAAACATATCTTTTTCTTTCTTTTCTAAATTCAACAAGCGCTTTTTGATAATCTTTTTTGTATTTTTCTATAATTTGCAAATAAAATTCGGCAAATGAGTTTATATTCCAAATGGAAACCTCTTTTTTTATCTTTGCAATCGTTTGTTTATCCCCAGAAGCAAGCACGCCAAGTCTAAGTCCCGGCACGCCATAAGATTTAGAAATGCTTTTTATAACGTATAAATGGTCATTTTTTTCTAATAACTCTTGAATTATTAGCGTTGAATCTAATTGATCAGCAAAATCGACAAAAGATTCATCTATAACAAGCTTAATTCTCTTTTTCTTTGTCCAATCAATTAGCTTTAAAACGCCTTGTTTATCAATATAATTTCCCGTTGGATTATCAGGATTTATAACAACCAACGCCTCTAAATCTGTGTCGGAAAAATATTCAATCAGATCGTTTTCGTTATAAGAAAAATCGCTGTTATTTGGCACAAAATATATAGAATTTTGTTTATCGTATCTATTTGGATATTCTTCAAACGTAGGTCGAACAAAACCTATTTTCCCCGTAAAAACACTCATAAGAGCTTTAATAAGTTCTGCTGCACCATTCCCTATAACTATATTTTGCTGATGCACGTCAAAATTTTTTGATGCTAATAATGAGTTAACTCCCATTCCCGAAGGATATTGGGTAAGCAAAACTTCAAAATTAGATTTAATTTCATCAACAAGTTTTTTTGGTGGGAAATATGGATTTACAAGATAACAAAAATCAATTAGTTGTGGATATCTCCAATATCCACCATATCTTTTTTGTATTAGAGCAACCTTTTCATCATAGTTTGGTTCAAACATTGAAGTAGCAATATCTAAATCTTGCACGTCATCTATTTCATACCAAAGCTGTCCGTTAAGCCTTTTTGCTTTGATAACCGGGTCATCTAGCGTGGATACAACTTTAAGCACTTGCTCATAGTATTCGTTGTTGCCAAGTGCTTTTGTATACGCTTCAAGAAATGGCACGTAGTGCGTTTTAGAAAACTCTTTACTAAACTTATATATGTTTACAGTTTTATAGTAGTCGTTTATCTCGTCAAACTTAAATCTTTTTGATGAAATAAATTCTTCAATACCATCATCAGAAGAAATTTTAACACAAGTTCCGTCCATCCAACTTGCATATTTATCAACAAGTGCCAAAGTGTCCCTTTTATCTTCTATAATTGCATCAATTACAGATTCTTCAAATATTAGGTCAGATTCAAATAGTAGAGTATCTTCTTCACACAAATATTCTTTGGCAAGCGAAAGCGAATATATATTATTAGTCTTATCATATATTGGGTTATTTTCAAAAATTATTGGGGTATTTACGTTAAGAGTTGATATATAATCAATTAATTTTTCACCTTCGTATCCAACAACAATTATAATTCTTGACAATCTTTTTTTGTCAAGCTGATTTAACATGCGCTCAATAAGTGTTTGGCCATTTACTTTAACCATACACTTTGTGTTGTTTTGGGTTAATTCTTTAAGTCTGCGCCCCATCCCTGCCGCTAATATAATTGCTTGCATAGATTTCTCCTTGTGTTATTTAGGTATAAAACGTTTTTATTATACACTAATATTCGCCTTTTTTCGACAATTTTATAATATTATATCAAATTTAGCATGTAAAATCAATATTTATAATAATAAAAAATTTCTTATATATAATTTGTATAAATTGATAGTTTCTTATAAACTCATAATTTATAAAAAAGTTAAATAAAAAATCAGCCGTTAAAATAACGGCTGATTTTAGGTTTATTTTTTAGCTACAAATCATTTATTGATTGATAATTATCACTTTATCTGTACTTTCAACTTTACCATCTTGATAACCACTGTTTACGTCTGTTGAATCAAATACTACAAAGAAAGTTCTATTTACTGTATCAAAAGTCTCAAAACTTAATTCAGTTGTTAAACCTTCATCAAGATAAATCTTGCAATTAGAAAATTTATCTCCAAACATGTTATACAATTCTTGTTTTAACACATCATAAGAATCTTCTGGTAAAATTGCTTGGAAAGCTTCATATGTTCCAACCACTACAATATGAGCAACGTATTTGCTAACGATTTCGTTTTCACCCATATCAACTGATGGACCACTCATTTGTTGAACTATAAAGATTTCTTTAGTTTCAAAGTTAATAGTTGCTTCCATAGGAGAATCTTCAACCGTCAATACAATTAAAGTATTTCCTGTTGCATCAAGAATAATTTCATATGTACCAATTTGTTTCATAAAGAACATTTGTAATGTAAACACACCATTATCTTGAAGCACGGTAGAACATTTAGCCATGTTTAAACCCATAGCTTGAACGTAAGTTGTATATTCGCCAGCATACTTCTTTAAGTCTTCTACTGTTTCTTTTGTGCTAAAATCTTCAATACTATAAATGTTAAAAGAACTGATTGTTTCATCATTAGAAAGCATTAAAGAGCCACTTATTTGAACATTATTTTTTGTAATCATTGCAACGCTTGCGTACGTTGGATTGCCAAACTCGTCATATGAAAGACTTGAGACTATTACTTCACCTGTATATCTAACAGCGTCTACATCACCAAGCACAAGTTCAAACGTTTCAGTTTGATCATTTATCGTTAATGAGCCTGGTATTTGAACTTGCATTCCAGTATCATCGTCTCTAACGATATTATAGTTTCCTCCAAGGCCAGTGACCATGCTTACATCACTTAGATACTCACAACATACGTATAGATTATCAATGTCTATACCCATACTGTCATCATAAAGTATTGTGCATTTGTCATCAACGTAAAGGCCAACCAATTTCATTGGGTTTCCTTCTGGAATTACAGAAAAATATCCAAGCATTTGCTTAAATTCTTCTACTGATGAAACGTTGATTTCATTCATAGGTTGAAGCATGTAGTGATTATTGTCACTGACAAACATATAAAGCATTATCTTTTTGCCTTGAGTAGGTTCTTCACCTTCATAACCATTTCTTTCATAAATCCACGCTTCGATTTGATAACTACCATTTTGCATGAAATTTAATTTATAATCAGCGATTTCATAACCTGGTTCCAAATATTGATAAGCAAGCATTTTTGCTACTTCATATATATCATCATTTTCGGTTATATTATAAACAGCTTCTCTAACGATAGATTCGCCACTCTTTAGATAGTAGTTAATTACAAATCTTGCTTCATTGCCCGTTTCTTGGCCGTTTTTCAATATAGTAACAGACCTTTTTTCAAAATCAAATGTTAATTCTTGTGGAATCATGCCAAATACGTATACTAAAGCCCTGCCTTCATCTGTACTAGCATAAGTGACTAAACCGTTAACGTTTATTGAGAAATACGTGCCGTTTCTATAAATATTTACAGAACCAGTAAACACACCATTATTATCAACATATGCTGTGCCAGCCATTTCTCTACCATTGATAATTTTATATTCGCCAGCATAGTTTGAATTAAAACCTGTTGGTTGGTCCTTTACGAGCTCACTAAAATTAACGTATTCTTCTAATTCAATTATACCCCATTGATCTATAACAAATCCAAAGAGTTCTGTTCCACCATATTCAATAAATGCTAAAGAATTTTCAGGCAAAGTTGGGTCAATCATAGACAAACTATATGTTTTACCGACAAGTTCTCTGCCTTTATAATTAAATACTGAAGATAAGTCGTTTCTATTTACCCTAAGTGCTTGTTTATGCATTTGACCATCAATTTTAACGTCATAAACAATTTCTGCATCGCTTGGAAGTTCTGGGTTTTCTACGTCTCCACTACCTGAGCCGTTAGAAATATTTTGCAACTCTTCAAAGCTGATTTTACTAACTAAATATCTTTGAACTTGTTGACAGTCAATTAAGTCTATATCATAGTCACCATCAATATCACCTGCAGAAGTTATAAACGTTGTGTCATAGCCTAACGTACCTAAAACGTATCTTTGCATAAGCATTAAGTCTTGAACTCCAACTTGTTTATCGCCGTCAACATCACCTTTTATAATGATTTCTTCAGGTTCGCCTAATACTTCTATGTATGTAGATTGTGCAAAACATTGTATATTATTTGCATTAACGTCTGAAGCAAGAGCAACAATAAACCAAGCATCGCCACCACCAACTTCACGGCCAACAACTTCAATGTCGAACAATTCTATTTCATTTGTCACTTGCTCATTTCCAGAATTGCAAATAACACTTACTTGAGAGCCGTTTACTGTATATTGGTAATTAGCTTTCTTAAAACCATCTGCAATTTCAAAGTTAGAAAAAGTTACGTTTGATGGTAGATTAATGATAAAGTGGAAACCAGCAACGTTAGCATAGCCTTTTGCTTTGTAGGTTAACGTTGCACTTTCGCCAACTTGTATGCTCAATTCGTTTGCACTTATATTGACATCTTTTGTTGTCTGAGAAATATTCTCATCTGCAAATGCTGTCACAGCACCGAATGAACAAAGTGCTACCATTACGGCAAGTATTGCCATAAAGATAATTTTCTTAAATCCTTTCATCTTTTATATCTCCTTAATTTATTTCATTATTACTATCCAACTGCTGTCCACACTTTCAACCACATCGCCGTCAAAAGCATAAGCAGTAATTGTCATATCTATAGAATTAATATCTATTTGTCCTTCAATAACAAAGCTAGCTATTTCTGTAAACTCTGTTATATTTTGACCTTGAGCCCAAACAAACTTAATAGTATTGTCTATTACGTTATAATCTGCAAAGTTATTATCTAAATTTGCAACAACGTCTTTAAGATTTTTTATTGTTATTTCAGCTAACATACCACCGATATTAACGTTGCCACGAACATATATGCTAACGAACGTTTTTCCCTCATTTTTTTCAACTGCTAATACTATTTCGTTATGTTTATCAGCTGATATAAGTTCAAACCTTCCGTTAATCGTTATGTTATTGCTTGGCATAACGCTTGGAATGTTTTCCCAACTAAACATATATTCTATTGTGTTATGTTCAGGTGGCTCAGGAATAGTAATCTTTTGACCTTCAAGCACTCTGTCTGTGTAATACGTTGAGCCGTTTATAACAAATTCAATATAATAATATCTTGTTATTGTTGCAGAAATAATAATGTTTTTAGCAGGCATAACAGATGGAACTTCGCCCCAACCACTAAACACACTATCTGCATCACAATATGGCTCATCTATTTCAGGAACTACATCATTATATAAAACCTTTTGAGTGAAATATAACTCTCCGTTTATATAATAATAAATGTTATAAGGTTTTCCTTCAAATTGAGCAACTATTGTTGTATCACCAGTTATTATAGTGTCAAAAGAAAAATCTACCACTTGATTATCTTCAACTAATTGCCATTTCTTAAATACATAGCCCTCTTTTTGTGGCGAACTTGGAATTGAAACCTTTTTGCCATATTTTACTATTTGTGTGCTATAGATAGTTTGGCTATCGCTATCCTTAAACACAACATGATATTCGTTTGCTTCAAATATAGCATTTATAGTAACGTCGCCTTTAATTTGGCTAAAATCTTTATCCCAACCTATAAATTTATGTCCTTCGAGTTGTGCGTTTGGTGCTGATGCACTTTGACCATAAACAACTTCTTGTTTAACGCTATTTTCACCATAAACAAAAATTACTTGATAAATATTTATTTGATACGTAGCAACGTAAACTAAATTATCTTGGATGTTGTCATGACTGCTTTCGCCACTTTGTTTTTGCCAACCGTTAAACGTATAACCCTCTTTTTGTGGTCCAGCAGGTAATGATGCACTTTGTCCTTTTTCAATAGTTTGTGTACTTATAACACTTCCATCTTCGCCCTTAAACGTGATATTAAATGTTTCTGCAGGTTTTTCTTGCATTTTTGCATAAACAGATAAATTATCATCTAGTTGCATATTAAATTGGAAAGGAATTGTAAATTCAGCATCTAAATACCAACCATAGAACAAATAACCTTCTAATTCATAAATATAAAATTCAATATTATTTCCATACTCAACGTTTTGAGTATTTACAATTTGACCATTATAATAGAAACTCAAAAGGTAAACTTTTGGTTGATATTGAGCCACGAATATAACGTCTTCGGTTATATTAGTATAATCACCATCCCAACCAATAAAATCATAACCAACTCTTTGCGTTAGATTTGGTGCTATTGCACTTTGTCCATATTTTACATATTGAGTTGTACCAATTTTTTTCAAATTGTAATTATAGAACATAACCACAAACGTTTTTTCTTCATATACTGCATAAACGTCAAGGTCTTCTGTAATTTTATTAAAGTTTTTATCCCATCTTATAAAATCATAACCTGTTTTAGAAGGAATTTCAGTTGGCTCAACAGCACTATCGCCATGGTTTATCTCCTGTGGCTGGCCAATAATATTATCGCCATCATAAAATTTTACAGTGTATGACTTGATTTTGAATATAGGATATATATTTGTGTTAGACGTTATATTATCATAAGCTCCGTTCCAACCGACAAAATCATAGCCTTCTTTATAAGGATTACCTGGAAGTATTGCAGACTTGCCTTGTTCAACTATTTGAGTTCCACCATATTGATTTCCATCAAAATCAAAGAACTTAACTTCATACTTTTCTATAACAGGAACAAACTTTGCGTGCAATTGGATATTTCCATACGTTGGTGTTGAAAAATCGTATATTTCATCGCTATTTAAATCTTCAAACCAACCAATAAATACATGCCCTAACCTTGACACAACACCTGGGAAAGGAACTGCATTGCCATGGCTAACCTCTGCACTATCGAGTTTGTCAAATGGCACGCCGTCCACATAAAACGTTGCTAGGTATTTTATTGGAATGTAATTAAGATAGATTTTTCCGTCTTCTATAACGTTATCAGCGTTTCCTGTGTAGCCGTCATAAACATAACCATCAACATTAGGTGGACTTGGTAAAATAAAGTTTTCGCCGTGTTTTACCTTTTGACTTGTAATAAATTCTTTATCAAAGCCATACAAAGCAACAGTATATTCTTTATCTTTAAGCACAGCATTTACAACCAAATCTTCGCTGAGTGTGTCAAAGCTTTTGTCCCAATAATCAAACTCTTTGCCTTCTCCACAATAAAAATCAACAGGAGCAACAACGCTTTGACCTTCTTGAACTACTTGCTCGTTAACAACTTGCCCATTAACGCAAAATTTTACTGTATACATTGCTCGTTCAAGTTGCCACTTAGCCGTTAAAACAACGTCTTGTTCAATTTTAGTCTTAAAAGAAAATTTATTTCCTTCTGCATCTACCCAATACAAGAAAATTTTGCCTGCCATTTCAGGTGTTTCAGGTACACCCACATAATAGCCACTAACAACATATTCCGTATCATATTCGGTATTTTCATCAAGCATAAAAACAACCCTACAATCTTCATCTGCCTTTGCCTCAGAAGTTGAACCTAATGCTAGTGCGCCCGATACTAAAAAGGTTAAGCATACTAACAAGAGAGTTATAAACTTAAATGATAATGACTTTTTCATATCTTACCTCCTTTTAATTTTTAGTTACTAGCATATAAACTAATGTTATCGATAATAGGCGTATTTTCAAAATCAAAAATTTCGCCTGTTCCCTCTACTCTCCAAACAGTATAACCATCTGGCAAAGCAGGTTCAATTGCATATTTTCCACTTGCAACTTTTTGTATTGTTCCATAAAGTTCACTATTTACAAAGAAATGAACTGTATATGCATCAAAAACTTTATCCCAACCAGCATATAACGTAATGCTTTCAGTGATAGGTGTTGAGAAATCAAATGCTTGAGTGCAAGCTGTATCTAAATACCAACCAGTGAATATATAACCCATTTTACTTGGTGTTCTTGGAATACTTACGTTGCCTTCATATTTTGCATAACCATAGCTAATTACACTATTATCGCTTTCAGCGAAAATTATTGTTATAACTTGCTTTTCGTAAACTGCAAAAACTTCCATTTCTTCGGTAACGAAAGATAGGTCTTCACTCCAGCCCATAAATTGATAGCCATTAACTATTGGAGCAGATGGAGCCTGAGCCATCTCGCCATATTCAACAACTACTGAATCAATCAACGTGATTTGATCTTGTTCATAGAAATATACATTATAAGTATTTTTGGTAAATATTGCTGAAACGTTCACGTTAGTCGTCACGTTCGTATAATCTCCTTCCCAACTGATAAACGTATGTCCTACTTTAGTTGGAACACCAGGAGCAACAGCATCTTTTCCACTATAAATTTCTTGAACGCTTATTGGTTCATTGTCAACGTAGAAAGTTACTGTATACGCTTCAAGAACTATTTCTTCAAACTTAGCATAAATAGAAATGTTTTGTGTTGCTGTTAATGTAAAGTCATACTTTGTGGTTAAGGCACTATCACTATACCAACCATCAAAACTAAACCCATCTTTAGTTGGAGTTGTTGGCACTGCGAAAGCTTGACCATAATCTGCTGTAATTTCATCTATATAATTAGTGCCATCATAACACGTTGCAACAAAACTTAAAATTTCATACTTGGCTGTTATCACCAATTCTTCTTTAACGTTATCAAAAGAATTATCCCAACCGATAAACTTATAGCCTTCTCTAGATGGATTTGTTGGAGCAACGGCGCTTTCAGAATAATTTATCGTTTGTTCGGATAAAACATTTTGATTGTAATCAACGAATTTTACCTTAAACGTCATTGTTTCAAATTGAGCAATAAAGACAGTATCTTGAGTAATTACTGCGTTTATATCATTATCCCAGCCAACAAACTTTTTGCCTTCTACAGCGTCAACACTTGGAGCAGATGCAAGTTTGTTTGCTTCAACAAGTTGTGTGTCAACAAGCTCATTATTTGCATAGAATTTAACCTCATAAACGCTAATTGGTTTCTCTTTATAACTAGCAACTAAAATTAAGTCACTAACTATAGGTGTTTGGAAATTAAATTCAGTTTCATCTTCATAAATCCATTTATCGAACAATAAGTTATTGCTCATGTCGATAATTGTTGATGGGATTTTTGCTAGTTGACCATGTTCAACGTTTTGAGTTGTATAAACTTGAGTTTTTAACGCATCTTTATAGAACACTACTTGATAAACTTTAATTGTATAAGTTGCCTTGACAACTAAGTTTTGTTCAACGCAAGTATAATCGCCATCTTCACATATCCAACCATTAAAGTTATATCCTTCTCTTGATGGGGTTGCAGGAATTGTTGCACTTTCTCCCTCTCTAACAGTTTGAATTGCGTCAATTCTTTTTCCATTCCAGTCAATAAATTCAACAGAATAAGTTTTAATACTTTGTTCCCAGCTTGCATATAGCGAGATGTTATCGGTAACTTTGGTATTAAAATCATATGGCGTTGTCAAGCTTGCATCAGTAAACCAGCCAACAAACTCGTAGTTTTCTCTTGTTGGTTGATACATATCAACGCAAGTATTGTAATCTACTTGTGGTGATTTAAGAATTACAGATTGGCTTATAAAGTTAACTGTTCTTTTTTCAGGCACAAGTTCAACACTAAGTTCATATTCTTTTGCAGGCATATTAAATTCAAAATCCTTATTGCTTGAAAGAATATCTTCGCCTACAACGATTTGTTTAAAATCATATCCTTCTTTTTCAATAACGGTTAACACAAGTGATGTGTTATAATGGATTAGCTGTTCATTTTGATAAGTCTTATTATCTGCCCCAGCAATAACTATATCGCACTCACTAGAATTAAATACGATATTTAACTTATAGCTATTAACGTTAAACTTTGCTTCAATGCTACAATTATTTGCAGGCATTGTAAACGAATATGTTGCGTTTTGGCTAACAGGTGTTTCTTCACCACTTATATACCAACCATCAAAGGTATATCCCGTTTGTGCCACTGCTGTTAAAGTGACGTTAGTTTTGAAATCAACGTTAGAGCCCGACGTGATGTCACTCTCTATCTGTCCTTCATGCGCTATGCAAGAATATTCAAGAATGTATTGCATAACGTTAAACTTGGCAACAAGGTTAATATTTTTATTAACACTAAAAGTGTATTCACTTTGGTTGCTAACAAGCGTTTCATCTTCATACCAACCAGCAAAAGAATATCCTGGGTTTGCTATTGCTAACACGATAACACTATTGCCTTGTTTTACTTTTGTTCCTGAGCTACATGTTCCACTGATACTACCAAATTCTTGACTTTCAATATTGTAAGAAACGGTGTATTTCTTTGTTTCAGCCTTTTTGCAAGACACTGCAAATACAGAAAGACAAAGCATTGAAACAATAAGCATAAAGATTAAAGCAATTCTCTTTTTCACTTTTTACCTCCTATAAAAAAATAAAACCGAGTCGTATTGATTTTGCCACAATTTGAACTCAGTAATAAAATATCAATGCGATTATAAAATTTTTCTTAAATGATATATAATATCATTTTGTTTTCATAATTATAACTCTTACATAATTAAATTGTCAAGTCTTTTATAAAAACTCTTTTTGGTTTTAGCCACAAAAACAACAAAAAAATAATAACGAACAGTACGGGAATCGAAGGGCTATTAACACCCAAAATCGCTAGTAATTTACTAATGAATTTGCAAATGTGTCAATTTTGAATCAGTGCCCTTTAGGGACAAAAAAGATGACCATCATTTTTCTCCAGCATTTCCCTAACAATTTACTTACCTTTCATCATAGTGTTTAATAAGACAAAAATCGCTAGAATAGACTGGCGATTTCTTCTTTATTAAAAATTACAACTCCTTATCTTTAATAAGTTTTTCTCTAACTTCTTTGGCTATGTTATCTTCATAAATCTGTTGTTTTTCACGCTTTAAATCATATAAACAATTAGGGACCAAAAAACTCTCTTTTCTATGCTTCCAAATCAGCATTTGTATTTCTTCTATCTTCTTTTTTATTTTGTCATTTTCTATGTTTAATGGATTATCTAATTCTTTCTCCAAAATTTTTAGCCTATTAATATCCTTACAAAGTTCCTTAATCGTTTTTATTCCCCAACCAAAACAAGGCAATAGCCAACTAAATAATGAAAAAGTTAAGTACAAATCATTTGACACTATTCCTAATGTTAATATCACTATGGATATAACCGAGATAACCGCTATTATTAGATGCAAAATCCATATCCGTAGTGGCTTGTCCCATGATACATTCTCCTTCTGACAAAAAAGAATTTGCAGTTCCCCATTATACCCTTCATAATTACTATACCAATTTTCAAGATTTTTTAGCTTGTAATTTTTATATTTTATACATAAACCACCAACTATACCTGCGTTAGGAATATTTAAACCTATATAACTTGTCGGCACGCCTAATACATTTATATCAAAACGTTGCTGAATTCCAGCAGCTATTTCTTTTAACTTAGACACCCAAACATCTAGAATTATACCTACAACAAATATTATTAATGCGATAAAAAGCGAAATTGTCCATAGGTTTTTAGAATCAAATATTGATGTTAAAACTAAAAACAAAACAGCTATGAATAGAGAAATAAAAGTAAATAAATATTGAATCCTTTTTGCTTTACTATAAACTATTCTTTGAACTTTTAACAGCTCCATATTTCCTGTTTCGTTTTGTCTTTTGCAAATTTCACTCATTTTTCATCTCCATATGAAGGAAATTCCGATTTAAATACTTCTCTCCACAAAGAAATTGCTTTAACTTGGTTTTTATCCAGCATCTCAGCATCATGTGCCTTTTGAGCATTTCCATAATCAACTTGCGCTGTCTTGCTAAACATCTTTCTTTGTTCGCTAGTTAAATTATTAATATCGCCTTGTATTCCCTTCATATCGTTAATTATATAATAAGGGGCCATTTGCAAATATTTCAACAGGTCCTCAAACTTCCAGTCCGAATAATCCGACAATTCGGTTTTTCCTTCACAATATTTTACTACCATTGTCTCAATAAGATATGAAGATACATATGAACCCAAATTAACTTTCGCCCAGTATTTTGCCATTCTTATCAATTCCAACACTTTACCAGACAACCTCATATTTTCATTAGTGACCTTGTCCCTATCCTTCCTTGGATCAGTCTTCTTCCACTTACCGCTTCCATCCGGAATCAAATAGAACCCATCTGCTCTATCATCAACAAAAACACAGGGCACTATATCAAAGGTCCATTCATAAGATGTGAACTGTAATGTTATTGCTTCTTTATTTGAATGCAGTTCAGCTTTTCTACAATCGTGCAAATTTGATAACGACGACTTAAATTTATTCTTTACTTTTGTAGAATTTAATTTATATTCCGTAGAATACCAACCACTATTATATGTGTCACAACATTCTTTTAAATATGTATTGGAAAGATCAGTAACCTTAACATCGATACTATTGCCCGAGTATGACCAATTTCCTGTAACACTTAAGCAAATCATAATATCTATATCATCTATAGGTCTAATTTTTGTTCTACGAGCAAACGACCCAAAATGCAAATGCCTGCTTTTATTAAGTGGTAAAAAATATGATAAATTATTTATTTTATCAATTATAGAATCTCTACTGCTTCTCGCTTTATCTGTGCGACTTTTAGCTAAATTTACTTTTTCACTAATAAAATAATTAAAAGCGCTGCCAACTGTATTAATTTTCATGTTTTCTCCTTAGTATAATGCAATAATATTCAATGCTTTTATTTTAATATCATATAGCTAACGATATCAAATTTGTAGCCACTCCTACAAATAATACAAAGAATAACATATACCCTATTGCGCCAACAACGGGATGACTTACTCCTTTTTGATAAATAAATAAGCCACAAAAAGCATATGCCAAAATTCGTATTGGTTTCAGTATTAAATAGTTGATAATTGCACCTAAAACAATGCCAATAAACCCGATAGCTTTTAATACACTACCCGGTTTAGGTATAATAAATCTAACTAGTTTAAATATTCCTGCAACTAATTTATATAAAATCATTAATTTTACCTGTTATAATCTAATACACTTTCTTTTTAGACAGATTCTCCCTTAATTAAATTGCTTTTATTTTTTACTCTATTACTTCTTTAAAAGCAATATTTAATATATCTTCCGTCACTACTTTGCTTCTTTGTTGTTTTTTTAGCAGAAAACAACGTGCATAATATTTCTTTGCCCAAACTCCTCTGTTTTTAATTTTTGCTGATTTTGGGTGTTCTTCTTCAAAAGTCTTAAACTTTTCTCTCCACCTGATACACATTAACATAAAAGAATCATATATTGAAAACAATTCATCATTTTCAAAAACGCTAGTATCCTTATCTTTTAAATATAGATGCAACGCTTTTTCAAATTCTCTCCAGTCGTCTTCACGAATTTTTTGAGGATAATTTTTTATCCATTCAAAAATTCTAGGGTCCTCTCTATTTCCAACTCTATCAAGAACACTCTGCCATTGACGCCAACTCAACTTCTCAATAACGGCAAGTTCGAGCCTTGAAAGTGTATAACATTGATGATAGAAGCTCCTAGTAGCAGAATTAACACCTTCGTCTCTTTTCCTTTCTTCTTTTGTTGCAAAAGTTTTTATTTCATCCCAAAATTTGCGATATTCCGAATTCGCAATTTCATATTTCTCTAAAAGTTCTCCTAAAAATAATCCTAAATTATACTTATAGAGCACACCTTTACCATAAACTTTTGCTAAATCAGCTTCAACTTGCGGTATTTCCGCTTTCAACGCTTTTAATATATCATCTATTGTTGCTTTCTCTTGAGATGAAAGCATTCCATCATAAACTAAATGACCTTCTGAATCCAATGAAACAACGTGTCCCATAAACCGTCCCCTTAAATTAAACTACGATAATAAACATCTTCAATTTTCTCAATTACTCTTTCTGCAGCTTCTTGTGGTTCAAGCTCAGCAAAGTCTCTACCTTGTTCTCCAAATACATCATATTTACCTTCTGCCAAATATAATAAAACATATTGTTTAAGCATCTGTTCCCTCAAATACTCATGCTGTAATTCAGGATATTCCTTTACATTTAAGTAAGCTATATGTCCCACATTAAAATTTATAACTCTCTTTCCTTCTTCTATCCACGAGCGTTTATAGTTGTCTGGCGCATCAACACTTTTAATATCAAACGCGTCTTTTTTACCATTCTTCTCGTCCATATTTAAGAAAATTTTATATTTATATGCTGTTATTTTATCGCCTTTTTCAAACTCCTCATCATCTTCATTTGCTACTAAACGTGCTCTTAACTCTAATATACCAGAAGATAAATACCTTTCATAAACTTCTTTGAAGAAGATTATTTCCTCCAATTTATCTGTAACAACGTCCTCAAAAGGCTTTACTTCGCCAACAATTGAAGTTATATCCATGATTTTAGGGAAAGTTGGATCAGTAGCATTGTGAATGCTTACATTTAACCTATAATTCAAAATATGATTTCTCTTATTATCAATTCTGAAGGAAATATTTTTTATGCTTTCACCAAAATTTACTCTTCTACTACCCTTAACAGGGAATTCACATTCGTGTAGAGACAAATCTACATAATTTTTGCTATTGTCTGGTCTATCTATATCGTAAAAGAATGGTAGTTCTTTGACTTTTTCTCTTCCGCTACCTACCACCTTAACAGACAAGATAATCCTGTTTTCTGCATATTGTTCTGAATTTTCCTTTGTAACTTTATGGGTAAACTCACTTTTTTCTACAGAATTTGACCTAACCGTAATTCTCTCGTTAATAATTTGAGAAATAATTTTTCCAGTTTTAGGATTGTAAACATATAATTTATAATCGAAGCGTTTATCTGTTGCATAATTGCTCTTTATCCTCATAGAAAACTTTATTTCATCATCAGTAGTAACTTTTTCCGTATTTTCTACAGGGTAAACAATATCTTGCCAACGTATGTCAAAATCAGCCTTTTGTGGGCCCTTTCCCAAATCCTCAAAACCAAGATTGTCAAATAAATCTTGAAGTTCTTCTGCAATTTGTTGCAACTCATCTCTGAGTTTTTGGTCTTCTCTTTCTTTATCTTTAATATATCCCCATTCTGTAAGATTAGCCTTAAACCTTTCATTACAGTAATTCTTTAAGTGTTGATAGGTAATTGTTTTTTTCTTACCCTTGCTAACACCAAAGTGAACCTTGTCTTCAATATCTGCTAATTCAGCTTCCCAGGCTTCATCAACCTCTATATAACCCCAAAACTTCCCTTCAACCTTCACAGGAATATCTTTTAGCTCAACCTCGCCTATTTTCATTCCTTTTCTGTAATAGGAAATACCTTTCCAAATGTTTTTTCCGTCCTCAAAAACATATAAACCAAAATGTTTAACTTTATAGTTAGGTATATAAGTTTCTGGATTTTTCAACTCGAAAACATGTGTTGCGTTTTTTACCCCTTCAGGAAGATCCACAGGTTTACCATTTATAGAAATGCAAGAACCGTCATCCATTTTTGAAATTGTCAACCACCAAGACTCTTGTATAAAAGAAATAATTTCTTCAGAAATAATAGATTGAACAAGTTCTTCTTGTGGTGAAACAATAATTATTCTAGTCCCGACCGATTCTTTCTTTTGTAAACCAGTATTATTAAAGATGTAATTCTTCGCTTCTTCATCTTCTAACGCTTTAGACATAACTTGTCCGCACTTGTTGATATTAGCAACATATGACCCATCTTCTCTAACAGAATCAAAATAATAAGTATAAGATTTTGAAGCAACCGAATAAACACTTTTTCCTGCACCAAACAATCCTCCACCTGTTTCATTTCCACCAGAGTTAAACATTGATGAAAAACGAGAAAGTCTTTCTGAACTAGGTAACGCAATACCTTTAGCCATCATATCATTAATCTCTTCTGCTGGAGTATTTTTACCTGTTAAGCCTACTGTTCCCGTATCTTCAATCACAACAAAAAGCCCTTTGGAGGTGGAAACAACAGAAATATCACATCTCCAATTCTTAAATTTATTCGTCTTTCTAGCGCCTACAGCATTTTGTATTGCATCTTTTTGAAAACCTTCAGGAAACGACACGCCAGCATCTGTGTACGCGCCTAAAATCCAATTCACACTGTTTTTATAGTTCTGTGGGATAGGAGTCATTTGATTCATAAGTTACCTCATTGCATAAGTGAAAAACGAGAATTTTTCTTACTGTCAATTTTGCTAAATTTTTTTCTAGCCTCTCTAAGCTCATTTTCTATAGCAGTAAAAATTTTGTCTACATCTTGTTGTGAAAAATCATACGCAGAAGAATTAGAGCAATTACCTAATAATTGTATCATATCAATAATTTTATTAGTTCTCGCTTCTGCAAGCCTTATAAATTTTTCCCTTTTGGTTTCATTTTCTTTACCCATATACAGTTCCTCCATTTTTATATCTTGTCTAAATTTTACCAAATATTTCGACATTTGTCAACATTATTTTTAAAATATTTTCAACATTTTTGAAATATTGTTCATTAAAGGTTCGGTTATTTGTAAAATATTTTTATATTTTGCAAATAAAATTTACATTATATAAAAAATAAAGCGCGTTTATTTTATTCTAAACGCGCTTATATTTGCAATATTTTACAAATCTTTTACACCACAAGCTTTCAGGTAGTCGTAAATTCCATCATAAAATTTTGAATCTCTAGTATCATCAATTTCCGCCTCAACACCTTTAGGCACAAATATAACCATGCCCTGTCTTGCTCTTGTTAACAAAACTCGATATGAATTTAACAAATATCTTTTTTGCTCTTCTTTATTACGTTTATTCCATCTTGTTCCCCTAAACGTATAATAGTCCCAGTCTTTACTATTCTTTGATCTTCTTAAATCAGCATCCCAACAAACCAATCCCCAATCTATTTCTAATCCTTGCACCTTAAATTCACTTGCCACTATCTCCAACCTATTTGAAGAACGAAGGTCATCACTTGGCGCCAAAAACCAGTTTTTTACATCTATATCCGTTAAAACATATATACCTTCCGGCTTCAATCGTTGAGCACTACTACAAGCCATAACACCGCATCGTTGCGACCCCCTAACTTGTTCTCTAACCCATTTTTTCGCTTCTTTATAATCACGAGTCACATAAACCGGATATTTGTCAAAAATCAAATTATAAACTTCTTTTGTTTTTTCTATATTATTATCTAACAGATAATCAACAAATTGACACTGCTTATCAGCCCTGAATGAGCGTATAGAAGTCTTAAGATGTAATTGCTTTACTTCATGACACCTGCTACAACTTAAAACCATTTCTTTGTCAATGTTTTTATCTTCTACTTGACTAAAAATATCAGCTGAATAAAACAACTCCCAGTCTGTAAAATCTTCCACACCACATCTAAACCATTCATTTATGCCGACCTCTCCGTCATATATGTCTTGACCTAAACCAACCAAACAAATCATCACTGCCCAATCTTGATGCCTGTCCATGATACTAAATAATAAGTGTGGTTCACTTACCGCCATAAGTGGATCGTTGTGTTTTCTTGCCATTTTTTCCTGATTCCACACTCTCTGTGCTTCGTCAAAGATTAAAATGTTTTCTGCTGTAGGACGATTATGTGCCGAATTATCCTTCTTAAAAGCAAAACTACTTTGTATTAACGTATTGATAGCAACTTCTGTTTCTCTATTAAATTGCTTTTTTGCTTTAACACTGCGCTTTAAGGCTTCTCTCAAAACTTCTACCAAAGGCCCGTTGCCCGAAAGGTAAACACTTAAATTATCTCCACCCTTGTCTAAATTCTTTGCAACAACATCTAATCCAACTAATGTCTTTCCTGCCCCCGGAACACCTGTTACAAAACAAACACATTTTTTATTATTTGCTTTTGCATAATCAATAACTTCGTTTATTTTTTTCTCACAGGCGTTAATATTATCTTGTCCAGCTTCAGATTGAGCAATTTCACTTAGGTGATGCGAACTATAAGCCTCTACGGCTGCCGAAATAATTGTAGGTGTCGGATAATATGGAGAATTAAACCATTTCTCAAAATCTATTTTAATATCTTCCCCATAAAGTTCCGCTATTTCTAAAACCTTAGGCACTAAAGTGTTTATATTTTCTCTTTGCAAATGAATTTGCTTATCCGGATAATAACCTTTTGATTGCTCCTTATTATAGGGAGCAGCATCTGTCGCGATTAGAATCGGACACACATATAAATTTTCTGACTCTTTATGAAAATTTTTAATATCTATTGCGTAATCTTCTGCCTGTTGCGCATCTTGAGCCATAAAAACAGTTTTTCCATTCTTAAATTCAAGTGCAAAAACCATATGACGTATCAAAAGAATAACGTCAATTCTTTTACCCAACCTAACGATATCATATTCGAAAATAATATCACCTTCAATACCACAAGATCTTAACCTGTCTTGCAATTCAGAAATCTGATTTTCCCAAGCGTTTGACTGCTCCTTATTTATTTCAAATGAATAATGAACTAATTGACCAACAATTGACGACGAGTCATCTTTTATAAATTCTGGTATTGAGTTACAATAATACGCTTTTCCGCTTTGTGTTGAAAAAGTATACTTATCCATGTCAGCCCTCTCCAAAAAATTTCTCTTTAATACTTTTATTTTATCATTTAATAAAAAAATAAGCAAGTTATTGTTTTGCATATAAATTTTAACAATAAGTATTCAAATCAACTTGATTATTTTTTGGTCATATGATATAATATAAAAAATCGCGGCGCGCCGCAAACAAACTATTGTTAAGGAGGCTTATAAATGTCATTAAAGTGCGCATCTTTTTTTGCTGGTGTTGGTGGCATAGACAAAGGGTTCGAAATGGCCGGTTTTGAAACAGTATTCGCTAATGAATTTGATTTAAATGCTTCCATTACTTATAAAGCAAATTTTCCAAATGTTCAATTTTCTTTATCCGACATACGCGATTTGGATGAAAAAAAAGATATCCCTAATTTTGATATTTTGCTAGCAGGATTCCCTTGCCAAGCATTTTCTGTTGCCGGATATAGACAAGGATTTGAAGACGAAAAAGGAAGGGGTAATTTATTTTTTGAGTTAGCAAGAATAATTGATGCAAAAAAACCAAAAATTATTTTTCTTGAAAACGTAAAAAACCTCGTTTCACACGATAATGGCAATACTTTCGCTGTAATTAGTGACACCTTAGAAAAATTAGGTTATTACATAAAACCTTTCGTGTTAAATGCTTGTAATTACGGAAACGTCCCACAAACGCGAGAAAGGATCTATATTGTTTGCTTTAGAAACAAAAAATTTTATAAGAATTTTGAACCTTTAAAACCTATAAAACTAGAAAAATCATTATCTGATTTTATTGATTTTGAAAACAATCAAGATGAAAAATATTATTATACTGAGAAATATTCTTTTTATAATAATCTTATAGAAAATATTACCAAGTCTGACACTTGTTATCAATGGAGAAGAATTTACGTTAGAGAAAACAAAAGCAAAATGTGCCCTACGTTAACAGCCAATATGGGCATGGGAGGACATAACGTTCCTTTAATAAAAATGTATAATGGCGATATTAGAAAACTCACCCCTAGAGAATGTTTCAACCTACAAGGCTTCCCTGCCGAATTTATTCTTCCTAACAATTTATGTGATAGCGCTTTATATAAACAAGCAGGAAATTCCGTTGTAGTCAGCGTTATTCACAGAATAGCAGAAGAAATAAAAAACGCAATAAAATAAAGTTAAAGGTGCATCAATTTGATGCACCTTTATTGTTATTCTTCCTCCACTGTTTCGTTTTCAGTAAATTTTTCATAAGTTCCTAA
>JAZKZI010000041.1:0-7280 GCA_045612585.1 Christensenellaceae bacterium | reverse complement strand
TTATGAAACATATTAAAGTAGTTGCATCAAAAAACCTTTGTGAAAGTGCAAAAAAAGGTGGTTGTGGTGAATGCCAAACATCTTGCCAATCTGCTTGCAAAACAAGTTGTGGTATTGCAAATCAAAAGTGCGAAAACAGTAAAGAAAGCAAGTAGTTTTTAACTATTTGTCTTTTGCTATCCCGCAAGGGAAAAATAACATAACAATATGTTAGTTAGAAATGCAGTATGGCAAAACGTCGTATTGCATTTATTTTTAATTTGGCTTTTTCAGAGCCAAATTTAAAATAAAAGGAAGAAACAATGGTACATCAATATAAATTATTAAATCAAAATATCGTGCTTGACACTTGTTCTGGTGGCGTTTATTCGGTTGATGAAATGGCTTACGACACCATTAAAATTTTTAACGAACAAACGAAAGAACAAGTTATAGATAAAATTTATCAAGAATATAAAGGTCAAGGCGTAAACAAGGAAGAAGTTTTAGAGTGCTATAGCCAAATTGAAGACCTAAAAAATCAAGGGGTATTATTTTCAAACGATACTTTTGAAAATATGGCAGGAGAACTCAAAGCCAAAACTTCTGGCGTGGTAAAAGCTTTATGTCTTCACGTTGCCCACACTTGCAACCTTAACTGTGAATATTGCTTTGCAAGTCAAGGCAAATATCATGGCGAAAGGGCACTTATGTCATATGAGGTAGGAAAGCGTGCGCTAGATTTTTTGGTTGAAAATTCTGGAACGAGAACTAACCTTGAAGTTGACTTTTTCGGTGGCGAACCACTTATGAATTTTGATGTGGTAAAAGACCTTGTTAAATATGCTCGCTCAATTGAAAAAGAGAAAAAGAAAAACTTTAGGTTTACCTTAACAACAAACGGCGTGCTTATTGATGACGACGTTATTGATTTTGCCAATAAAGAAATGTCAAACGTGGTTTTATCTCTTGACGGTAGAAAAGAAGTTCACGATAGATATAGGGTTGATTATAACGGAAAAGGAAGTTGGGAAAAGATACTTCCAAAATTCCAAAAGTTAGTTAAAGAGCGTGACAATAAAAATTACTATATGCGTGGCACTTTCACTCACTTTAACCCTGACTTTACCGAAGATATAAAAGAAATGTTAAAGCACGGCTTTACAGAACTTAGTATGGAGCCTGTTGTGTGTGCAAAGGGCGATAAAAACGAACTAACTGAAGAAGATATAAAAATCGTTTTATCAGAGTATGAAAAACTAGCCGAACTTATGCTTAAAAAGAAACAAGAAGGAAAGCCTTTCACCTTCTATCACTATATGATAGACCTAAAGGGTGGCCCTTGCATTTATAAAAGAATTTCTGGCTGTGGTTCTGGAACTGAATATATGGCAGTCACCCCAACGGGCGACCTCTATCCTTGCCACCAATTCGTTGGTGAAGAAAAGTTCAAACTCGGCAATATTTATGACGGGGTGACAAACAAGGCTATAACTAAAGAGTTTTTGGACTGCAACGTTTATGCAAGAAAAGATTGTAAGGACTGTTGGGCAAAACTCTATTGCTCTGGTGGTTGCTCTGCAAATGCATATCACGCAACGGGCAGTGTGCGTGGAGTTTATAAGGCAGGCTGTGAACTTTTCAAAAAGCGTATGGAATGTGCTATTGCTTTAGCAGTGATAGACGGTTTAGAAGAATAAATGAACACGCCGATTATAGATTTTATCAAAGAATATAATAAATCAAATGCTGTTAGACTGCATATGCCAGGGCATAAGGGCAATATAAAAGGTGCTAAGTTTGACATAACCGAAATTGATGGTGCCGATAGTTTGTTTGATGCAAGCTCTATTATAGATGAAAGCGAAAAAAATCTTTCATCAATTTTTGGCACTAATTTTTCGGTTTATTCGACGCAAGGCTCGTCTCTTTCAATCATGACAATGCTTGCTTTAATCAAAGATTATGCTCTTTCTAAGGGGGATACCCCACTTATTCTTAGCACAAGAAATGCACATGCAAGTTTTTTAAACGGCGTTGGGCTATTAGATATTGCCGTTGAGTGGTTTTACGAACAAGGTGATTGCTTTTTATCAAGCACATTAACTGATAAAATATTAGATGCGTATTTAAGTAAAGTGGAGTGTATGCCAACGGCACTATATATCACTTCGCCAGACTATTTAGGAAATATTTTGCCTATAAAAGAAATAGCCAAGACTTGCAAAAAGTATGGGGTGTTGCTCGCCATCGATAATGCACACGGCAGTTATCTTAACTTTTTAAGTGATAATATGCACCCAATAACTTTAGGCGCAGATATGTGCTGTGATTCTGCACATAAAACTTTGCCTGTTCTAACAGGTGGGGCATATGTACATATATCAAAAGACTTTAACTTTTTTAATAAGCAAGACGTAAAGGTCAAAATGAAAACGTTTGCATCAACAAGCCCATCGTATTTGACATTATGCTCACTTGATATGGCAAATAAATATTTGAGTAAAAATAGCAAAGATTTTGAGCTATGCAAGAAAAAAGTTGATGACATAAAAGAGTTTTTACTTTCTTTAGGACATAAACTTGTGGGCAACGAGCCGTTAAAGGTTTCGATTGACTGCAATTATTATGGATATACGGGCAGAGATATTGCTCTCATGTTAAAAAAAGACAAAATTTCTGTTGAATATTTTGATAAAATCTACGTAGTTTTGATGTTTTCGCCGTTTAATAAAAATGGCGATTACAAAAGGTTAAAAAAGGCGTTTAGCAAAATAAAAAGAGAGAAAGAAATTGTTAGACCAAAGTTTAATAAATTAGAGCCTATAAGAAAAATGAGTATAAGAGATGCACTTTTAAGTAAGAGCGAAAGTGTAAAGGTAGAACAAGCCGAAGGCAGAATTTTATCGTTAACAAGCGTGAGTTGCCCACCGGCAGTTCCAATTATGTTCAGTGGCGAAGTTATTGATAGTAGCGCCATAGAAATTTTGAAATATAATAATATAGAAAAGGTAAAAGTAGTTGTAAAATAAATAAAAGCCACGGGTTTTCCGTGGCTTTTTGTTTTAATATATCATTTTATTAAAAATCGTAACCCCTTGCCCTAACAAAAGGTATATATTTTTTTAAGAGTTCAAGATATTTTTTAGTAGTTTCATTATCAACAGGCTCAAGTCCATCTGCATTTAAGCAGTTATCACCAGATTTAAATTTTTGAAGAAAATATTTTTTTGCACCTTTAATCCACTCTGCAATGCCAAGAATATTATCGATAGAGTGGAACTGTTTTATTAGGGTAGTCCTAAATTCGTAGTCAGCATTAGAAGTTAAAAAATACTCTACCGTCTTTTCAACCTTTTTTGTGTCAAACTTGTCAAAACCTATTATTTTTGCGTAGCTATCTTTGTCATTTTTTATATCCATAGCAAAATAGTCGCAAAGCCCATTTTCGTTAACTAATTTTACAAGGTCTGGGTTGGTGCCGTTGGTGTCAAGTTTAACCTTGTATCCAAGATTTTTAACCTTTTCCATAAACAAAGGTAGGTCGCTATGAAGTGTTGGCTCGCCACCCGTGATACACACGCCGTCGATAATACCTTTTCTCTTTTCAAGATAATCAAAAATTTCATTTTGGTCTAGTGCAGAAAGGTTCTCAAACCCACTAACGAGTGGTGCATTATGACAAAAAGGGCATTTGAAATTACAACCACCAGTAAAAACCGTGGTAGCAACCAAGCCGTCATAATCGACTAAGGACATTTTTTCCATACCTAAAAACTTCATATAAAAACCTCTATGGATATTATAAGCCTTTTATATTATACTTGTCAAATAAATTGATTTGTGTTATTATATATAAGCAAAGGAGAAGAATATGAAAGCAGTTATTCAACGCGTTTTAGATGCTAACTTAAAGGTGGACGGAAAGTTAATAAGCGAAATAGGTAGTGGCTACGTTATCTTTTTAGGTGTTATGAAAGGGGACACGGAGATAGAAGCAGATTATTTTATCAAAAAAATTCCATCACTTAGAATTTGTGAAGATGAAAATGGAAAAATAAACAAGTCTATAATTGATACAAAAGGCGAAATTTTGATAGTTTCTCAGTTTACCTTGATGGCAAACACTTCGCACGGAAACAGGCCAGACTTTTTAGATGCAGAAGTTCCAGAAAAAGCAAATGCACTTTATGAATACGTGGCAGAAGGCCTATCAAAAGCAGGCATACCTGTAAAAAAAGGGGTGTTTGGGGCAGATATGAAGATATGTCAAACAAACGACGGGCCTTTTACGGTCATACTAGAAAAAAGAAAATAATTTAGAAAAAAACGGATTTAACCATAAAGGCTAAATCCGTTAATTTTTTAGTTTAATATACTATTTTTCGGCGTCTGGATTCAATTTTTTCAATTTATATTTTTCAAGAGCAGTAGCAAGTTGGTCTCCACAAGAAGTGTTGCTTCTGCACTTAATTCCTTTAAGAAGAGAAATAACTTCATCAATATCTTTCCCATCAACAAGTCGTGCTATTGCTTGAAGGTTGCCACTACAGCCACCGATAAATTTTACACCAAAAAGTTTGCCATCTTCTGTCACGTCAAATAAAATTTGCCTACTACAAGTTCCTCTGGTCATATAAGTTTGCATAAAAAAATCTCCTTATTAGTCAACTAAATTTTCATATATGTTGCGATATACGTCAACGGCTTTTTCGCCCCATTTTTTATAAATATCTTTTGCTATTTGCCTGTTAGGAACAACAAGTTTAAGTTCTAAAACGGGCTGTGCTGGTTCTATAATTTTCAAATATACGGTATAAGTTCCGTCTTTATTCATAAAATAGTCTGCCATGCACTCTTGTTTTCTGCGATACTTAAGCCTATTATTCTTAACGAATAGTGAAATTTCTTCTCTAGTAGAAGCAGGGATGTTGATAAAAAAGTTTGCAAGGCAAATTCTTCCGTCTGGGGTGATGGTGTAAAGTGGTTCACCACTATTTCCAATATTACAAATCCAGCCACATTCTAAAAGTCCGTTAAGAATCGGTTGGCAATCCATATAAGCCAGCCAGTTGTTTGATGAACAGCACATATCTAAAACGGTGTTTTCAGAAAGTGCCGTTTCCATCTTGTCAAAGACGAAAAGCAATATTAACTTGTTAAGTAATGCGTCACCTTTGACCTGCATGCTGCCCCCTTTGGCATTCTTCTTTTGAGTTTTGTTTAAATTGCGAATTCTTTTAATTGTTCAATGAGCTCCTCACATTGTTCAAGCTCGTTATCTTCTGCGTGGATTTCAACGTTAATAGGTTTTGAAAGGTCAAGGCTAAAAATTCCAAGAATTGATTTAGCATCAACAACGTATCTGTCACTGCGCAAATCTATTTCAAAGGAATAGCTTTGAACTATATTAACAAACTTCTTAACTTGCGAAGCCATTTCCAACAAAATTTGGATAGATTTCATTAAAACCCACCTTCTTAAAAAAATTACAAGAAATATTATATATTAAAATGAAGAAAAAATCAATTGTTTGCGCTAATTAAATTGTAAAATTGTTTAAAATATGTTACAATAGTATAAGTTAAGGCTTTTTTAATTAGGGTAGGGGCGAAATGATTACCAGAAAACAGTCAATTGAACGTTTTTCATTAAAAATGGATGAGCTTATTTCAAGCAATTATCTTTTAACAGATAAAAAAATTGCCGCCGTATTAAAGGCAGTAACCTCATCTAAGCTTTTTTATGAGTTAATATGTTTCACTGCGGTAGGTTTTGATTACCCTTCTTATCTTAACAGCTTACCTCGTGGCGAGGCTTTTCCCGTTTCTAACAAAAGACTTTTGATTGCATTCGGATTTAGCTTGCTTTCTGAGCTTGATTGCAAGAATGAGGATATTTTAAGCGTGCTTTCAATTTATTACGGCGCTGAAAGCTTTGATAAAAGCTATAAGCTTTTTGCGGAAGGATTTTTAACTCCTTTTAAAAATGCAGTGTTATATGTTACCGGAGAAATGCTCGCTCAATCTTCTGTTAATGAAAAAGAAGATGCAAAGGTTGTTGTTTCAATTGGTGGCGTTGGCCAGCAATTAGAATTAAAGCAGATTAAGCAACCTGAAACAAATAGCGAAACAAAAAAATATCTTACCTGTTATAGGGATATTCAAAAGCTTTTAATTAGCGAAAAAGCAAAGATTATTCACTGTAAGCATGTTAAAGATGCTGAAAAGAGTGATCTTTTGGTTTTACTGGATAGATTTAAGGATGCTCTATTCCGTGGAAATAAGCAGGAAATTAAAGCCGCCTTTATAAGTTACAAATATGCAATATTAGGATTTAAGCGAATCGAAACCGAGATTGACGAGGTTGAGCGAATTCTGAAATTTTGCAAGGCGATAGTTTTATAAGAAATTATAAAAGTTATGAAAAAATTATTAAATAGCAAAAGTATATATAACGGTAAAATCATCAATGTTTTTGTTGATGAAGTTGAGGTTAATGGCAACCTTTTAGTTAGGGAAGTGGTTCGTCATAACGGCGGAGCATCGGTTTTAGCAGAAAAGGATGGATGCTTTGCATTCGTTAGCCAATACAGACATCCTCACGGAAGGGAGCTTTTAGAGCTTCCCGCAGGAACGAGAGATGGTGACGAGCTTGGCGAGCTAACCGCTTACAGAGAGCTTCAAGAGGAATGTGGTTTAAGGGCTAAGAAGCTAACTCATATTTGCGATTTTGCCGTTTCACCTGGTTATTCAAGCGAGATTTTGCATTTGTATTATGCTAATGAGTTTGATATTGTTGAAACTCATTTAGATGAGGATGAATTTCTTTCTGTTAAATGGATTAAAAAGGAAGAAGTCCTAAAAATGGCTTTAAACGGCGAAATTATTGATGGAAAAACGTTAACTGCATTGTTTTGGTATAGTGTGAAATTTACCAATTAATTACTGCGGGGTAACCCAAAAATTGCCGCTAAATGCAATTAATAAGCAATAAAGATTAATTGCTATGAATACGGGCATAATAACCATTAACAAAAAGCTCGTAAGCTTGTATTTATAAACAAACATTGCAACGTAAACGCCGATTGCACCTCCAAGAGCGCCGGTTAGAAAAAGCTTCCCATCGCGAATATTTTTTTTGGTTTTGTTAATATCCTTTTTGTTTTTGTCGGTTAGGTTTGATTGATTATCGTGTGATGATTGATTGTTTTTTTCTTGCTCTTGCTTTAAAAGAATAGTATCAATGCGTTTAGTTATGTTTATTGATTGATCCTTTCTTTTTTGAATATAAACCAAAAT
>JAZKZI010000040.1:0-2987 GCA_045612585.1 Christensenellaceae bacterium | reverse complement strand
TAGGCAAGATGCAAAGCGCATTTTAGAAAAACTTTCATCAAATAAACATAAAGTTATAACAGGCTATGCAATAATAACAAACACAAAAACCATTGTGGGTTATGATAAAAGCACTGTTATCTTTAATAAACTAAGTGATAGCCAAATAGAGAGTTATTTAGACAGCAATTTATATGTTGGAAAAGCAGGAGCATATGGTATTCAAGACGGTGAGTTTAACTTTGTTAAAAAATTTGTTGGCAGTATGAACAACGTTGTAGGACTTCCTATAGAAAAAATCAAAAAAGCCCTAAAAAAATTTGATTAAACTATTGCTTAATACGTCAAAATAAGTTATACTAAAAACAATGCAAAACGTAATAGAATCACTCTAAGTGGTTTAGGAGAAGAATATGAATATTAAAACAACAGCAAAAATGCGAGTTTCGGATTTGGGTGCACTTAATCCAATGCCAGATATTAAAAACGTTAGTTATATTCACGCAGGCTTTGTTGCCAAGCCAACCGTTAGTGCTGAAGAAGCGAGATATTTAGGCAAAGGCATGGTTTCAACAATGATTCCATATCTTATGCAAGATGAATATAACAGAGATAAAATAGAAAAAGACGTAAACGTTATCATTTTAGAAAATGATAAATTAAGAGCGACATTTTTGCCTGATTATGGTGCAAGACTTTGGTCATTGTTTGATAAAAAGCAAAACAGAGAACTTTTATATGTGAACAGCGTTGTTCAACCTTGCAACTTAGGACTTCGTAATGCTTGGCTATCTGGTGGCGTTGAATTTAACTTAGGTATTAAAGGTCACACACCTTTAACTTGTGATAAGATGTTTTGTGATTTTATCGGCGATGATGCAGTACGCTTTTATGAATATGAAAGAATTCGTGGCTTAGCATATAGCATAACTGCATATTTGCCAGAAGGTGCAGAATCGCTTGTAATTAAAGTTAGAGTCGAAAACACAAAAGAAGAAGATGTTTATATGTATTGGTGGACAAACATTGCTGTTCCAGAAACCCAAAACACAAGGGTAATCGTTCCTACAAACGACTCAATCCGTTGCTTATACAAACAAGACCACTATGAAGTTGATAAGCAAGCAATTCCATACGTAAACGGCGATGACGTTTCATATCCACTTAACTTAAAGCATTCTGCAGACTATTTTTATAAAATACAAAAAGACCAAAACAAGTGGGAAGCAGCCGTTGATAAAAACGGCTACGGCTTATTAGAATATTCTGACCATACTTTGCGTGGTAGAAAATTATTCTTGTGGGGTAAAAATCAAGGTGGCCGCCATTGGAGTGAATGGCTTTCAGAAAAAGGTCAAGCTTATATAGAAATTCAAGCAGGGCTTGCGCACACTCAATTAGAGCATATTCCAATGCCAGCAAAGACAGTTTGGGAATGGACAGAAGCTTTCACAGCTATTGATGGTGCTCAAGACCAATTATATGGTGATTGGGAAGATGCAATAAAGTGCGTAGAAAATCAATTAGACAAAAAGATAAAAGCAGGCGAGTGCTTGTCATTTGAGGAGCTAGAAAAAGTTCAAATATTTGGCGAAACCAAGACAGTTTATAATGCAAGTGGCTGGGGCGATTTGGAAAATAAACTCCGCACAAAATTCGGCAAAGAAGGAATAAGCAATTACCTTAATTTTGCAAGGATTGAAAATAGTGAAACTGAAGATTGGTATTTACTTTTAGAAAAAGGTTATTTGCCAAATAGAGAAGTGGGCTACGTTCCAACATCTTATGTTGCTGGCGAATTGTGGGAAAAGGTAATTGAAGACAGTCTTAAAAATTCTAATGCTGACCATTGGTTTACTTACTTACATTATGGTGTATGTGCTTATGCTAATGGCAAGTTAGAAAAGGCAATGGAACTTTGGGAAAAATCTATTGAACTCAAGTCTTCAATTTGGGCATATCGCAACTTAGGCACTGCTTATGCAAACGAACTAAATGATTCAAAGAAAGGCATAGAACTATTAGAAAAAGCACTTAAAATGCAATCAGGTATGTCTTGTGTTTCTTTGCTTAAAGATTATGCTAAGATGACAACGAGTAATGGTCAAGACCAAAAATGGATTGATATTTATGAGCAGTTAGACGATAATATTAAAGCACATAAGCGTTTACAAGTATATCTCGCTATTGCATACTTAAACTTAGATAACTATCAAAAACCTATAGAAATTATAACCCCAGACTTTGTGTTGAACGACGTTAAAGAAATGGAACTTTCTATGTCTCAAATTTGGGTTGATATGTACATAAAGAAGTTGCAAAAAGAACAAGGCTTATCTTATGAACAGGCAGAAAAAGAAAGTAAAGAAAAATATCCACTTCCTTACGCCCTTGATTTTAGAATGCACGGCTAAAAATATAAAAAACGAAAAAATAAAAAACAAAAGCCACCGAGTTTTCGGTGGCTTTTTCGCTTTAATTATAATTAAAATAGAGGAATAGATGCTAAAAATTCAACATCACCAAAAAACTCTATCCTAAAATCGGCGAGAAATATTCTACCACGGCATCTAAAGTAGAGCGTGCAATTCGCCACGCTATAGAAGTTGCTTGGAATAGGGGAAGAATAGAAAGTATAAATTCAATACTTGGAGTTCGTGCTTACGTTGGGGCAGAAAAGCCGACAAATGGCGAATTTATCGCACTCATTGCAGACAAAATGCTACTAGAAAAGGCATAAAGCAGACCAAAAATTTTGCCAGAAAAGAAATTTTTCTTTACAATAAAATGTTAGATATGTTAAAATAGAAAAAAGCATAATTTTGGAGAGAAAAAATGAAAAAATACGGCGTTGATATTAAGTGGTTGGCAGTTTCATCGTTTGAAATGAAATTTGATAAAATAACGGTGGTTAGTGACCCTTATATTACTGACTGCACGACAACAGACCTTGATTATACAGCAGTTGAAGAGTGCGATATAATAACCCTTTCGCACGGGCATTGGGA
>JAZKZI010000039.1:0-3910 GCA_045612585.1 Christensenellaceae bacterium | reverse complement strand
AAAAAATAATTGTCAAAAAAGCACGATTATGGTATACTAAAAAAAGATTAAAATTTAGATAAAATTTATGGAGGCATAATTTATGCAGTATTCAACTGAAGTTAAAGAAATGACCTGTGTATGCAAAGGCCCAAAACACGGCCCAGCTCCAATTCCAGAAGAAGGAAGATGGGTAGAAGCTAAGCAAATTAGCGATATTTCTGCATATACACACGGTGTAGGCTGGTGTGCACCACAACAAGGTGCTTGCAAACTTTCATTAAACGTTAAAAATGGTATTATTGAAGAAGCACTTGTAGAAACAATTGGTTGCTCTGGTATGACTCACTCTGCAGCAATGGCTGCTGAAATTCTCCCAGGCAAAACATTGCTTGAAGCATTAAACACAGACTTAGTTTGTGATGCTATCAACACAGCAATGAGAGAACTTTTCTTACAAATCGTATATGGTCGTTCACAATCAGCTTTCTCAGAAGATGGCTTAGTAATCGGCGCAGGTATGGAAGACTTAGGCAAGGGCGCTCGGTCAATGGTAGGTACAATGTACGGCACAAAGGCAAAGGGCGTTAGATACCTTGAAATGACAGAAGGTTATTGCACAAAGATGGCTCTTGACGAAAATAACGAAGTTGTTGGTTATGAATTCGTTTCACTCGGCAAAATGACAGACTTCATTAAGAAGGGTATGGAACCAAACGAAGCTTATGAAAAGTCAAAAGGCACGTATGGTCGCTTTAAGCCAGAAGATGGTGTGGTTAAGTATATTGACCCACGTAAAGAATAATAGGGAGGGAATGAATTATGGCACAATTTGAAGGTTATGAAAGAAGAGAAGCCAAAATTCTTGCAACATTAAAAGAATATGGCATTAACTCTATTGATGAATGCAAAGAAATTTGTGATAAATATGGCATTTCACCTTATACAATCGCAGGGGAAACACAACCTATCTGCTTTGAAAATGCTAAATGGGCATACACAGTAGGCAGTGCAATCGCTTTGAAGGCTGCTGAAAAGACAGGCGACAAGTCAGCTGCAACAGCTGCTGCTAATATCGGTATTGGTCTTCAATCTTTCTGTATTCCAGGCTCAGTTGCTGAAAATAGAAAGGTTGGCTTAGGTCACGGCAACCTCGGCAAAATGCTTTTATCAGAAGAAACAGAATGTTTCTGCTTCCTTGCTGGTCACGAATCATTTGCTGCTGCTGAAGGCGCTATCAAAATCGCACTCAACGCAAACAAAGTTAGAATTAAACCTTTAAGAGTTATCCTTAACGGCTTAGGTAAAGACGCAGCTTATATCATTTCAAGAATCAACGGCTTTACTTATGTAGAAACAAAATTCAACCCAGCAACAGAAGAAGTTGAAGTTTTAGAAGAAAAACCTTTCTCTAAGGGTGCAAGAGCAAACGTTAAATGCTATGGTTCAGACAGCGTTCCAGAAGGCGTTGCTATCATGCGCTTAGAAAACGTTGGCGTTTCTATCACAGGCAACTCAACAAACCCAACAAGATTCCAACACCCAGTTGCAGGCACATACAAGAAATGGGCTATTGAAAACGGCAAAAGCTATTTCTCAGTTGCATCAGGTGGTGGCACAGGTAGAACGCTTCACCCAGACAACATGGCAGCAGGCCCTGCATCTTATGGTATGACAGATACTATGGGAAGAATGCATAGTGATGCTCAATTTGCTGGTTCAAGTTCAGTTCCTGCTCACGTAGAAATGATGGGCTTAATCGGTGCTGGTAATAACCCAATGGTTGGTATGACAGTTGCTTGCGCAGTTGCAGTTCAAGAAGCATTAAATAAATAGTTAGATTTTTACTAACAATTTTAAGGTTTTAATAACTTAAAAACAACAAGAAAAAACTAATTATAAATTAAAAATCAAATTTTAATAACTTAGACACATCATTTTAGGGTTTTTGCCTATGATGTGTCTAATTTATTTTAAAGGTTTTTAGGTGTAAGTTTTAATGTAATTAAATATTTTTGAATGTGCCTATGTGTTGTTTTTTTTATTGCACTAACAACAATAAAATGGTATAATATAAATATCTCATATAAAGGAGAAAAGTTTATGAAGAAAATGTTTTTAGCAATTTTGACACTCATATTGCTAACTTGCTCTTTGGGTTTAACTGCTTGTAGCAACGAGCCAGAGCATAAGCACGACTATGTTTTGTCTATGTATAACGAAACAAAGCATTGGGACGAGTGTGTTTGTGGGTATAAACATAATATAGAAAACCATAGTTATGAAATGTTGCATAATGAATTAAAGCATTGGCAAGAGTGCGTTTGTGGGGCAAAAACAAATGTTGAAGAGCATATTGGTGGACAAGCAACATGCACTGAAAAGGCACAATGCACAGTGTGCGATAGTGAATATGGAAAATTGAAAGAACATAACTATACTATTTTAAGACAAAATGGCGCAGACAGATGGAATGAATGTGCTTGTGGAGATAAATCAACAGTAGGTCTAGAATTTAGTTTAATAACAAACGATACTGAATATGAAGTGATAGACTATACTGGTGATAGCAATAATGTATATATTCCTTTAATATTTAATGGCAAACCTGTCACAAGTATAGGATATGAAGCGTTCTATAATTGCGACTCACTCACAAGCATAGTAATTCCAGATAATATCACAAGTATAGGAAATAGAGCATTCTATGATTGCAGTTCATTAACAAATATAGTGTTGCCAGACAGTGTAACAAGTATAGGTTCTTATGCGTTCTCTTCTTGCAGTTCATTAACAAGTGTAGTAATTCCTGATAATATCACAAGTATAGGAGATTATGCGTTCGTTGGTTGCAGTTCATTAACAAGTATAGATGTAGCAGAAGATAATCCTAACTATAAAGATATAGATGGCAATTTATATAGTAAAGATGGAACAACGTTAATACAATATGCAATAGGTCAAACAGCAACTGAATTTACTGTACCAGCAAATGTAACAAGTATAGGTGATTATGCGTTCTTTTATTGCAAATCACTCACAAGTATAGAAATTCCAGATAGTGTCCAAAGCATAGGAGATTGTACATTCCTTAGTTGTGAATCACTCACAAGTATAGAAATTCCTGATAGCGTAACAAGTATAGGATATGGAGTGTTCGCTGGTTGCAGTTCATTAACAAGTATAGAAATTCCAGCAAGCGTAACAAGTATAGGTGAATATGCGTTCTCTTCTTGCAGTTCACTCACAATTTATTGCGAGGCTGAAAGTATGCCAATTGGTTGGAATAGTAGTTGGAACTATTCAAATCGCCCTGTGGTTTGGGGATATAAAGGATAAATTTAATAAAGAGGAAGGCTTTTTTCTGAATACAGCTTTCCTCTTTTTAATCCCTAACTGTAAAACTCCTTTAATTTCCTTAGCCCCTTAATCTTTAAGGGGAAGTGGTGGGGAAGTTTTGTGTTAGTGTGCAAGTGTATACAGTTGCAGCTTTGGAAGCATTAAATAAATAATTAGTAATTTACTAACAATTTTAAGGTTTTTAAAATGGCTAATTATTTAGTTTAGAGTTGTAAAAATCTTATCAAATTAAACTCAATAACAAAACAAATTGGACACATCATTTTATGGCGATGTGTCCAATATTTTATGAATAAAAAAGAAAACAAATTTCTTGACTTTTATTTTCATTAATTGTATAATTATTGCATTGTAGATTTATACAAAATACTCAAGAGAGGCCAAGTTATGTTATATCCTATATTGTCTTTGGTTTTTTTAGCCGTTGCTATTGCGATTGGCTGTATATTTAAGAAGAACACAGGTATTGTTGCTATTGCACTTGCATTAATTTTGGCAAGGATAGCAAGCGTTCCTGATAAATTTCTATTAAAAGCATTTGATAGTTCGCTATTTATAAAACTTTTAGGCG